>JADFKK010000082.1 GCA_022564995.1 Planctomycetota bacterium | reverse complement strand
GGGCATGTTGCTACGGATGACTTCTTGCCCGTTGAGATAGACGACGGCCCCATCGTCGCGTTTCAGATCCAACGTCAGATTGAGCACGTCGGCCGCGTCGGTAACATTCAGCGTCTTGCGAAAATATGTGGTCACGTACTTATTGCTCGTGTCCGGCCCGAAGCTCACCACGGTCGACTCGTCGCCATCGCCGTAACCCAACTCCGCTGGCCCAGAGGCCCATGTGCCGTCGTTAAACGTCGGCTCGATCCACGCGGTTCCTTGATCGGTGCCGTCGTCCAGGTAATTCCACTCGGCGCCGGCCGCCACGAGCGTTTCATCGGCGGTGTTGCCGACCGTGACGGTGTAAGTGTCGATCAGCGTGCCGCCGCCCACCGCATAAAACTCGAACGTCATTGCGGTCTCGTCCGCGGTCACGAGCATCGCGCCGAAGTCGTCGCTGTAGCGCACCTGGCTGCCGGCGGTGATGGTCGGAAACGATCGCAGGCTGTGCCCGCCAACACCGTTGACAAAATACGGCAGTCCGCCGATGTCGAGCCGTTCGTAGGAGTGATCGTGTCCGGCCAGAACGGCGTCGACGCCCCATTGCTCGAACGGCCACTGTAACGTCGCGTTCGAGCCATGTTCGGCGGAAGAATACGGCGCGTGGTGCATATAAACAACTTGGAACGGCGCCGTCGAGGCGGCCAACTGCTGCTCAAGCCACTGGGCCTGCGTCGACGTGCTGGTCTGCCCGTCCGGCTCGCGCGAGTCGCTGTCGAGGGCAAAGAAATGGACCGGCCCCTGTACGAAGTCGTAGTAACGCTCGTTACCCGAGCTGTTGCTCAGCCCGCTGCCGGGCAGATCGAAATAGTCGAGATAGGGCTGCGCGCCGGCCGTTTCCCAGTCGTGGTTGCCCAGCGCCGGAAAAAAGCGATTGCTCGGCGAACCGGTCCCAAAGCTACCTTGATAATTGCCAATGAACTCCTGGTAGTGCTTGCCGATATTGTCGTCGATCGTCGACGCTTCGCCCAACGCGTAGTTGTTGTCGCCCACTGTGATGACGTAATCGGGATCCCAACTCTTCACGAGGTCGGCCACCGCGGCCTCGTTCGGCCCGTCCAGCCCATAGTCACCGATCACGCCGAACCGCGTGACGGCCAACAGCCGGCGCGCTTCGAGCGGTTCCAGGCAGAGCGCTGCTTGCCCGGTGCTTTGACTTCGAGACGTCGATTTTCTGCGCAGCAGATTCATAAGGCGGGAGATCATCGGTGTGCTCCAGGGTTCTCTTTACTCGTTCCAACACAAGACCCATCGTACTGAGCGGAGGAGGATTGTCAACGCCGCCCGACAAGGCGGCGCTGTGAACGCGATTCGCTTTGATGGAACACGGCGAGACGACGGAGCGTTCAAGAGCGTCTCCGCACACCGATTCACCCCTCGGTGAAGAGGGGCAGCTTTCTGACGAAATGCCCGATTCAGCCGCCCAGGCGGCGTGTGACTCGGGCGTTCTCGGCGGCGACTAAGGTAGTGGGTCTCGTGCTTGGCGGTCACCTCCGCCAGCGAGCACCGTCTGCGCAACGGCCCTTTCGGCCGTAACCTGAGCGGGCTGCGGGACTTACAAGGGGCTTTCCGTATCGACCAGAGTGGTTTGGGTGGTTGCAAAAGACGGAAAAGGGCGTATCTTCACGGTTGCACTCCAGGTTGGAACATCGCTGAGTTGTCCAACGCAGATCGCGCGAGCCACGATGCGTGCATCAGGCGGCCTTCAGGACGCCGGATGCCAGGAAAATGAGCGAATTCCTCCAACATTATGAAAGTGTCCATCCCACGACTTGGGTCTACCTCTCGTCGTGGCTCATTCTGGGGTTGTTCTTTAAGTTCAACCGACTGTGGAGCGTGCGCAACATCGACCTGCTAGGGTTGATCGCTCTGGGCCCCGGCTTGTTGCTCGTGGAATCGGGCCGCGCCCGCAACATCGAAAGCGACGTGGTCGTCGGCTTCATCTGGCTGTTCTGCGTCGGCGGTTTCTTTCTGATTCGCATGTTGATCGACCCCGGCATGGTTCGCCGGCCACTGCTCGAAGCCAACGTCACCTCCGGCGGGTTGACGTTCTTGGGCGCCGCGCTGCTGGTCTTCTTGATGGCCAACGTCCTCACCAGCGACAGCCCGCGGCCGGTTGGTGAGGTTGTCGAGGTCGATCAACCGCGGCCATCCGCCGAGTTCCCAGACGGCCAACTTGCCATACACGGACCCGGCTATCCGCCGCTGCGCCGTTTGCCCGACATTGCGACCCAGCGCTTCGAGGAGCCGGCCGACCCGCCGACGGCGACAGACGTGTTGATTCGCACGGCCAAGATTCTTGCCATGATCTCGCAATTGGCGATCGTCATCGGACTGATCCTGATCGGTCTCTATCACTTCGACAACGTCAAGACGGGCATCGCCGCGGCCACTCTGTATCTCATTATCCCCTACACGGCGATGATGACCGGACGGGTCGATCACGCGCTGCCGGCGGCCTTGTTGGTCTGGGCCGTGGTCTGTTATCGCCGGCCGTTGGCCGCGGGCGTTTTGATCGGCGTGGCGGCCGGGGCGATGTATTATCCTATCTTCTTGCTGCCGTTGTGGTGCGGATTCTACTGGCGCAAGGGGCTGCTGCGTTTCGGTGTTGGCGTGTTGGCGGCGCTCGCGGTGATGGTCGGATGTTTGGCGTTCTCCGCGGAAGGTGGCCAGGACTTCTTCGCCCAATTGCGGCAGATGTTCGGTTTTATTGCGCCCTGGAACGACGTACTCAACACGCATCTACAGGGGTTCTGGGCATTCGACTTCATCATTCCCGTCTATCGTCTGCCGGTGCTGGCCGGCTTTCTGGCGATCTCCTTTGGACTGGCGATTTGGCCGGCCCAAAAGAACCTGGGAACATTGATGAGCTGCTCGGCCGCGGTGATGCTCGGCTGCCAGTTTTGGCACGCCCACGACGGCGGATTGCAGGTGGCCTGGTATCTGCCGCTGATGCTGGCCGCGATTCTGCGGCCCAATCTCGAAGATCGCATCGCGCTGAACGTGCTTCGCGAGCCCTGGCTTCCCAAGCGGCTTATCCGAGCCGCCAAGCGCCGCGCCGCGTAAAAAAGGTCGATCAACTTTCGATCGCGCTAACAATTTTCCCATGTACGTCCGTCAAACGGAAATCACGGCCGGCGTAACGATAGGTTAGCCGCAAGTGATCGAGCCCCAACAGATGCAGCAGCGTGGCGTGCAGATCGTGCATGTGAACTTTGTTTTCGACCGCCTTGTGCCCGAACGGGTCGGTGGCGCCGAAAGAGAAGCCTGGCTTGAGGCCGCCGCCGGCCAACCAGGTGGTAAAGCCGCCCGGGTTGTGGTCTCGGCCGGTGCCGTTTTTCTGGGCGTAGGGCGTGCGTCCGAATTCGCCGCTCCACCACACGATGGTGTCTTCCAGCAGCCCACGCTGACGGAGATCTTGCAGCAATCCGGCAATCGGTTTGTCGACCGCGCGGGCATGCTGCTCGTGTTTGGGAAGGTTCGAATGTTGGTCCCAGGCGGGATTCGCGGAATTGTCGCCGTAGGTGACCTGAATGAAACGCACGCCCGCTTCACACAAACGGCGGGCCATCAGACACTGGCGGCCGTAGTTGTCGGTGGCCTTCTCGCCAATGCCGTACATCGCCTGGGTCTGTTTGGTCTCTTTATTTAGATCGAGCACGTCAGGCACGTTATTCTGCATTCGCCAGGCCAGCTCGAAGGAGCTAATCACCGCTTCCAATTCGGTGTCGCCGGCGGCCGACCCTAGCTGTTCGGCATTGAGACGCTGCAGCAGTTCGAGCTGCCGCCGCTGCTGAGCGCGGGTCAGTTTGGTGTTTTTCAGATTGCGAATCGTCGCGCCTTTGACGGACGTGCCGGCCTTGCCGATGGCGGTGCCTTGATAGACCGACGGCAGGAAGGCGTTACCATAATTTCGCGGGCCACCGTTGCCGGCCGAGGGACAAAGCGAAATGAAGCCGGGCAGGTTTTCGTTCTCGGTTCCCAGGCCGTAAGTGACCCAGGAGCCAAACGACGGCCGGATGAAGTTGGTCGAACCGCAATGCAAAAACAGCGTGGCCGGGCCGTGGGCGACGCCGGCGGTGTGCATGGAGTGAATGAAGCACAGTTTGTCGATATGCTGCGCGGTGTTCTGGAACAGATCGGAGGCCCAGCGCGCGGACTGCCCGTACTGCTTGAACTTCCACGGCGACTTCATCACGCGCTGCGAAGTGCCGCGCTTGCCGCTGTTGGCGATGGTGCGGGCATCGTCAAACGGCATTTTCTTGCCGTTTTCTTTTTCCAGCAAAGGTTTGTAGTCGAACGTGTCGACGTGGCTCGGCCCACCCTGCATAAACAGGAAGATGATCCGCTTGGCCTTGGCCGGCAAATGCGGCTTCTTGGCAGCCAGAGAATTAGCCGCGGCGGCCGAGTCGGCGCACAACCCCGCCAATGCCAAGCCGCCAAAGCCGCAGGCGGTTTGCCGGAGCGATTCGCGTCGGGTGATGAAGTGGCTGGTTTGGTTCATGCGATCAGTGTGGGGTTGAGAAACATTCATCATAACCCGAAGCGTAAGCGAGGACACTCGGTTCGCAAAGTCTGCCGCGTCTTGAAGTTGCGCAACACAGCCGCGGAGCGGCGACATCGAATAGCCTGGGGCGCGAGCCCCAGGAAATCGTGGAATTAAGTTCTGAAAGCCCCGGAGGGGCGACATCGGATGACGTCGCACGGTGTCGCCCCTCCGGGGCTTCCGCTGGAAAATCGACCTTATCCCTGGGGCTGGCGCCCCAGGCTATTCGATGTCGTCCCTCCGGGACTAAAAAAGCGATACTTCAAAACTTACGCTTCGGGTTACGATCTAACGAAGATAACGAAAATCGATGGTCGAAAACAGCGACTGCACTAACTGCGTCCAGGCCTCGCTGCGGGCCTCTTCAGTGTCGTTCGTTACCGATTGCAAGAACTTCTCGCTAAGTGCCATTTCAGCGGAACTCGGCGGGCGTCCCAGCGTGAGACGATAGGCGCTATCGATTCGTGACTTTTCGCTGTTGCGTGTCTCGTCCAGCAAACGCTCGGCGGTGAACTGAGCTTGCGTTCGGACGAACGGGTGGTTCATCAGAAACAATGCCTGCGTGGCAACCGTGCTGACGTTGCGGCGCCCGGTGACCATGCTGGGGTTGGCGAAGTCGAACACCTCGAACAATTCCGGCAGGCTATTGCGAAAGACGGGCGCATAAACGCTGCGTCGTGATTGGTTGTGCTTGAAGCCGTAGTCACTGGCGAGATTGGCCGGGAACGAAGGCCCGCCCATCCGCAGCTTGAGCGTTCCCGCGGCCGAAAGCATCGCATCGCGCAGCGACTCGGCATCCATCCGCCGGCGATTGGCGTGCGACAGCAAGCGGTTTTCCGGGTCGTCTTTTCCCACTCCGCCGGCCGACGAAAGGCGATAGGTTCGCGAGAGCACCATCGTGCGGATCAGCCGTTTAATGGACCAGCCCTCTTTGATGAATTGCGACGTCAGGTGATCGAGTAATTCGGCGTGCGACGGCGGCTCGCCGGTGGTGCCGAAGTTATCGACCGTGCGAACCAAGCCCGCGCCGATCAACCAATGCCACACTCGATTGACCATCACGCGAGCCGTCAGCGGATTGTGCGGATCGACGATCCATTGGGCCAGTTCCAGGCGTCCGCTGCTGTCGGTCGGCATCTTGGGGGCGTTTCCATACGTGGCGACTTGCAAAACGCCCCGCGGAACAACATCGCCTAGATTCTTAATGCTGCCGCGGATGTGAATTTTCAGATCCTTGCCGCTGCCGATTTCCAGCACCGACATGGCCATCTGCCGTCTCGGTGCTGCCTTGCGATGCTTGGCCAACTCCGCCTGAACCGCCGCTAATTCCTTCTTGGCCGCCAGCTTGTCCATTGGGTTCTTGTTTTCCGGCTTGGCCACTACTGTCGGCTTTTTCTTCGCGGTTTTCTTCGGAGCGAGCTTGCTGACTTCATCGACCGGCAAAAACTGCACGGCATCGGCGATGACGTGCCGGCTGGTGTTCTCGTTGGAAACCATGACGAAACTCTGCCCGGCCACTTCAAAGCGAAATGTACCGAGCGAAATGAACAGCCCTGCGATGGGCGGGGCCTTGCGCTCGTCGACCAGAATCGTCTTCTCGCCATCCGCACTGAACACGGTCACCGGCACCTTGGCGGCTCGATTGGTGCCGTGGCTGTAGGCGAAGCGAACCTCGTACCGGCCGTCGCGTGGCAATTTGGGAAGAAACGAGATCGTCTTTTCGCCTTTTCCCTTCGCCCCGTCGTGCGTATAGCCGAGACCGACGTATTGCTTGTTGGATTGCGAGTTGGTCCACTCGCCAACCTTGCGCGCGGCGGCATCATCGACCACGATGCCCGGCAGATCTTTAACCGCCACGATTGTTGGCGATCGCGGCGAGGCGTTTTTCGCAGCACCGCCAAGCTGCTTTTTCAATTCGGCAATCCGACCCGTCAATCGGGCAATCGTCTGCTGGTGGACGTCCAGCTTCCGCTTCGCCTCGCCGTCTGTCGGCAGCGGAACTTCCACCCATTTGGAAACATTCGCATGTTGCAGGGCCTTCACGCTTTTGAGAATGCCGGCCAGCGCGTAGTAATCGCGCGTCGGGATCGGATCGAATTTATGATCGTGACAGCGGGCACAGGTGATGGTCTGAGCCAACAGCCCGCGACCGATCACGTCTAATTGTTCGTCGACAAAATCCATTTCAAGCTGCTGCTTGTCTTGGTCTTCCAGATTGGTGTTTCCCAGCGTCAAGAACGTCGTGGCGATGAGATTTCGTCGCCGCTCCTTTACCGACGATGACTTCAGCAGATCGCCCGCAAGCTGTTCGGTGAGGAAACGATCGAACGGCCGGTCGTTATTGAACGATTCAATCACGTAATCGCGATATCGCCACGACTGCTTGAACACGAATCCCCGCAGCGTCAACGACTCGGCGAAACGCACCACGTCGAGCCAATGCCGGCCCCAGCGTTCGCCGAAACGCGGCGATGCCAACAGCCGATCGACCAGCCGCTCGTAAGCCAGTGGCGACTCATCGCGCACGAACGCGTCGATTTGTGCGGGAGTGGGAGGCAAGCCGATCAGGTCGAAATAGATGCGCCGCACGAGGACGATCTTCGCAGCGCCTGCGCCCGGCTTCAGGCTCTTCGCTTCCAGCTTGGCCAGGATAAAGCGGTCGACGTCGCCCGCCGGCCAAGACGTGTTCTTCACCTGGGGCACGGCCGGTGCCTTGATCGGCTGATAAGCCCAGTGCGCGCGGCCCGCTTCGATGTCGATGGCTTTGGCTTTGGTGGCCTTCGCAACATCGCGTCGCGGGTCGACGGCCCCGTCTCGAATCCACTGCTCGAAGTCGGCAATGACCGACGCGGACAATTTGCCTTTCGGCGGCATTTCAAATTCGTCGTGCCGCAGCGCCGAGATCAGCAGGCTCTCTTCGACGTCGCGCGGAACGACCGCCGGCCCAGATTCGCCGCCGGCGAGCAAGCCCTCTCGCGAATCGACCCGCAGCCCGCCGCGAAGCTTCTTCGCGCCGGCCGCGTGACACTCATAGCAATGCTTGACCAGCACCGGCCGGATCTTCTTCTCGAAGAAGTCAACCTGCCGCCGGGCCAAAGCCGGCTCGTCGGCCAGGGCCGATCCGGTGACCAGGATCATTGCTATCCAGAGAAATCCAAAGCGCATTCGACAAGCCCTGTTGGCCAGATTTGCCTCGGCGGCCCGTTTCTTGTGGGGAGCACAACAACATCATTTTCAACTGCCTATTCTAGCCGAAGGTGGACGCGAAAACAAGTTGGGTCGCAGGCCGTCGGACATCGTCAAGCCAAGTTCAGGCCGCTTTGTTATGCTGTCGCAAGACCTACAGCTTGAGATGTTGCGGGGCTCGCGGTCAGAATGCACCGCTCGCCGATCAATATGACACATTTTTTCGTTTAACGGCAAGCCGCAGGCGACTGCGTTTCTAAGCCAGGCGTCGTTCAAAACCCAGGCGTCGTTCAAAACCCAGGCGTCGTTCAAAACACCGTCGCCTGCGGCTTGCCGTTAAACGAGTCCTTCATAACCGCGCGAGGTATGTCTTGCGTTCCGAATGAAGCCGCCACGGATGCCCGGAGGAAAAAACATGGACGGAATCTGGATCATCGGTTACCGCGACTTTGGCTTCGAAGTGGCGGATGTGGCCCAAGAGGCCGGTTATGCGATCGCCGGCTATGTCGAATACGATGCGAGCGAAAAGCAGGAAGAACGCCGAGAGGCGCGCATCTTGCCGATCGATGAGATGACGCCCGGTGCGGTCGATCGCTTTGTGTGTGCGATGACTTCGACGCTGCTGCGGCAATCGTTGGTCGAACGGATTGCCGTGCTCTCGGGCGGCACCGCGGCGCCGGCGTCCGTGGTTCATCCCTCGGCGACCGTTTCGCGCCATGCCAAGACGCAGGGCGGAACCGTTGTGATGGCCGGCAGTGTGATCGCCTCCGGCGCGAAGCTCGGGCAATGGAACCTGGTGAATCGCGGCGCAACGATCGGTCACCACACGCAGTTCGGCGATTATTGCACGGTCGGGCCGGGCGTGCATGTTGGCGGAAACTGCAACATCGAGCGCAACACCTACATCGGAATCGGCGCGACCGTGTTGAACTACATCCGCATCGGGTCGCATTGCCTCGTCGGCGCCGGAGCGGTGGTGACCAAAGACGTTCCCGACCATTCGCTGGTGATGGGCGTGCCGGCCCGCGTCATAAAATCCGATTTTCCGGGGCGTTAGCACTTCAGCACCAAGTCGAGAAGTCCGATGCCGTGCGAGGCGTTTGGGGACTAGGGGCTGGGGACTGGGGACTAGGGAAATCTTGCTTCCGACTTTTCCATTCTCCAGCCTCCAGCCCCCAGCCCCCAGTCTCCAGGCTCCAGCCTTAACGCTGCAGTTACTACGCCGCCCGATTCCAGAATTGCCACCACGGCGGCGCCACGTATCTTCCCTCGAAACGTTCGATCCACCTGTCGTAGTCCTCGGGAAAATCGAAGTCGTCGGTGAAGTCGTCGATGTCCAGGAAATTGTGCCGGCAGCGGTGTTTTCGCAGCGGCAGCCCTTGCAGATGTCGATAGATCGCCCAGCCGCCGCACGATTTGATTTCTCCCGTGGCGAGCGCGGCTTTGACGCGGGCGATCGATTGATCGACGCGCGCGTGGTTTTCCGGCAACAGCGAAAATCCGAAGAGTTCCTCATACGGGCAGCCGGTGATTTCGCTGGCCTTCGAGCGACCGATCGCCGTAAACTCACTCGGCGCCATCGCACAGATACGGTCCATCGCCTCGTCGGTGAAAAACACATCGCCGAACAGCACCGTGGTGCGGGCGTCCGTTGACCAGAAATCGCGAGAAGCCACGGCGCCGCCGTTGTCTAGGTCGGGCGGAAACACCAGCTCGCAGCCCGGCAGATCGTACTCGGGATGCCGGGCAACGATCTTGACCTGACCGGCGCCGCGCTCGCCCAGCAGCCGGACCGTGCGATCAAGCAGCCGCTCGCCGTGGACCTGGAGCAGATGTTTGTGGACTCCCAGGTATTGGCCCCAACGCTGTTCCTTGCCGCCCGCCATGATCACGAATTGCGTGTTCGTCATGTTTTGCTAACCCTAGTTTCTCGCGGGCCGCGGCCGGCGACATGAACGCTCGTCCGTGAATATCCGCCAAAGCCCGAACCACGGCCAAAAGTTCCCGGTTCGTCGTCAGTCGACCGTGCAAATGCAGATTATCCTCCAGGCCGATTCGCACTCCGCCGCCCATCGCAATCGCAACCGACACGGCCATCTGCTTGCGGAGCAGATAGTTGGCATAATTGACCATGCCCAGATCGAATACCTCTAACTCGGGCAAGATCCCCCGCCGCGACATGCGCCGGGCCAGCTCCCCAATAACTTGCGGGCTGTTCATTGAGGCCTGGCCGGAAAAGTTCAACGAGCTGAGCGTCAACGAGCCCATGTCGGGCTTCAAGTCCCCTTCCAAATCCAAGGGATCGGCGCGCTCGTCGATCAGCGAAAAATCTCGGCCGCTGAGCGACACGCAAACGATCAGATCCGAGGCATGCCGTCGGATGCCCTCGATGATTCGAGCGTAGACTTCTTTTCGATACGTCGGCGCTCCGTCCGCGTCGCGGGCATGCAGATGAACGATGGCGATTCCCGCCTCATAGGCTTGTAGCACCTCGTCAACGATTTCCGGCGGATCAAGCGGAACGTGGGCGTCTGCTGCTTGGTCGGCACCATCCCAGTCGGTACGAAGTTGACGAGTAGATCGGTCATCGTGTGGGTCGCGCCAAGTGCGTGCGGTGAGCCTAGTGCGGGACAGTATCGAAACCGATAGCAGACCGCAACGGCATTTTCCTGCGACTTCGATGTTCGATGTTCGCCTCCACATTTGCCCCTGCGCGTGACTTTAGAGTTGATTTATCGCCCCACTGAGCGTTGTTTTCAGCCCGAATTGCTGATTTCTGCGGCTTTCCGAGGTATTTTTCCAGAAAAGTCTTTCATGCGACACGTTTTGTATTTCAGTCGGTGCTGGGCCGCGAGACGGGCTTTCGAGAACATCTCGCCCGTGGGATGCAGCACTGGCTGGGCCGCGTCGAACGCATCCACCTGATGCTCTATTTCCAGCGGCACGGGTTGGCCGTAGCCGACGTGAACGGCGACGGACTGGACGATCTCTACGTCTGTCAGCCCGGCGGCTTGCCGAATCGATTGTTCTTACAACGTCCCGATGGCACGGCATCCGAGGCCTCCGCATCGGCCCGCGTCGACTGGCTGGACCACACCGCCAGCGCGCTGCTGGTCGATTTGGATAACGACGGCGATCAGGATCTGGTATTGGCCACGGCCGAAGGCGTGCAGGTGCTGGCCAACGACGGTCGGGCGAGATTCGATCCGGTCCTCACGCTTGCGACCGCCGACTCCGATTTGCATTCGCTCTGCGCGGCCGATTACGACGGCGACGGCGATCTCGATTTGTACGTGACTTGCGACTATGCCCGCGCGCGGGCCCGCCCGGGCGAAAAGCGGCAGCCGTTCAGCTATCACGACGCGAATGACGGCGGGGCGAACCTTCTCTTTCGCAACGACCACGACCCGGCCCGGCCCGGCGTGTGGAAATTCACCGACGTTACCAAGTCGTCGGGCCTGGACGAGAACAACCGCCGGCACAGCCTGGCCGCTTCGTGGGCCGATTACGACGGCGACGGCGATCTCGATCTGTACGTGGCGAACGACTACGGACAGAACTGTCTGTATCGAAATACCGACGGCCGGTTCGTCGACGTCGCGGCCGAGGCCGGAGTGGTCGATCAGGGCAGCGGCATGAGCGTCAGCTGGGCCGATTTCAACCACGACGGGCGCCTCGATTTGTACGTCGGCAACATGTTCTCTTCGGCCGGCAGCCGGATTACGCGGCAGGCGAAGTTTCGCGCCGATCAATCGGGCGACGTGAGGTCGATCTATCAGCGATTCACCAAGGGCAATTCGCTGTTTTCCAACACGGGCGATGGCAAGTTCGACGAGGTCGGCGCAACGGCCGGCGTCGAGATGGGGCGCTGGGCCTGGAGTTCGATCTTCGCCGACATCAACAACGACGGCTGGCAAGACCTGATCGTCGCCAACGGTTTTGTGACGACCGACGACCCGGGTGACTTGTGAAGTTTCGTCTGGCGACAGGTCGTGTCGCAGGGAAACGTGCCGATCTCGGAAAGTAACGTCGGCGCGGCGAGATTCTACCTCGATCTGGTCAAGCAGGGCCGCACGTTCAGCGGCCGCGAAAGACATTGTGCTTTTCTCAATACCCGCGACAATCGTTTTGCGGCGGTCGGGGCGGTCAGCGGATTGGACTGGCCGGACGATGGTCGCGGGGCGGCCCGCGTCGACTGGGATCACGACGGCGATCTCGATCTTTGGATATCGAGCCGGAGCGGGCCGCAGGTGCGGTTGCTGCGGAACGATCTGGCCACCGGTCATGCGTTTTTGGCGGTGCGGCTCGAAGGTCGCACGTGTAATCGCGATGCGATCGGCGCGCGGCTCGAATTGTTCGCCCGTGCCGATGATGCCGTGCCGCTGGTCGGCAGCGTGCGGGCCGGCGAAGGATTTCTATCGCAGTCCAGCAAGTGGGTTCACTTCGGCCTGGGCGACGCCCGAGAAATTGATCGCCTGGTCGTTCACTGGCCCGGCGGCGAGGCGGAAACCATTCGCGGTCTGACGCCCTCTCGCCAGTATCACATCGTTCAGGGATCGGGACGCGCGCGGCCGTGGAAGCGGCCGAAACCGGCAACATTCGACGCGACACCGCTCAGCAAGCCCGCCTCGACCTCCGTGGTGCGGCTGTTCTCACACACCGCGGTCCCCTTGCCGACCATCAAATACTCTCGCTACGGCGGCGGATTGACGGATGTGTTTACCGGCAGCGCCCGCCAGCCGACTCGGCCGGTATTGCTCAATCTGTGGGCAAGTTGGTGCGGGCCGTGCGTCGCGGAGCTTCGCGAGTTGGCCGACAATGAAAGCCGCATCCGCGCCGCCGGCTTAGACGTCGTCGCCGCATCGATCGACGAAATAGATCCCAAATTGGGCGGCAGCGACGCGGCGGCCCGTCGCCTGATCGGTTCGTTCGACTTTCCGTTTGCCGCGGGCAAAGTCGGGCGAGAGGCGGTCGAAAAGCTGCAAATGGCCAACGACATGATCCTCGACCTACACGAGCCGCTGCCGGTGCCGACGAGCGTCTTGATCGACGAGCAGGGACGTCTGGCCGCGATCTACAAGGGCCGGCTCGACGTGGACCGAATGCTCCGAGACGTGCGTCGCTTAAAACTCTCTGGCGAGGCGCGCCGCCGGGCATCGCTCCCGTTCGCGGGGCGCTGGTTCGCCCCGCCGCGGCAATTGAATCTTTATAACATGGCCCTGGCGCTCTTCGACCGTGGGTTTTTTGATGAAGGAATCTCGTTTTATGTCGAAAACGCCCGACAACTGAAGAGTCATCCACAACACGCTCGCTTGTTGGTGCGGATCGGCGACGGAGCAATTGAGCGCCGCCGTTTTACCGTCGCCGCCAAGATGTACGACGAGGCGCTAAGCACCACGCGTGGATATGCCGAAGCGATGCGCCAAGCGGCGCGATTTCTGGCGACGTGTCCCGAAGAACAATTTCGCGACGGACCGCGCGCCGCGAGTCTGGCCAGGCAGGCCATCGCGCTCGGCGACGGGCGTGATCCGGCGGCGTTGGCCGCATTGTCGGCTGCCCAGGCGGAACTCGGCAATTTCGAGGCGGCCGGCAAAACGGCCGAGCAAGCCGCCCGCATGGCTACGAAAATGGGCCGAAATGAGCTGGCCAGGCAACTCGAAGCTTGGCGCCGGCTCTACGAGCAACAGCGGCCGGTTCGTATTCCGTAGGCGGTGGACGTGACGGGAGCCCCAAGATCACTCCTCTCCCTGGCCTTGCAAAAACGCCCGATATTGCCGATCTAGCTCGTCGTAGCTTACGCCGGTTTCCTTGCTCAGCGTGTTGACGTCGGCGCGGTTGGTGTAGAGGCGTTCGAGGTAACTGACCGTGGCGTCGCGATAACGTCCGCCGGCGTGGTGCATGAGGAAGGTGGCCAGACCGGAGGATTGACTGTAGAGCTTGGCGATGCGTTTGTCGTGCTGTAGGTCTTTCCTGCCGAAAGTAACCAGCTCGGCCAAAGGCACGTAAAAACCATCTTCCAACAGACGCACGCGGGCCGCCGGCACACGGCCTTCTTTCAGGCCGCCGAGGGTGAAGTATCCGCCGCGGGGCGTGAGCGATTCCATGTAGCAGGCGATGCCCTCGACGATCCAGAAATTGTTCCGCTCGCCGATCCGCTTGGGCACGGGCCGCATCTCCTGGAACAATTGATGGGTCGCCTCGTGATACAGCGTGCCCTCGTCCTGGTCCTCACCGGCGAAAAAATATGCGGTCTTCCGTGCGTCGAAATAAATGCCCAGCGTGATGCCGATCCGTGGCTGGACTGATCGAAGGAAGTCGTTGTATTGCTTGCGGGTGCGGAAACAGACGACGTTGTGCTTGCGCGGCCTGCGGCGGATCGGCTTGTTGCCGCGCACCAAGGCTTCGATTTCTGACGGCTCGGCGTAATAGCCGATGAAGACCTGCCGCCAGATGGCATGCAGCCGTTCGAGCTTGCGGCCGAGCCGGACGCCCTCTTCCCAGCGGCTGTTGGTGGTGATCTTGTAATGCTCGGTCTCGATAGTCCAGCCCTTCTCGACGTCGCCCTGCATGATCTTGGCTGCGTCGTCAGCCTTCCTCCAGCGCCGTCCTAGATAACGCTCGCCGGCCTCGTAGCGTTTGGCTCGGGCGGCGAGAATCCAGCCGAATTTCTCGTGATCGACCTTGCCACGATCGAGGCTTTTCGCCGCGTAGCTAGTAACCCAGCGGCCTTTGTGCAGTTTATATCCGAGCAGAGGGCGGAGCTTTTTGTTCAATGGATCTTCGCGGGCGCCCTCCATGACCAATTCGTAGGCGAGCGAAAGACGCCGGGCCGTGGCCGCCTTTTGGGCCAGCCGGAACAAGGCGGCCGCCTGCGCTCGCCGCGCCGCGACGAAGTCGTCGCGCCACTTGGCAAGCGCCGCCGGTGCGTCGTCGGGGATCTCGGGAAAACCGGCCGATTCTTGCAGCAGAAAGACGTAGGTCTTGCCCGGCTCGCGTTCGATGGCCCAGCGACGTGTCTGGGTCGCCTGAGTCGCCAGACGATTTTCATCGCACCAGACGGCGAGCTTCTCCAACGTCGCGGCGAAGCTCTTGTGCAACTTTGATCGCTGGGCGGTGAGGTCGTCTGCCTCGGCCGCCCGCGCTGAAGCACAGCAATAGCCGAGCACGATCAGAGCCGGCAGCGATCGACGAGCCGTGATAAAAAACGCCTTCCGCATGACTCTCCTACTCGCAGGGGTGGCGTCGATGGCGCGAAAAACAGACTGTCAATCAGCCGCGGGGCGCTAGCCCCCGGTTCTTACAGATTATGGCGAGAACCGGGGGCTAGCGCCCCGCGGCTGATGAATAATCCGGGCTAGCGCCCTTGCTGCTATTTTACCACGTTGACGCGTATCCGGCGAACGGCGGCAAGGGTGTGTCATCAAAAAAGGGCGCCTCCACGCGGGAGACGCCCTATTCGCGCAAATCGCTAAATTCGTTCAGGAGCGATGTCTTACTACTTGCTACTCTTGTCCTGCTTGCTGGCCACCTTGAAGCCCTTGGCGAAGGACTTCTCGCCAAAGACCAGCGCTAGTCGGGCATCGCCTTCGGCCTTGAGGGCTCCGGCCTTGCATTTGTCGCAGCAGAAGCAAACCTTGGTGCCGGCCACGTCGATGACCGTTTTCCCATTGAGCTTCTTCCCGGTGAAGGGACACTTGACCAGCTTGGCCTGCTTGGTGGCGTACAACTGCTGGTTGGCCTTGGCCGTGTACTTGGCCGTGTTCTTGGCGAACGCCTTGGGGCAATTGTCGCAGCAGAAGTAAACCTTGCCGCCGTTGTGCTTGAGGAACGAGGCAGCCTTGATCGGCTTGCCCGAGACCGGGCACTTGATGCCGGCCAGCGGATCTTTCTTTTCCTTCTTCGCCGCGGAAACCGACAGCGTGGCCGAAAGAGCAATCGCACAAATCGTCGCAATCAACAATCGAGTTTTCATTTCTTCCATCCTTTTCTAGAGATGATGTAGCGAAACCATGCCAGAGGAATGACAGCGGATACAGTCGCCGCCTCGACCAGTACATGCCATACAAGACAGGTGCCATTGTACTGTCTGGCTTTCAATCCACAAGTATCAGCGATGATTGATCTGTATTTTGTGAAGTGGCTCACAAATCGAGCGAAAAAAGGCGAAAAGGCCCTCGGGCGGGATTCCGTCTTGCGGTTGGGGGATTGTGCCGCAAGTGCGTTAGCTGTCAATGACTTAGAGTGAAACCCCGGCCTCCCGGCCAGGGCTAGTGGGGCATGTGAGGCGCTGCTTCGGTCGCGGACTGTGGATCAACTCGGCGCACCGCCGCCTTCCGCCAGTCCCAGTTGAACCATGCGGCGGTACAGCCGGGGACGGGTCATGCCGAGCATCCGCGCGGCCCGCGCTTTATTGCCTTTGCTGCGAACCAGCGCACGGCGAATCAGATCCGTTTCGACTTCGGCCAGAAAATCATCCAGCACGATCGTTTCTTCCTGACGAGCAGGGTAGCGGGCCGCGTTGGCGGCGCGGGCGATTCGCGGAGGCAAATCTTCCGCATCGACCAAGGGCCCTGGCGCCTCGTCGCGCGCGCGACGAATCACGTCGACTAACTCGTCGACTTCACCTGGCCATTGATACGCGGCCAATTGGTCGAGCGCCTCGGGCGAGAATCCGCCGAGTTGTTTTCCGCCGCGGGCGTTATGCTCTTCCAGCAGCGCCTGGGCCAACAGCGGCAGGTCTTCGGCCCGCAGGTGCAGCGCAGGCAGTTCAATCACCACGGTGCTGATCGCGCAGAGCACTTCCTCGCGCAATCGATCCTGGGCGGCCATTTCGCCGCACGATAGAGTTGACGTGGCGATGATTCGCAGCGGAAAATCGGGCAGATTGAGAAACCCACTCAACTCACTTTGGGCCTCGGCGGGCAATTGCTCTACGTCCAAGAGCAGCAGCGTTCCGGGCTGGGCCGGATTTCGCTCCGCCGCGCGACGCACCAAGCCGGTGACGGTCGCTTGTAATGTCTCGGCGCCCAACAGCGCGCACGAGAGCGGTGCCAGCGCGCCGGCGTAATCACCCGACGGCTCGCCGCCGCGCACACCGTGCCTTGCGTAGTGGATCGACTTGGCGACGTGTTGGCGCCCGCTGCCCGGCGGCCCAACCACGAGCACGCTGGCGTCGGTCGCGCTGGCCGCCTCGACTTGATTGCGGACGCGCCGCAGCGCCGCACTGCTGCCGATCAGTCGGTCGAGGCGGTAACGATCGCTTTGCCTCGCGTGGAACGCGCTGACTAACTTGTGTAGAGCAAGCGACTCGACTTCTTCCTCAGCACGATCCGCCTCGCTATCCGGCGATTCGACCAGCGCGATGATGCCCGCTACTGGCGTCGAGCCTTTACCGACCGGAATGAACCGAACCTGGCGCGATTTCGACGGCTGGTCCGGAGCGGGTAACCTGACCGACAGCGTAACCATCGTGCCGGCGAAAACTTTCGGCGGCGGGCACAACGCCGCGGCGATCGACCCGGGGTCGCCGGCGGTTCCGCTGGAATGAAAATCGCACCGCTGGCCGCACAACTGTTCGACGCTCAGCCCGGTCCATTCGGCACAGGCCGCGTTGCAATAGATAATCTCTCGATCTTCGTCCAGCACATACACCGGCTCAACCAAGCCAGCCAGCAGCTTGCCTAAAGCGGTGATCGATGCGCGAGGTCGGGCCATGAGGCGTAGGCTTTGGGATGATCAAGAAAAACGCACCGTGATCCTTTTGGAAACACCACTCTTCAAGGAAGAAAACGACGCGATTGAAGGCCGAAGCGATGCTTGCCATTTCCGGGCAGATGACGCTCAGCAGTATAACAAGATCGTAGGTGAGTATCGCGACCGGTACAAGGCAATCAAAGCTGTATGTTTCTCAGCACCTCGGCAATGTCCTCGTCTTTCGCACGGGCATCTTCGGCCCATATCTTGATGATTTCGGGCGTTGTCAGCGTCGGAATTCCATGGGATTGGGCAACACGCATCGCCTTGCGATCGTCGGTAGCCACGGTCCATCCACGACATTTGGCGATCGCCAGCGAGGCCGCTTCGCCGTCGTCCAGCTCCATGGCAAAGTTGACGAACGACTCGGTTTCCGACTCGCCCTCGACTTGGCACTCCTGGATCAGGCCCGCTTGAAACGCGGCGGACAGATCGATAGCTTCCGGCACTAAACTGCCGACGTCTTCGCCCTCATTGTCAACGTCGCGGCAACGAATGGAAAGTGCTTCGCCGCGCACCACGTCGCTCAAGAACAAATCGCCGCCCAGCGATCGCAGAATCGGCAACGGCCGACCGGACGCATAGACGTTAATCAAACAACAGGCGTCGACGATTTTTCCCGGCATCGTCGGTCTCCGTGTTATGATTGGCCGGAGAGCATTGACGAAGCCGGGTCGATCTGCGTGTGCTGGACTTGACCGTCATCCGACACGAAAGTCGTCGTCAGGCAGTCGGCGACGATCTCTCTCGCCGACACGCGATCGCATCGCAGCAGCCGGGCCAACTGTCCCTCGCTCAACTCGCCCCGATCATAGGCGCTGGCTGCCAGAAAACGATAGCGTCGCGGAAATCGTTCAGCGCTTGCTGGGTGTTGCGACAACTCGAGCATCTCGGCGGCCCGACCGACCTTGAAATTCGACTCCTTGAGATGTTCTCGCGTGCCGCGGGGAATCAGCCGCAACGACTCCAACCGCAGCGTCATGGCTTCCAGCGAGACGAAAAAGAAGTGAGCCAGCCGACACAGATCGGCGATCGTAAAATCGTTGCTCGTGCTGACCACCTCGTTGAATCGTCGGCGAACGCTGGTGGCCGGCATCAGAAAGGCCATGGCAAACGCCTCGGCAAAACGCTCGCCGGCCGGCTTGCGACCGCGATAGCTCAGGTAGTCGATGCCCGGCTTGTAACGCTCGACGATCAGGTGGCCATACTCGTGCAACATCGAGGCCCGTCGCTTCTTCGGCGGATGTTTTCGGTTGACCGCGATCACGCCGCCCAACTCACCGGCGTAAGCAAACATCCCGGCGATGGGCGAGGGTAGATCCTCGTAGATGATCCGCAGGCCGACTTCACTCTCCAACACGTCGCGCAGATTGATGATTGGTCGATCGCCCAAACCCAGCCGTTGCCGCTCGCCGGCGGCCACGTCCTCGGCCAACACGGCCGGATCGATTCGCGCCGGCAGCGCGACCTCCGGCGGGTAGTTCAACTTAAGCGGCATCTTGGCGATCCGCTCCAACTCGGCGTAATCCTCCGCGAACCGCTGCAACGAGGCAATCGCCTCGATCAACTGCCCGTCGTCCGCCTCCATCCGCTGCGCCACCGCCCGCAGATGCGGCTGCAAATCCGCCGTCGGCTCCCCCGGCCGAACCAACTCGTGGACGCTTCGCCCATACAGCCTAGCCAGCGTCACAATCTCCTCAGCCTTCGCCCGCCGCGTCCCCTTCTCAATCGCAATCAAAGTCGGCCGGCTACAGCCGAGCGCCTCGGCGGCGGCCTGTTGGGTGATGTCGCGGGCCTTACGGGCACTGGCAAGGCGTGAGCCGAGAAGGTCTGGATTTGGGTCTTGCGCAGGCATCGGAACGCTCTTAACAGGCCAATTTGTGATTTACATCTCAATGATACACTATCCCTTATGAATTTACATTGTCAACACCAGCGTCGCTCAGAAAGTGCTAGCAAGCCCACTTCTGGCAGCGATTTAGCACTGATCCGCGTTCCCACGATTGCTATAATGGCCCATTGGAGGACATCTCATGCAGCCCGTTCGGTTTGAAGCGATTGTCGGTGAGGATCATGTGATCCGGCTGCCGGACGGCGTGGAACTTCCGGCTGGCCCGGTCGAGGTGACGGTGCGCGCCGTCGCGGAATCCGACCCCGCATCGCAAAGCGAATCGCTCGAAGAAACGCGCCGCTGGTTGCTCCAAGCCGCGGCCGATGTCGAGCAGGCCGATCCGCAACTCCCCAGCGATCTGGCCTCGCGTCACGATCACTACGCGCACGGAAAGCCCGGGTCATGAGCGAAGTCTTCGCGGATTCGTTCTATTACATCGCGCTGCTGAACCCGGCGGATCAGTACCACGACATCGCGCTGGCCGCGACACGGTCGCTTCGAGACCGAATTGTCACGACATGGGCAGTGATTATTGAGGTTGCCGACGCTCTGTCCGCACCGCCCGTTCGGTCGCACTGCCATCGGTTCATCGAGCGTTTGATTGTTGATCCGACCACAACCGTGGTCGAACCAACTGTTGAGCTTTATCGCCGCAGCCTTACTCTCTATCGAGATCGGCCCGACAAGGACTGGTCGCTCACGGACTGTTTGAGCTTTGAAGTAATGTCACAGCGTGGCATCGCTACCGCTTTGACCGCAGATCGGCATTTCGTGCAGGCAGGATTTCGAGCGATCCTGCAAAGCGAGAACGAGTGATATGCGGAACCCACGTGCTATTCGCCTGGGGACAGGGCGTCCCGCAAAAACCGCCCCGTGTGATTCCCTTCGATCGCCGCCACTTCCTCTGGCGTTCCCGTGGCGACGACTTTCCCGCCCTGCTCGCCGCCTTCGGGGCCGAGGTCGATGAGCCAGTCGGCGGTTTTGATGACGTCGAGGTGATGCTCGATGACGATGACCGTGTTGCCGAGATCGACGAGCCGGGTCAGCACGCCGAGGAGGTTTTTTACGTCGTCGAAGTGCAGGCCGGTGGTCGGCTCGTCGAGCAGGTAGAGGGTTTGGCCGGTTTGGGCGCGGCCTAGTTCGGTGGCTAGCTTGATCCGCTGGGCTTCGCCGCCGGAGAGGGTGGTCGAGGGTTGGCCGAGGGTTAGATAGCCGAGGCCGACGTCAGAGAGACTGCGCAGCATCCGCGAGATGTTCGTGAAGTTCTCGAAAAAATCGGCCGCCTCTTCGATCGGCATGTCGAGAACCTGGGCAATGCTGCGGTCGCGGTAGCGCACGGCCAGCGTCTGCCGGTTGAAGCGGGCGCCCTCGCAAACTTCGCAGGTGACGTACACGTCGGGCAGAAAATTCATCTCGATCTTTTGCAGGCCCTGGCCCTGGCACTTTTCGCACCGCCCGCCCTTGACGTTGAAGCTGAAGCGGCCGACGCGATAACCGCGCTGCTTGGCCTCGCGGGTGCCGGCGAAGACTTTGCGGATTTCGTCGAACAGGCCGCTGTACGTCGCCGCGTTGCTCCGCGGCGTGCGGCCGATGGGCGATTGGTCGATCTCGATCAGCTTGTCGATCTGGCTCACGCCCCGCAGGCTGCGATGCGGACCCGGCTTCGGACCCGATCCATTCAGCCGCCGAGCGATGGCCCGGGCGAGCGTTTCGTTGAGCAGCGAACTCTTGCCCGATCCGCTGACGCCGGTGACGCAAATCAGCACGCCCAGCGGAAACATCACGTCGATGTTTTGCAGGTTGTTCGTCGTGGCGCCCTCGATCGTGATCGAACGGGTTTTGGCGATCCGCCGCCGCTCGGCGGGAACTTCGATCGTCATGCGGCCGGACAGATATTGCCCGGTGACCGAGTTCTCGTCGTCGCAAATTTCCTGCGGCGTGCCCTGCGAGACGATCCGTCCGCCGTGTTTGCCGGCGCCGGGTCCGAAGTCGATGATCTGGTCGGCCTGCATCATCATCGCCTCGTCGTGCTCGACGACGATCACCGTGTTGTCGGCCTGCTGCAAATCTCGCAGGGCATCGATCAGCCGCTGATTGTCTCGCGGGTGTAGCCCGATGGACGGCTCGTCGAGCACGTAGCAAACCCCCACCAGCCCCGAACCGATTCCCTTGGCCAGCCGCACCCGCTGCAATTCGCCGCCGCTGAGCGTGTCGGCCGGGCGATCGAGCGCGAGATAACCGAGGCCGACTTTGGCGAGAAATTCCAGCCGCTTGACGATCTCGCTGGTGATCGGCTGGGCGATCGGCTGTTTTTGCTCGTCGACTTCGAGCGTGCGAAAAAACTCCAGCGAGCGGGCCACCGGCATGGCGGTCAGCTCGTGAATCGCCGCGCCGGCGATCCGCACGCTCATCGCCTCCGGCCGCAGCCGCGATCCGCCGCAGGCCGAGCAGGTGATCTCGCCCCGCAGCGGTTCGAGCTTCTTGCGCGCTGCCTGTTTGGTTGCGGTGACGTATGTTTTTTCCAAGATGTTAAGCAGCCCGATGAAGTCGTTGCCGTCCCCGTGAAAAAACCGGTCGAGCACCGCCGCGTCGAGGCTGCTCAGCTTCGTGTTCCAGCGGATGTTTTCCTCGGCGAAGAACTGCCGCAACTCTTCCTTCTGCTTTTTCAGTTCGTCGGCGGTCGCATCTTGCCACGGCACGACCGCCCCGCTCGACATCGACTGCTGCAAATCCGGCACGACCAACTCCGGGTCGAATTGCACCCGCGTGCCGAGCCCCTCACACACCGGGCAAGCGCCGTAGGGGCTATTGAAGCTGAACGTCCGCGGCTCGACCTCTTCATAGCTCAGCTTGCAGGTGGGGCAAGCGTAAGTGGTGCTCAACAGCCGGTCGACCCATTGGCCTTCGCCGCCGTTTTTCTCCGCGGTATCAAGATAGACAATCAACACCTGCCCCTCGCCGTTGCGGATCGCCAGGTCGATCGACTCGGCCAGGCGCGACTCGATGCCCTCGCGGATGATGACCCGATCGATGACCGCTTCGATCGTGTGCATCTTGCGGGGAGCCAGCTTGGGCACCTGATCGATGTCGTAGATTTCGCCGTCGACGCGAACCCGCACCAAGCCGGCCTTGCGAATCTCCTCCAGCACGTCGGCGTGTGCGCCCTTGCGTCCACGGACCATGGGGGCCAGGATCATCACCTTGGTTCGCTCGGGCATCTCCAGCAGGCTTTGCTGAATCTGCTCCGGTGTCTGCTGGCGAATCGGCTCACCGCAGCGGTAACAAAACGGCTCTCCCACCCGAGCCATCAGCAGCCGCAGGTAATCGTAAATCTCGGTGATCGTGGCCACCGTGCTCCGCGGATTCGCCGCCCCGCTGCGTTGGTCGATGCAGATCGTCGGCTGCAAGCCCTCGATCGAGTCAACATCCGGCCGCTCCATCTGATGCAAAAACTGCCGCGCATAAACGCTCAAGCTCTCGACATATTGCCGCTGCCCCTCCGCATAAAGCGTATCGAACGCCAACGAACTCTTCCCCGACCCACTCGGCCCAGTAATCACCACCAACCGATCCCGCGGGATGTCAACGTCAAGGTTGCGGAGGTTATGGACGCGCGCGCCGCGGACATGGATGGCGCCGTTTGATTGGGCGGCGGCGATACGGGATGCGTCTATCGGAGCTTGGTTGGCCATGAATCGCTACAGGCGGAAAACTCAGAGATATGGACGAACCATGTAGCGTAGTCGCATGTCGCAAGGCGGGCAAGAACACCATAGGTCATGCTCCGCATGACGCGATTCGGGCGTCCTTCTGCTGGGCGAAGAACGGCCATAAGATCGTCGCTCCCATGAGGCGAGCCCAGAGAAATCCCGCTGCGCGCGTCCCTGGCGAATGCCCCAAACATCTGCCATCGCGCCGTCGTCAGATCCACCATTTCACCCATGACGCCTCAAATCAAATCCGTCCTCTCCGACCGAATCATTGGGTGGCCCCTTTCCTCTATTTTTCCCGAACAACATTGTTCCGCCTGATGCTCCATTCACTTGCGCAAATGCTCTTATAGCCTTTAATAGAGTTCGCGCGAAACCTGTGAGTATAACGGAGTAGTGGCGGCGCACGGGCGGGTGGGGCATGGCCACACAGCGAGGCAAGTCCACAACCGGCTCCTCGTGCGTCGCCAGATTCGCGGATATCCAATCGCTTCATCTCCCCTGGGCCACCGAAGTATCTCAGATGACACGCTCCATGCGTTTCCCGGTTTGGCTGCCCCGCATATTGGCCGTGTCCGTCGTTGCTGGTATCGTTTCAGCCCGCTCCAAATAAAGCGCCGGGAATTAGAAGAATGGCCCGGCTGCGTGGGGGCGAAGGTCAACGGCGGCGGTTAGTAAGAAATATGGCAGTTCGGCAGTGCTTGCTGGAGTTTCGCGACGCCTTCGCGGGTGACGTTGACGTTGACGTTGGCCTCGCCGGTCAGGTAGGTCTGGCCGAGGAACAGGATTTCCAAATTCGTCAGCCCTTTCAGGTGCGCCAGGAGGCCAGCGTCGGTGACGTTCGTGGCCGAGAGGCCCAGCGATTCAAGATCCGTCAACCCTGCTAGGTGCTCGAGGCCAGCGTCGGTAACTTGGGTGCCGTCGAGTTGCAGCGATTGAAGACTCGTGAGCTCCTTCAGATGCGATAGTCCAGCGTCATTAACGTTCGTGTAACTTAAATCGAGAGATTGAAGATGGGTCATCCCTTGCAGATGCTCCAGTCCAGCGTCGGCGACGTTCGTGCGAAAGAGATCCAGATATTGAAGATTCGTCAGCCGTTGCAGGTGCTCCAGTCCAGCGTCGGTAATGTTCGTAAAACCGAGATCCAGGTGTTCGAGTCTGGTCAGCCCTTTCAGATGCTCTAGTCCGGCGTCGGCGACGTCGCAGCCCCAGAGGTCCAACTCTCGAAGACTCTTCAGATCCTTCACGTGCTCAAGTCCAGCGTCGGTGACGTCGCTGTCCTCGAAGCTCACCACGGTAACCTGCAAAACACCAACAGGATCATCGTCGCCACCGGGGTCGTCAAACAGCTCTTCCAACCACGTTTGAGGCCGTAGCTCTTCGTACTTCCTCTTCACGGTCACTGCGTCGCCCATCTTCTCAATCGCAGCCACCGCCTCCTCAACCGCCGCCATCCTTGCGCGGTTGTCCCGTGCCCGCTGCATCCTGTAACCAATCCAGGCAAATCCAAAGCACGATACCAGCATCACGATCAGCAGCGCACCTAGACTGAACTGATACCAGCGGCGTTTGGGCGTACTGTTCATGGCGAAAGGGGCCACCCATCTTTTGGCTTCTGATCCGGGCTCGTTATTTTCAGCCGGTCGGGGAAAACATGGAATGGAAAGGGGCGGGCGAAGGAGGTTGGTGCCATCCATCTTTCTGTTGTTCGGTTGATGCTGCTCTGTTGGTGCCACCCATCTGCTGACCGTCTAGTCGAGCGGAAGACGGCAATCGTTGGGTGGCCCCGACTCGTTCTACGGTAACCGCTTACGCCACTTCTCGGGCTCACGCGACGTGTGGAAGACACAGTAAACGGTCACGGTCGTGTCCGTATGCTCGTAGAAGACCGCGTAGGGAAATCGTCTGACCAGCGCGCGGCGGTATTCTTCGTGAACTTTGGCATGCATCTCGGGCGTGCGACGGATTCTTTGGATGCAGGCATCGATACAACTGAGGAATTCTTCTCCCAATCCACTTTGAAGCTCCTCGTACCAGCCATAGGCGTCGCTGATATCAAACTCGGCTTCCGGCGCGATAATGAGATCAGCGGCCATCGCGGCTTCGGACCCTGCGTTTGACCTCATCCCAGGATAGCCCGGTCGCCGGATTGCTCATTAGGTTAGCCTTTCGTCGGGCCAACTCCTCCTTTTGCCAATCGTGGATCGGTACCTCGGCAGGAACAGACGCCAGATCATCCCAGAGATCTTCCACGAGTTGGAGCTTCTCCGGGGGGCTCAGATCGAAAACGGAATCAACTTCTGCGTCCATGGTCGTTTCCCATGTCGAGTTCAGGGAGAAGGCGTTCCCAGACAGCCAAGTCACGACCACGATTATAACATGCCAAGTTGCGGCGTTGCAATGAATGAATGCCGCGAACGGTGCCACCCGTCTTCTGCGGCGCGAACTGAGTCTGTGCCATCCATTGACGGAACGGCGATCTCGACGGGTCTGCGACGGCGAGGTACAATGACAGGATCCTGGCAAGCGGGGAAAAGAGGACCATAAAGGTGCCAATATGAGAGCCGACTTGACGGGTCCGAGCCCGCCAAGCAATCGCAGACTGTTGGTTTGCTTGAGACGTTGAGCGGGCAATCGACATCGGCCCCGCCCGCTGCAAAGGTTGTCCGCAGATGACGCAGATTTACGCAGCTGGTTTGAGGTCGGGCTGCTGATTCCTTCAGCTGCGTGTATCTGCGAAATCTGCGGACCACTCATGGGCTCAGTGCCGTAGGCCGCGGCGGTCCTTCCTGATTGCCGAGCACCACGCCTGGCCGTATACTTTCTCTCGGCATGGAAACCACTGGATTATCATCGTCTTCTTCTCCGATCGCCGAGCGAGTGCGTACCATTGAAGAAAATAGAAAGGTAGAAAGGGGCCACCCAATGATTGGTTGGCGCGAATTCGCGATTCCGTTGATTTCTCAAGAATCCGCAAAATCCGTGTCCGTGGCCCGTGTTGTAGAGAGGTTCCGGCAGTCGGTCGCTTGTCAGCGATATACGTTGTGCTCTGTCGAAAAGCCCCGGAGGGGCGGAAGTTAATAGCCAGGGGCGCGAGCCCCTGGATGGCGAGCCACCTAAGAGAAAAGCCCCGGAGGGGCGACAGAAGAGGAACCGGGGCCGGCGCGGACCATGCCGTTCATCCTGAAACGACCATTGCGCGCGAGGTGCTCGACCGGCGTAACGTCCTTCTGTCACTCCTTCGGAGTTGGACAACGGGGTGGTGGATTCCAAATCCAAGGGCCGGCGCCCTTGGCTATTGACTGTCGGCCCTTCGGGCCTGAGTGCGGCGTGGCGATGGCAAGAAAGCAAGAAACGGGCCATCCGTAGATTATGGCCGCCATTTGGTATACATAACGTATCCCCGTGAAACGCCTGTGGCGTTTGACGACGGGTGGGCGGGGGATGTCGACCTGGGGTGCGCTGCGCGACCCCGGGCTGGGATGTTGAACTGCTTCGCAGTTGGAGGAACGGATGATGCGATACTCTATCACGTTTTTTGTCGTTGTCGTTTTCACCAGCCAACTTGCCGCGGCCGAGCCATTCGAGGATGCGACGCAGCGTGTCGGACTCAAAGGCCTTTCCGGCGGCGTGGCCGCTTGGGGTGATTTCGATCGCGATGGTTGGGTCGATCTTTATGTCGGCGGGCAGCTTTGGCGCAACGAGGGTGGGAAGCGATTCGTGCGGTTTGAAAACTCGCCGCCTTCGGGGGCGGGCATTTGGGCCGACTTTGACAACGATGGCTTTCTCGATCTGTTCAGTTGGGAGGGCGGCGGGCGATTGTATCGTAATCTCAAGGGCAAGAAATTCGAGCATCTGGCCAAGGCGATTCCGCCGCTGCCGCAGAAGGTGAGCCTGGGCGCGGCGTGGG
>JADFKK010000396.1 GCA_022564995.1 Planctomycetota bacterium | reverse complement strand
AGATTGTCGTATCGGAGCGATCACGCTACACCCGCTCACAATCCCGATTCAAATCTGCCATGCGACGCCGCAGGGCCGGCTGTTGATCGAGCAGGCCGGCGATGCGATGCCAGTCCAACTCGTCGGGGCCGATCGCTTCGTAGATCTCTTCGGCGTGTTCCCAATCTTCGTCCGAATCGATCGACAGCCGCACGTCCGGGCGATCAAACTGGGGCGGAACGGGAACCAACCGGACTTTGAACTTCTCGGGCTGGGAATACAGGAAGCTGGTGACCTGCCGACGATCTTCCGGCTGTTTTGCTTGCCGGTTAGCCGTTCGCAGGGCATCGGCCGAACACCACTCGCCGAATACTCCCAAAGGCGACCGGATTGTGGGCGTTCCGTCGCTCGAACAATATCCGACGTAGTCGTAGCCGCCATCGGAACCGGCCGCGCACACCAGCCGATCGATCAAGGCCGGGTCAATGAACAGATTGTCGACACAAACCCGCACGATGGCCCGGGGCTGATACTCATCGATCGCCGCGGCAAATCGACTCAGCGGATCGTTGGCGCCGTGAGTGAACACCGGCACGTCAGGCGGAACGAATTGCGCCAGCACGGCGTCCTCGGCCCCCTCGCCCAACACGACGATGACTCCATCGAGCAATTCGCAGTCGGTCACCCGACGAACGACCCATTCCAGCAGCGGCTTGCCGCCCAGCTTACGGCCGGCCCCGCGATAACCGCCCCGATCGGTCGAGCCCGTCGCCAGACGAAGTTGCACGATTCCCAGTGTGTTCAGCATGGCAAGTTGACGCTCCGTCGTTGAATCGTCTCGTGTGGTCCGCCACCCAGCAGACGTTGCCACGACACAGTCTGCATCCGTCTCCTACGACAACAGTCTATCACCGGTTCTCGAAATTCGTCAATACGAAGCTGTTATTGTCGTGCTAGCGTGATGTTCTTCCTCCCTTGCCCTTGGCCGCGCGGAGAGAGGCCGCTACAATCCGCCGCCCGCCGGCGTGGCGGGGCGATGTTTCCGCGGCTTGTCTGGCTGTCATTGGGATGATTCATTCGTGGCCAAACTCTTGATCGTCGGCGTCGACAGCATGGTCGGCAGCAATTTGGCGTTGGCACTGTCGAGGGAATTCGACGTGGTCGGCCTCTGCCAGCAGAAACCGTTCCATCTGCCGGCCATTCGCACGAGCGGCTGCCGAACGGACGATCCGGCGGCGGTTGCCAGCGCGGTTCGACGGCGCAAACCCCGCTGGATCATTCACTGTGGCCCACTGGCCCAATCGAGTTGGGACCAGCGAGGCTTGGCGGGATTGACGCCTGCGACGGTGAACGTCGCCCTGGCCATTGCCGAAGCAGCCCGCGACGTGGGCAGCCGCTTGACGTATCTTTCGACCGACGCGGTCTTTAGCGGGCCGCGAATGTTTCACAACGAACAATCGCCAGGCAAGTCCAGCGGTGAGGCAGTACAAGAAATCGAGCAAACGCTCGAAACGAACGGTGCCCTGATCGTCCGCACGCACTGTTACGGCTGGTCGCCTGCGGGGCAGCGACCCGTGTGGATCGAGCGATTGGCGACGGCAATGTTCGAGGGACAGCCGCCCGACGCCCAGGGGTCGCACCATGCCACGCCGATCCTGGCGACCGATTTGGCCCGACTGTTGCTGCGGGCTTATCGGCTCGACGTGCGCGGCGTGCTGCATCTGGCGGGAGCGGAACGCACCAGTCAGCGCCGACTGGCCGCGGAATTGGCGGCGATGTGGCCCGATCTATGCTCGGGTGCCATCGGCAGCTTGCCTGCCCTTGCTGGCACCTTGGCCGAGTCGGATTCAAACTCCGCCGCGCGTGAAACGTCGCTTGACACCCGTCGCGCCCGACGTCTGCTCGGACGGCCGATGCCGATGCTCCGCGAAGGGTTGTGCCGATTCGTCGCGCAAGCGTTCGACGGGCATCGCCAGCGGCTGCACAGCGCGGGGACGACGATTCGTCGGCGTGCCGCGTGATGCAGCGTCCGATTCCACACTAGCCCGACGCGCAAGCGAGGGAACGAAGCATTTTCTCGTTATTTCCCTCGCTTGCGCGTCGGGCTAGTGTGGAATCCGCCCCTAAATCCCCAGCGCCGCACCAATCCGCGGATCGGCGAGCGATTCGGCCACCAGCGCCGCGCCGCTGAAATCGTGCTTGCGGCTGTGTTCGGCGGGCACCGCGACGGCAAAGGCGCCGGCATCGACGGCCGCGCGACAGCCGGCCTGACTGTCTTCGAGCACCATCATCGCCGTCGGCGGCAGGTCGAAACGCTCGGCAGCGGTGAGATAGATTTCCGGATGCGGCTTGCCGTCGGTGACGTCTTCGGAGGCCAGCACGAACTCGAATCGATCTATCAGGTCGAAACGCCCCAACACGTCGCTGACAAATTGCCGCCGACTGCTGGTGGCGATTGCCTTGCCGATCTTCGCCTGCTCCAACCGATCCAGCAACTCCAACAGCCCGGGCATCGGCTCCAACTGCTCGTCGAGCAAGGCGTCGAAGACCTCGTCGGTTTCACTTTGTAACTGTTCGACGGTGGCGTCGAGCTGATGCCAATCGATCATCGTCTGCAAAGCGATCCGTGCCGGCCGGCCCATCATCGCGTCGAGTAGCTCGGTGGTCCACTGTTTTCCTCGGCGGCGCAGTAACTCGCCGCCAACCTGTTGATAGAGGGCTTCGGTGTTAAACATCAGGCCGTCGAGGTCGAAGACCACGGCGGTGAGCTGGGCAGAAGTCGGCATGTTTTCACTTTCCTGTAGGAGGCGACTCCGTCGGCGATTCTCCAAAAGCCGTGGCACCGGCGTCCCGCCGGTGAACCACACAGGCGGGACGCCTGTGCCACGGTTTTCTCGGTGCTATGCAATGTGTCGCCGTCGGAGACGCCTCCTACAAATTATCCGCGGCCCACACGGCGAGTTTCTCGCGGAATATCTTGGCGTTGTGGCGAATGTCGACCGGCAACGCGGGGTGAAAGAGAAACTGTTCGATTTCGGCCGTGATGGCTTGATCTGAACCGAGGCTGCGAAGTTGTTCGATCAACCGCTCTCGCTCGACCTGCGCGACAGGCATCTTTCCTGCCATCGGCTCGACGACGATCACCGGCCGCTGCGATCCGGCGGGTCCGATGCCGACCAGCGCCGTGCGAAACACGTCCTCGTGACGGTTGAAGATCGCCTCGCAACAGACCGAATACATTGGCCCGCCGGCGGTCAAAACGCGATGGGCCATGCGGCCACAAAACCAAAACCGCCGCTGTTCGTCAAAGTAACCCACGTCGCCCATGCGGTGCCAGACGGTGTTCCCGTCGTCGATCTTGGCCAACGGATTCGCCTCGACCCGCGTCACGTAACGCCGGCTGACGACGGGGCCACTGACGATCAGTTCGCCGATTTCGCCCACCGGCAGCGGCTCGACGTCGGCCAGCTTAACGATCGGCCCGTCGACCGGACGAATCACCTGCCAGCGAATGCCGGGAAATCGACGCCCGACACACGTTCCGCGGCCCTGCTCGCTGAGCGCGGCCGTCTCGCCGAGCACTTCGCTGGCGGAGATCGACGCCACCGGCATGGCTTCGGTCGCGCCGTAGGGCGTGTGCATTTCGCCGTCTTCGTGAATGCTCTGCGTCATGTCTCGCAACACGCGCGGCGGCACCGGCGCTCCGGCCGACAACACCCGCCGCAGCGACGGCATGCGCACGTTGTTTTCGCGGCAATACGTGCCGACCCGATTCCACAGCGCCGGCGAGCCGAAAGCCTGCGTGGCCTGCCATTGGTCGATCGCCTCGACGAACAGCTTAGGGTCGACGTCGGCCGGTCGCGTCGGGTCCATGTCGGGAATCACCGTGGTCACGCCCATCGCCGCGTTGAACAGCCCAAACAGCGGAAAGCCGGGCAGGTCGATCTCGCCGGGCCGGATGTCGTAGAAGTCGCGAATCTGCATCGCTTGTTGATCGAAGGTTTCGTGCCGATAGAGCACACCCTTGGGCGGACCCGTGCTGCCGGTGGTGAAGATGATGGCGGCCGGGTCGTCGGCGCGAGTGTTGGCGATGGGCGCCGCCGGATCGCCGCGTCGCCGCAGTTCGTCGATCGTCGCCCCGCCCCAAAACCAGCGGCGGCCGACCGTCACGTTCAGACGGGCCTTGGCAAATCGCCGTGGCAACAAAGTTCGCACCGCCTGCACCGCGCTGATCGCCACAAAACCCTCCGGCTCGGCCTCCTGCAAGCAGCGCAGCAAGTTCTTGCGGCCCATGCCGGGGTCGATGAGGATCGTTACCGCCCCACTCTTGAGCAAGCCAAACACCAGAGCGAAAAAGTCGATGCCCGGCGGAACCAACAGAGCGAGCCTCATGCCGGGGCCGGCGCCCAGCGATCGCAGAGCGGATGCCAAGCGGTTACTGTCTTCGTCGAGCTCTCGAAACGTGACCGTCGCATATCGCCGTGTTCCATCCGCATCGCGCGAGAGCGGCGCCGCCACCGCCACTCGATCGGGCGCCGCGGCTGCCGCCTCACTCAATCGCCGCGCGACGTTGACGCTAGCCTGCTCGGCGATGGTTTCAGTCGATGCGGTCACGGTGGTCTAACGGGAATGATGTGCGAAAACGTGAATCGTCCGCTGGTAGGTTATGCTTCAGCCTGGCGCGGCGCCGCCGCAACCCCGGGGTGAATTCGGTATTCTCTACCATTTTGGTCAACGCCAACAATGGGAGGCAAGGATCGTGTGTGGCCAGATCCTATGGCGGCCTTAATTCGTTTGGGGGGCAAGGGTCGTCCAATGTGGGTTCCACAGGCCGCTGTCGTGCGCAGCGGCCAGCAGCCTCGGCACCGGCTCCATCTGGGCCGTGCTACAGCCGTCACGTCGGCTCGACATTAGGCTGGGCCAACATGTGGGGCAGCCTCGGCGCCGCCGTCACCCCGCCCCTGTTAATCTGGATCGTCGGCGAAGAAAAAAACTGGGATCTGGCACTTTTGACCTGCGCAACCGCCTTCCTAATCTCCGGCCTCGCGGCGCTGGGTATCAACGCAGAAAAACCGATCGTGGGAGATGACGCAAAGGATCCAACTTGACTCCTACTGCAATTGCCGCAGAGCTTTCAAGCCGTTCCAGATACCGTACAGCGCGAAGACGTGAAAGCCGAAGCTCAACCAGTCCTGGAACAGCAGGAAAATCATCCCGTCCATGGCGTACAAAATCATGCCCAGGATGAACGCCCAGGCAAATCGTTTGCGGGCCAGCAGGCCGACCCCGGCGCACATCCCTGCCACAACGAGGTCGAATCCGAAAGCGACGAGTTTCAAAACGGTTGCCGCTTCTTTTTCTTGCAACGCGATCTCGGTAGCAATGACGTCGATCATCTGAGTCATGCCAAGGCCGATGATAAAGCCCCATCCGGTCCCGGAAAGCATGAGCACCGAATTGACAATCGACAGGCCAGCGATCCAGAAGAACCAATTCGCTCCGCTGAGAAAGCGATTTTCCATCTCAATCGACGCACGCACATCGCCGCCTTGGTCTGCAGGTTCCTGTTGAGGTGCGAAATCGGGCACCGCGGGACGCACCGGCTCCGGGCGCAGGCCGGGATCTTGCGTGCCGTCCCGAGCCGTGCCACACATCCAGCAGGTCTTGGACGAGTCCTCCAGCGACTCGCCGCATTTTTGGCAGTTCCACATAGATGTCCTCGCGTCTGCTCGGAAGCGTCCGTGTTTGAATTGGTCTGTGTAGGTGATGTTACGGTCGCTCAGCGAGCGTCTTGCCCCGCGCTTTGCATTCAGCCTAGATCCATCTTCTCCCACTTGAAGTCTGTTTTCCACGTCGAGTCGCCGCGTAGATATTTTCCGAACGCAGACTTGACGCGATCGAGCTCGAACGCACCATCGACCGCGCCGTCGACCGCGCTAAAGTGCTCGTCAAGCGATCCAGCTTGATACTCCAGGGCGTACTGCCCTGGAACCTCAAAATGCTTGGCACACTGCAAGTACGTGTCTGGGTCATCGCCGAGGATCGCGAACTCTTCGCCCTCGATCAAGGCCAGATGCGCCGTGGTCGGGTTTTCGATATTCGCACCGGATTCGAGGCTGAGTTGCATGGTGTCCGATCCGGTTGGGTTGTCTGACGCACGCAGCGCACTGCCGACGCCCCGGCGAGCGAAAAGTTGACATCCAATGACGATTCGCCATTTTATCAACGTGCCCTTGGAAACTGCACTTTAGGCGATCAAAGGGCGAGGGCAACCAGGGCCTCGAAGAGGGTGCGGAATTTGTGATGGTTTGGGGTGCTGGGCAGAGCGGTGAGAAATTGTTTTTGCAGCATTTCTCGGGCAATCGAG
>JADFKK010000395.1 GCA_022564995.1 Planctomycetota bacterium | reverse complement strand
GGGGGGGGGGGGGGGGGGGGGGTGGGGGGGGGGGGGGGGGGGGGGGGGGGGGGCGGGGGGTGGGGGCCTGGGGAAACCACGCCGCGTTTTTCCGAGCCTCCAGTCCCCAGCCTCCAGTCCCCAGCCTCCAACTCCCAGCCTCCAACTCCCAGCCTCCAACTCCCAGCCTCCAACTCCCAGCCTCCAACTCCCAGCCTCCAGCCTCCAGCCTCCAATCCGCGTCATTCGTCATTCGTCATTGTCCGGTTCTTGCCCCATCTGATGCTGTACGTCGCCCTCATCATCGAACACGCCCTGGCGCGCTTTGGCGATCTTGGTGGCCAGCATGTCGGGCAAGTTGGCCTTGGCCAGCACCTCTTCCATCGTCACTTTCCCGTCTTTCCAAAGGTCGAACATGTGGTCGTCGAGCAGTTGCATTCCTAACTTGGCACCGGTTTGAATCGATGAGTTAATGCGGAACGTCTTGTTTTCGCGAATCAAGTTGGAGATGGCCGAAGTCACGATCAACACTTCGTAGGCCGCGATTCGACCGCCGCCGATCTTGGGCAGCAGTGTCTGAGACATGATGCCGATCACCGAAACCGAAAGCTGCGTGCGAATCTGCTCCTGCTGAATCGTAGGAAACACGTCGATGATGCGGTTGATCGTGCCCTGGGCACCCGTGGTGTGCAGCGTACCGAACACGATGTGCCCCGTCTCGGCCGCGGTGATCGCCGCCTCAATGGTCTCCAAGTCGCGCAGCTCGCCCACCAGAATCACGTCCGGGTCTTGCCGTAACGACCGCCGCAGCGCCTCGGCGAACGTGGGTACGTCGTTTCCAACTTCGCGCTGGGTGATCGACGACATTTTGTGCTCGTGATAGAATTCGATCGGGTCTTCGACCGTGATGATGTGATGATCCATTTTTTCGTTGATGTAGTTGATCATCGTGGCCAACGTCGTCGTCTTGCCTGAACCGGTCGGACCGGTGACCAGAATCAGCCCCCGGGGCCGCATACACAGCCGCAGGCAAACTTCGGGCAGCCCCAATTGCTCGGGCGTCATCAACTCGCTGGGAATCAACCGCAACACGAGCCCGATGTGTCCGCGCTGCTTGAACACCGAGACGCGGAATCGCCCGTGATCGCCGAAGGCAAAACCGAAGTCGGCGCCGCCGACTTCCTGCAATTCCTGCTGACAACGGTCGGGCGTGATGCTCTTCATCAGCGCCTGGGTGTCTTCCGGTTCGAGAACCTTCGTCTCCAGCCGCCGCAGACGGCCGTGAACGCGCAACACCGGGGGCTGTCCGACGGACAAATGCAGATCGCTGGCCTCCTGCTTGACGGTGGCCATCAGCAACTTATCGATAAGCAGCGTAGACATGAATTCCTCTTTTCCCTCTCAAAGACCCGCACCGTGGCCCGGTCAAGTGGGAAGCCCCGTTCCAGAAGCCCTGTTCCATGAAGGATTATTCGCAGCCTCCCACCAAGCCGCAAATCAACCGGAAAAACCGTTACTCGCCCTACCCCTCGACCTGCTTTGCCACGCGGAAGACCTCTTCGAGCGTGGTCAGGCCCTTAAGAACCTTCAAAATCCCGTCCTCGAACAGTGTTTTCATGCCGTCGGCAACCGCCGCACGGCGGATGTCTTGGGTCGGCGCGCCGATAAAGGCCAACTCGCGTATTTTGGCGCTCATCGGCATCAGTTCGATGATCGCCAAACGACCGCGATAGCCCGTCCCCTGACAATTCCCGCAGCCCTTGCCCCGCATAAACGTCGCCGTTTCGGCTGCTTTCGGCGAAATTCCGGCCGCTTCCAACTCGGCCGGCTGCGGGGTGTACGGTTGCTTGCATTTCGTGCAGATCACCCGCAGGAGCCGCTGCGCCATGATGCCCGTGATACTGCTGGCGACTAGGTACGGAGCGACGCCCATGTCGATCAAACGTGTAATAGCACTGGGCGCATCGTTCGTATGTAGTGTACTGAATACCAAGTGTCCAGTAAGTGATGCCTGGATTCCCATCTGGGCAGTTTCAGAATCCCGCATTTCACCCACCAGGATGATCTCTGGCGCCTGACGTAACATCGCACGAATAATGCGGGCAAAATCGAGGCCGATCTCGTGGCGAACCTCGACCTGATTGATCCCCTTCAGGTAGTACTCCACCGGATCTTCGGCCGTGATGATCTTGACGTCCGGCCGGTTCAGTTCGTTGAGCGTCGCATACAGCGTAGTCGTCTTGCCGGAACCCGTGGGGCCCGTAATCAGCACAATCCCGTTGGGACGACTTGTGAGACCTTGATAGATCCGAAAGTTCTCTTCGGACATACCCAACTGACGCACCCCGACCCGAATACTGTCCTTGTCGAGCAGCCGCATCACGACCGTCTGGCCGTGATTGGTCGGCAGCACGCTGACCCGTAAGTCGAACTCCTTGTCGCCGACCGTAATCTTGATCCGCCCGTCTTGGGGGCGTCGTCGCTCGGCGATGTCCATTTTCGCCAGAATCTTGATGCGAGAAATCAACGCACCCAGCAGCCGCAGCGGGGGGCTGTCGCGCTCGATCAATATCCCGTCGATGCGGTAGCGGATGCGCACCCGGTCTTCAAAGGGTTCGATGTGAATGTCTGAGGCCCGCAACTGAACCGCCTCGGTAATGGTCAGATGCACCAGCCGCACGATCGGCGCGCTGGTTTCATCGACGGTCTCGTCCTCCATCCCGTCCATGTCTTCGGTTTGGGTGAAGTCGATGGCCGTGTCGGTGAACTCCTGCAGCATCGAATCGGCGCTTTCCGCGTCGATCTGGCCATAATAGCGATTGATCGCCTCGAGGATGTTTTCCCGCGGCGCCAGCGCGATCTCGACCTTGCGATTGAGGATGAACCGCAGTTTCTCGAAGGTGTCCAGATCCAACGGATCGCTAACGATCACCCGCAGTGCGTCTTCCTCTTCGGCCATCGGCAAGATGGCGTTTTCTCGGGCAACCGATTCAGGCACGAGCTCGACGACCGAAGGCGGAATCACCACTTCGTCGAGGTTGATGAAGTCCAGATCGTGCTCTTGCGCCAGAGCTCGCGTCACCTCGTCGGCTGCGGCGTAGCCCAGCCGCACCAGCGCATCACCGACCTTAATGCCCGACTCGCCGGCCATTTTTTCCGCGTCGGCAAGTTGCTCCGCGCTGATCGTTCCCTGACGAATTAATATCTCGGCGAAATCACCCATGCTGGTTGCCATCTGTGCCTCTCCGTCCAGACAACGCCACCCATGCACGGGACCAACGCACCGGTTCCGACGGCGGTGGCGAGGAGCGATTGCCCCTGTCTAGAAAAAGCCTTTTTGCCTAATTCATCCAGACTAACGGTGGAAAAGCCGAGTGTCAACTCACTTGCCCCCCGGTAGAGAGCCGATTCGGGGCATTCACCCCTCCCTCGACTTGATCCCATGCTTTCCGTGGGCGATAATCTTCGCTGCCATTCCCGTTTTCCCACGCATACCACCAACATAGAGGGCGTTGACATGAAGCGTATTGCACGAGCGGTAATTCTGCTGTCCATCACGTTCTTGGCCTGCGGTTGCGGAGATGACAAACAGCCGTCCACCGATTCTTCGTCCGCACGCGACGACACCGAGCAAATCGCCACAGCCGATACGGCAAAGATGTACAGCTACGAGGTTCTCAACACGGTCGAGTACACGGGCAGCGGCAGCTTCTCGCAGCAAGCCGCGGGCGTCATGGCGGTCAAGCAACAGCCGCTCGAATCGGGTCAAGTCGCCTACACCTATTCCTTCGTCGCCGACACCTCGCCCGACGGTGGCAAGACGATCGGGCAGATCACGCTGCCGGCCGTCACGATCCTGCGCGATCCGCAGACCGAGCGGATTGTCGGTGGAACGCCGCTGCTCAAGAACCTCGGTTGGGTGGCCAACGGCTCGCTCAACCAGATCGACGGCGATTTGCCGCTCGACGGCACTACGCTGACGCGCAGCTTCCGCTTCGACGTGCCCGACGACTTCCCGCAGGATCTATCGTACAAATTGACCGCCCGCCCGCAGACGCTGGAAACGGGGGTCAAGGCCGTGGCGGTACTGGCCGTTTCCGAGCCGTTCAAATATCGCTCGCCGGGAGACAAGAACCGCGTCACCGGCCAGCATCGGGTGCTGTGTCTGCTCACGGCCGACACCGCCGACGTGCTTTACCTCTGCAACAATTTCATCGCGCGTGCGGCCGAGCAAGGCGACATCGGCGAGTTGCGGATTGAGAGCCTGATGGTGCAGCTTCAAGACGGCAAGCCGATCTCGCTGGCCGGTCTCGACGCGGAGTTCACCCGCGATTTCGAGCGGCTGCGTCTTTCCGAGACCGAAGCCAAACAAGCCTCCCACAGCGGCCTGCCGCTGTGGGCCATGCACTCGCTGGCGGTCCGCGACATGGCGGATATTACGGCCGGCGCGGCCATCGAAGGCGCGCCGAACTTCGCCGTTGTCGCCACCGTCGGCATGGTTTTGCTGGTCGATTCGGTGGTTACCACGAGCACGGGCCTGCTCCATGAAGCAGGCGTCATCGACTGGCAGTGGAAAGGGCTTCCCAATTACGCAGGGCGCGGCGTCGGCCTGGCCGCGGCCAAAGGATTCGAGCGCGCCACCGGCAAAGACGCGAACGAAGAAAAATGGATGGACGTCGTCGGCCTCGGCGGTGACGTAGCCGCCCTCTTTATTCCATCCAAGGCGTTAGGAGCCGGCGTCAAGCTCGGCAGCGGCGGCGTCAAGATACTCAAGGGTCAACAACTAGCCGGCCGATCGTTGCGGCTTTCCAAACACGGGTTGGACCTGGTTCGCACAAGCAGCGGTTGGCAGCGAAACGCGAAAACTGTAAAGGCGCTGACGGCGGCCCAAGATTTGGTCAACACGGTTCGATTGGGTGTCCATCTTGATAAACTCGCCGCGAAGCACGGCAATAACACCGAATCTGGCGAAACCGAGAATTCAGACCGTGCCAGCGCGCTCAACGCCAAGAGAGTCATCATCAACTCCATCGGCATGAAGTTCACCCTAATCCCGGCTGGCGAGTTTATGATGGGCAGCCCGGAGAATGCAAAGTTCCGCTACGATGACCAAGATCCCGTGCATCGTGTCAAGCTCACCAAGCCGTTCTACCTGGGCGTGCATGAGGTAACGCAAGGCGAGTTTGAAAAAGTGATGGGCACGAGCCCATGGAAGGGTGGGAAGTATGTGAAGGAGGGATCAGATTATGCGGCCAGCTACATCAGTTGGGACGACGCGGTGGAGTTTTGCAAGAAGCTCTCGGCCAAGGAGGGTCGCACGTATCGCTTGCCGACGGAGGCCGAGTGGGAGTATGCGTGTCGCGCGGGCAGCAAGACGGCCTACTCATTTGGGGCCGATTCATCGAAACTTGGCGCATACGCTTGGAACTTCGACAATGCGTACGAAATTGGCGAGAAGTACGCACACCTCGTGGGTCAGAAGCGCGCCAACGCCTTCGGTTTGTACGATATGCATGGCAACGTATGGGAGTGGTGCCAGGACTGGTATGACAAGGAGTACTACGCGAAGTCGCCGAGGGTTGATCCTGAGGGATCTTCTACGGACGTCTCCCGCGTGCGCCGTGGCGGCAGTTGGGACCGCATCGGGGGGTTCTGCCGGTCGGCGCTTCGGAATTGGCTTTCGCCGGGCCTCCGGAACTACGACCTTGGCTTCCGTGCCGCTCTAGTACCGTCGGAATAAGCAAGTCAAGTGAGCGGAGGTCGAAACGTGCCGGTACGTCCCGAGCGGAGCGAGGGCTGCGGAGCAGAGTCCGGCACGATTCAGACCGTAGCGAGCGAAGCCCAGCAAGAGTTGTTCCCGGGGGTCTGGGGGCAGAGCCCCCAGCGGATAGCAAAATGGACCGCCACGGGCAACGCCGCGAAGGATTCTTACCGACAAAAAGGTCGCGAATACAAGCACGTTGCGCAAGCGAGTGTGTCTATTCAAACGACAAGACTCACTCGCTTGCGCAACGTGCTTGTATGTCCCGAGTTCGTAGGGTGGGCACTGCCCACCACAATCGCTCCGCTGGTTTTGGCGGGCAGTGCCCACCCTACGAACTTGCCGGCTTCAGCCGGCTCTCCGTCAGCCGCCGGCTTTAGCCGGTGGTTTGCGTGGCCGCTCCCCAGGTCGTCGTTAGCCGGCTTTAGCCGGCTTCTCGACCTTTGCCTTCGGCACGCACCGGCGGCGTCGGCTCCAGCCCGTTCGCAACATGGCCCGCCACGCGGCGCGCCTAGGGAAGCCGGCTAAAGCCGGCTCGACGAAATTCGAGTCGCCGGCTCTCCATTCCACCAGCTAAAGCTGGCGGCTGACAGGGAGCCGGCTGAAGCCGGCATTCCGCCG
>JADFKK010000394.1 GCA_022564995.1 Planctomycetota bacterium | reverse complement strand
CCAGGGTTGACGGTGCTGGTAGGCTGAGAGTTGGTTTGTTTTTCTCTCAGCTTATCAGGAGGTGGATGATGGTACGTGGCGGCGATGTGGCGAAGGCTCGGTTGTGGCGTGAGCGGTTCTTGCGGTTTGAAGACGGCGGGGTGACGATTGCCGAATTCTGTGTGGCCGAGGGCACCTCGACGGCGTCGTTCTACGCTTGGCGGCGGAAGTTGGCGATGCGGCATCAGACGTCACGGAAGAAGAAACCCAGCGCGTTCGAGCCGCTGACGATCGCGGCGGCGGCGATGGTTGTGATTCGACTGCCCGGCGGCGCGTCGATCGAAGTGCCGGCCAACAGTGAGAACGCTCTTCGCGTCATCGTGGGCCAACTCGCGGGCACCGACGTCGAGGCGGCCCCATGCTAAGCATTCCGCCCAACACGACGATCTATTGGCATACCGAGCCGACCGACATGCGCAAGGGGATCGACGGCCTCTCGGGCATCGTCCGCGGCGAGTTCAACGGCGATCCGCTCGACGGCAGCCTGTATCTATTCATCAACCGCCGCCGCGATCGGATGAAAATACTGCACTGGGACGGCGGCGGGTTTTGGATCTATTACCGCCTGCTCGAGCAGGGAACCTTCGAACTGCACAAGTCGACGGACAAGCGGCTGCTGATCGACGCGACCCAGCTCGCCATGCTGCTGAGCGGCGTGCCGCTGGTTGATGCGCGGCGTAGAAAACGGTATCGGCGCGTCGCGTAAAACGTGTCTTAAAAAAACCTTTTTCAATTGGTATTGCGCGATTTGAAACCGTTGTTATGTTGGCGTGCATGACTGGGCGGCCCGACACAACAACGATTCCCAGCGACCTGGCAACGTGCCAGACGTTGATCAAAGAGCAGGCCTATTTGGTCGAATCGCAAACGCACACGATCGGCGACCTGCATGGCCAAATCAAAACACTCAAGCAGCAGCAAGAGAGTTCAAGCTGCAGATCAAGCTGCTGATCCAGCGGACGTTTGGTCGGCGTAGCGAACGCTACCTGAGCGATCCGAATCAATTGCTGATTGATTTTGGCGACGATGCGGCCGACGCCGCCGAGGGCCTGGCCGAGGCGATCGACGAAGCGGACCTCAAAGAGCAACAGACCGTCGTCCCGGCGCACGTGCGTCGCAAGAAGAAAAAGCGCCGCGACGAAGGCCTGCCGGAGCATCTGCCGCGACACGAAGTCGAGGCGCCGGTTTCCGATGAGCAAAAGCATTGCCCCGAGCATGGCGAGCGAAAAGTGATCGGCTACGACGAGGTCGAAACGCTCAAATTCGAGCGACCCAAGCTGTGGGTGCCCGTCACCAAATACCCGTCACCAAATACCCCAAATACGCCTGCGAAAACCAGCCCCAGTGTGGCGTGGCCTCGCCCGAGCGGCCGACCGGGCTGGTCGAAGGCAATCGCTACGACGCGTCCATCGCGGCCGAAATCATCACCAACAAATACGGCTATCACCTGCCCGTCTATCGCCAGCAAGATCAGTTTGTCGGCAGCGGCTGGACGCCGAGTCGCTCGACGTTACTGAACATTCTCAAAGCGTCGGCCTTCGTGCTGCGGCCGTTGTGTGAACACATCAAACGGACCGTTTTGGCCACCGACATTTTGGGAACCGACGACACCTCGGTGACGCTGCTGGTTCCCCGCCGGGAAAACATTCCGCTCACGTTTTTCGACTTCACCGTCAGCCGTCAGCGAACCGGGCCCGATCTGGTGCTAGAGAATTTTCAAGGCAAGCTGATGGCCGATTGTTACGCGGGCTATCAAGGACTTGAGCTGCGCACCGACGGCCGGATTCTTCGCGGTGCTTGCGCTGCGCACGCGCGCCGCAAGGTCTATGAAGCGCGCGACGTGTATCCAAAAGAGTCGAGCATCGTGCTGGCCAAATTCCAGCAGCTCTACGACATCGAGGATCGTGGCAAGAGCTGCTCTTCGGGTGATCGTCTTGCCTTGCGCCAAGACGAATCGCAAGCGGTTTGGAAAGCGCTCGGCCAGTGGCTCGATAGCTCCGCAGCGAAAGACATCCGGCCCAAGAGTCGCTTCGGCCAGGCGCTCGGTTACCTGCGCAATCAGTGGACCGCCTTGCAGTTATACCTGACCGACGGCCGCATGCCGATCGACAACAACCCGTTCGATGGCAACAACGTCGAGCAGCTCATGAAGCAGGTCGCCCTGGGCAGAAAAAACTGGCTGTTCATCGGCAGCACGGCCGCCGGCGATCGGGCCGCCGACTTCATGACATTAGTCGCCAGCGCCATCCGCAACGACCTCGACGTCTGGGCCTACCTCAAAGACGTCCTGGATCGTCTCCTCGCCGGCGAAACCAACTACGAACCACTGCGCCCCGACATCTGGCGCCAGTCACATCCCGAATTCATCCGCCAATACCGCGCCCCAGAGCGCCGCGACCAAGCCGACCGCAAACAAGCCCGCCGCGCCGCCCGAAGAAAACCTCCGCCCGCCTAAAAAAAAATGGTGCTGGCGGGCGCTCACCTTAAAACGCTGAAGGTGCCGCTTGTCGAGTGCCGCCGCAAACGGCAACACCTTGCGCGCCACCCGCCGCGAAAGCGAAAGCTGCTCGGCTTCGTAGACCACGCCCATTCCGCCTCGGCCGATTTCACGAATGACGGGATAGTCGCCCAACTCTCTCGGAGCCCGGTCATTCGACGAGCCGGTCATCGCCGAGGAGTCGTCAGGCTGCCCGAGTGCTTCCATCGCCTGTAACGACGGGGCAAGATTGCGAAGCTGATCGGCGTATTGCGAATGCTCTTCGAGGTATTGATCCCATGGGATCGGATCGCCCGCCTGGAGTCGGTCGGTGATTTCCTCAATCAGATCAAGGAGACCCTGATCGGGTTCGTCAACATGCAGCGAGTCGGCTTCTTGACGTCTCATCGTTGCTCCTCCGAGAAGTCGTCGCCAAGCGCGCTCCGCAGGCGCTCGAGGGCGGGGAAGTGCCGCGATTTTGCCGCCGTGACCGTGATGTCCAATACGCTGGCAATCTCGCGGATCGAAAGCTGCTCCAAATGGCGCATCACGAGGATCTCCTGATCCGTGCCTCGCAATCGCCCAAACGCCGATTTGACGTGTGGTCGAATCTCTTTTCTCAGGAGTCGATTGCTGGGGCTCGATCGGGCGGTCGAGAAGTTATCAGCCGGCAGCAGAGACGAACGGTCGTTGAGCATTACGCCGTCCTCGTCCTCACGCTCGACGCTTCGCTTCTGCGTATAGATGTGTCGTCGGTGCAACTTGGCGAGCCGCTCCGAGGCGATTTGTCGCAGCCATGGATAGAACGGTAGCGGCCGGTTCTTGAGGTAGTCAGGCAATCGTCGGTTGGCTTCGATCATCGTATCCTGAACCTCGTCAGACGGATCAACGCGGGCAACGATCCGATCGTCTAGCCTCACATCGATCATCCACCCCATGCCCATGATACGTTCCTTGCGTAAACACGAGCGCACCGCCTACCACGAAGCCGGCCACTTCGTATTGGCTGATAAGGATGAAGTCCCCGAACGATGGATCGAGAGACGCCGACGCCGCATGATCGAAAGCAGCCTTGCCCCGTTTGGTTTTGCGACAGCTTTTTCTGCTGGAGGCATAGAGGATGGAAATCGAGCTTGAGATTTTCTCCGACTACATTTGACCGTGGTGTTATCTCTGCACCGTGCGTGTAGCACGTCTCCGTGCCGCCGGGCAGTTGCTCCTGAGTAGTATCGACATGAACTGGGGATTCATCTGGAAACGTGATCTATATTTGATACGGAAACATGGGTATCGAGGCTCCTTGCGGACTGGCATGGCTGCACCGCTCACTCATCTGAAGTCGTTTCTATCGAGGACTTGGCATGAAAGCCACAAATTACATCCGGCGCTTGTTTTTCCTCACCCGTTTGTCGCTGATAGCCGGCATTGGGGTTTGTGGGTCGATGAGCAGCGCCGCAGACAGCTTCACAACAGCGACGAGGACCGGCAAGCCGAACGCTCAGCAACATCGCGCCATCGCCGAGATCAAGAAACTGGATGGACCGCTTGATCCCAGCGGCTACCGTCTTGAAATTGAATATCGAGGTGTTTGGCGTTGAGCCTAAACGTCGTTATCGCGGATAGAAGTTCCCCCGCCAATCCCGCTTCAGTCTCTCGCTGGACCGGTCCCACGGATTTTGCCCAGCGCTCATCGACACGATGACAAAAGCACAGCCTGCTGTTGTCATGGAATTGCATGACGGCCTCGGTGAAGTCCTCGTTCACCTCGACCGCCAAGAGTTCGCTTTTCAATCGCTGTTCGCTGGTCATGGACTTTTTTATGCCGAACTGGGTGAATGCTTGCTGGCGTGATGTGATTCTATCGACATGGGGAAGCGGCCGCTAGAATGCTTACATTCATCCCCGTTCCGCAATCGCAGCTTGGCCGAAACACCGCTGATCAACGGTTATGCGGCCCTGTTTCTCGTCGGCGGGGCGGTGTTCAGTTCCCGGCGGTTTGCGCGTGAGGGGACGATGCTTCATCGGGCTGTGGGCAACGCGTTGATCGCCATCGGCGCGATCATGCCGGGTATTGGCGGAATCGTGGCCAAGACCGGAACCATTGAAACCCTTTACATCACCGAGAAAACCGCATCACGACATGGAGATCGTGACCTACGTGCTTGAGGGAGCCTTGGAACACAAGGGGATCGAGCCGAGCTACGAGCAGAAGCGGTTCGACGATGGCGGTATGACCAATCAGTTGTGGCTTGTCGCATCGCCTAACGCAGAACACGGCTCGCTCACGATTCATCAGGATGCGCATATTTATCTGGCGAAGCTCGAAACCGGTAGACAAGCCACTCACGAACTGGCAGCAGACCGCCACGTTTGGTTGCAGGTGCTTCGTGGTGAAGTGTCCCTGAACGGTCTGCCGCTCAAGACCAGCGATGGAGCTGCCGTGAGCGACGAGAGTCTCCTCACAATCCAAGCGACAAGCAATGCCGAGATCATGTTGTTTGATCTGGCGTGATCCCTCATTTCTGTATCGAATGCGAGCCCTACTAAACCTACGAGTCCAGGAGTCAGACGCTATGAAACTCGCCTTTGCTTGTGTTGTTCTGTTGGTTCTCATGACGCTGTCGGCAGCGGAGGACGCTAGTCCGGCCTTCAAGGTGATCGAAGTGCAGCAGACCGGTGGATTCGCCGGCGTGAAGATCAGAAATCGTATCACGCCTGACGGAAAGTTCACCCGGAAGTCCCGGCGAGGCACGGCCGAAGGCAAGCTCGACGCCAAGGAAATCAAGGCGCTTTTAGAGGCGGTGGCCGCCATTGACTGGGAGAAACTGCCCGCGAAGCTGCGTGACCCCAACGTCGCCGACGACTTCGTCTACGACATGCACTTTGTGATTGGCAAGAAGACCCATCGCGTGCCGGTCAAGTAGAAGTCGTCGTAGATCGAACCTGGGCTGGTTGCTTCGATGTTCATCTTCGCAATTACGCCGGCCAAGCCCGATCATTGCGAACGTACGCCTGACCGGTGAATTCAGCGAAGAACTCTTCGACGAGCGGATGCTCGACCGGCTGGCCGCTGTCGTCCGCCTCCAGGCTCGTTTGGGCGGCGTAGGTGATCTGATTGCTGCCATGCACCAGGACGTGATACCAGGGCTGCATCTTTTCCGGCCGCGTCTTGTTCGACTGATACCACGACTGCGGCGCCCTGCAGTGTGTGTCGAATTCAACCACCACGCCGCGATAGCCGTAGCGGCGGTGCTTGACGAGCTGTCCGCACGTGAAACTCGGCGGCGGTGAGGCAGGGGCGATCATAATTCAGGGCGTTCGTGTGGCGGGCGTGTATCGCCGGCGCCGCCATGATACCACACCGTCGCGAAACGGGACACGGAGCTTATCAATCCGGTCACTCATGAAGCGGCATGAAATCAGCCGGCGGGCGCGCAAAGACACCCCTGGCCCATTGCTGGACCAGGGGTGCTTTGCTTACAACTCGATCGCCTCGACTTCGGCGACGAACCGGCCGGTGTCCTCGGTGAGGAACGCGGCCACGACGTTGAACACGGCGTCGTTGAAGCCGCCGACGTTCAGGATGTCGCTGCGGTCCGGGGCCTGGGTCGAGTCGTACGGCTGAAGGTCGATGCAGACCAGCTTCGGTGACGTGACACCGAGCCGCTTCTGATTCTTGACGAACTTCTGCCACTCGGCCATCACGCCCGTTGCTCCGCCGTGACCAGAGGCATACGGCCGGTCGCGGTAGACCCAACTCTCGTAGTCGCTGATCAAGACCACACCGGCGAACCGCCGCTTGCGGAACTTGGTGTTGGCCTCTCGGATCGGCACCGAGCAGTCTGTACCACCGCCACCGAACTGCGCCA
>JADFKK010000081.1 GCA_022564995.1 Planctomycetota bacterium | reverse complement strand
CTCACGGGGCTTCGACCGCCGGGTCGCCCCGACACCCGCCCGGTCGGCTACATGGCGAACGAGCAATTACCAAAGTCAGTACCTTTCAACTAACAAGATCAACCAGACTTAACCTGGCGCACCGAATGACGCGAATCTACGCGAATAAGCCAGGATGCTAGCTTGCTTCGGCATTTTCGCGGTGCGCATATTGCAGCCAAGCCGACGTTTAACGCCACACGATTCGCGTTCATTCGCGTGATTCGCGGGCAGTTGTTTCTTTGGGGTTGCTAGTTGGACAGCGCCACTTGGAGCTGTGATAGCACGGCTAAGGTTTGAATGTACTGTGAGTTATGACGAACCGGATGAATGGCTTCCCTGTCCTCCACTCGTCCTTTGCGACCTCCGCGACCTTCTGTTCATGCTCTTTCGGAAAGTCGGCAATTTGTTTTCGGCGGCTCGTTACGCGATGATCTCTCGAACCACGTTGCCGTGGATGTTGGTGAGCCGAAAGTCGCGTCCGCCGTAGCGGTAGACAAGCCGCTTGTGGTCCAAGCCGAGCAGGTGCAGCATCGTGGCGTGCAAGTCGTGCAGATGGACCTTGCCCTCGACCGCCTTGTAGCCAAGCTCGTCGGTCGCGCCGTAGGTCAAACCTGCTTTCACCCCTCCGCCCGCCAGCCACGCGGTGTAACCCTCGGCGTTGTGGTCGCGCCCCTTCGCTTCTTTGCCGTTGAGGATTTGGGTTTCGGGCGTGCGGCCGAACTCGCCGGTCCATAAAACGAGCGTATCGTCCAGCAGGCCGCGTTGTTTCAGATCGAACAGGAGCGCGGCGATTGGCTTGTCGATTTGCTCGGCTTTGGTGTTGAACTTGTCGAGATTGCTGTGATGGTCCCAGCCGCTTGAACTGATTTCGACGAATCGAACTCCCGACTCGGTCAGCCGGCGAGCCAACAGACACTGCCGTCCGAAATCGTCGGTTGGGCCGCCGCCGATCCCGTACATCTTCAAGGTTGCTTTCGATTCGCGGCCCAGATCCATCACCGCCGGAACGGCTTGCTGCATCCGCTGGCTCAATTCGAGCGAATCGATCACGCCGCGCACCTGGTCGGATTGGCTGAGCAGTTCTGCGTTCATCGATTGAGCCAATTCCAACGACGCGCGCGACGCCTCGGGCGTGCGGCCGTGGGTGGAAGTCAGATTGCGGATCGTCGCGTTCTTGATCGACTGGCCGCTCCAACCGAGCCGTGTCGCTTGGAAGGTGCTCGGCAAGAAGGCGCTGCCGTAGTTAGCCGGCCCGCCAAAGGTGCGCGTCGGCTTGATGGTAAAGAACCCGGGCAAGTCCTGGTTTTCGGTGCCCAGGCCGTAGATCACCCACGATCCGAGCGAAGGGCGAACGAATTGGAAGTCGCCCGTGTGCAACATCGGAATCGCAATCGGGTGGGCACGGCTGGTGGTCTGCATTCCGTTGAGCATGCAGAGGTCATCGGTTCGCTTGGCGAGATGCGGAAAGACCTCGGAAACCCACATGCCGCTTTCGCCGTGCTGGGCGAATTTCCAGAGCGGACCCAGCAGCTTTTTCTTTTTCAGTCCCGTCTTGCCGGATTGGGCTTTGAGCTTCGGTTTGTAATCGAATGATTCAAACTGCGACGGGCCGCCGTTGATGAACATGAAGATGATGCGCTTTGCCTTGGCGGCAAAATGCGGCGGCTTGGGCGCAAGCAATCCGGCATCGCTGCGATTGGGAACGAAGCCGGTCAAGGCCAGTGATCCGAGCCCGCAGGCTCCGACCTTGAGCCACTGGCGCCTGGAGACGATCGGTTGTGGTGAATTGTTTGTCATGGCAAGGATGCTCCCGTGTTTCGTGTCGTGGTTCGCTCCGCTAACCAGACGTATCGTTCGCGGAGCGAACAACGACTATGCGGCCCGTGTTTTGTCCGGCGCAGGTTCACTTTACGTCTGCGGTCTTGATATCGACCAGATAGCGAAACTCAGCCGTGGTAAACAGTGTGTGGAACCATGCGGCCCAGGCGTCGCGGTCGGCGCCCTTTGGATTCCCCTTCGTATCCCCCTTCGTAGAACGGTCGCGTACTTGTTGAACCAACTTCAAGGCACCGGCCCGTTCGGCGTCGGAGATGCCTCTCGCCAATGCCCAGCGCATCGCCAGATCGGCTCGCCCGGCGTCGTCGGTGGTTTTGGTGGAGGCCAGAAGTCGTCTGGCGGCGTGCTTCGTTTGCTCGGTCACGAACGCCGAGTTACGCAGGTAGAGCGCTTGCGAGGGGACGTTCGTCACCGCACGACGCCCACTCACCAGGCTGGGCGAGGGAAAGTCGAACAGATCGAATAGCTCCGGAAGGTAGTCGCGAACGATCGGCAAGTAAACGCTGCGATGGTTGCTCGGCGGCTGGATCTTCTTGGTCGGAATCCCGCGCACCAGTTGGTCGCCGAGCGCCGTGACTGTCGAACCGCTGGGGCGCTGTAGGTCGAGCTGCCCGCTGACGCTGAGGATCGCGTCGCGAATCGCCTCGGCTTCGAGTCGTCGCGGGGTGGCTCGCCAGAAGAGACGGTTACCGGGGTCGAGCTGCTGGTTACCCGCATCGCGATAACTACTGAGTTGGTACGATCGGCTGAGCACGATCGCGCGAATCATCCGTTTGACCGACCATCCATCCTGCATGAATCGCAATGCCAGCGCGTCGAGCAATTGCGGATGGCTCGGTCGTTTTCCGATCAGCCCGAAATTGTCGACGCTCTCGACCAGTCCCCGACCAAACAGATGATGCCAAATGCGATTGACCATCACACGAGCCGTGAGCGGATTCTGCTTGCTCGTAATCCACTCGGCCAATTCCAGGCGACCGCTGCGTTTCGGGTCGATCTTGGGAGGATCGGTCACTTGCACGGCGCTTAAGAATCCGCGGGGCACAAGGTCACCACGCTCGCGAAAATTGCCGCGAATGGCGACCTTCGTGTCGGCCGGCTTGGCCCGATCTCGAACGGTCATTGCATACGCAGGGCGCGGCGGCGGGTTTTTTTTCAGCCTGGCCACTTCCTTTTTCAGCGCAGCAACTTCGCTCTTAATTGCCTCGACTTGCCTGCTAGCCGCCGTCAGATCAACATCGGCCTTGGTTACCTGCTTCTCGGCCTCGGTCGCCTGCTTCAATTGGGCGATCTTGGCAGCCAGTTGTTTTTCGGCCGCCGGGATCTTCTTCTGATGCTCTTCGGCGGCGGCGTGCAGGGCCGCTGCGTTCGGGCCGATCGGCAGCAAGTCCGTCGGGTTGTTGCTGTATTTTTGTTTGATCGTGCCGTACTGCGGTTCGGTGCTGAGGAAGATGCCGGCCAAGGCGTAGTAGTCTCTAGTCGGAATCGGGTCGAACTTATGATCGTGGCAACGGGCGCAGGAAACCGTCATCGCCAGCGTCGCACTGAACACGGTGTTGATTTGGTCGTCCACGACGTCCATGCGAAACTCCGTGCCGCTCGAATTGTGCCGCTTGGGGCCAAACGCCAACAGGCTCGGAGCGATGCGACGCGCCTCGATCACCTGCGGCGATTCTCCCTTGCCGCGGGGCATCAGGTCGCCGGCAATCTGCTCGCGGAGAAACAGGTCGTAAGGCTTGTCTTGATTCAACGAGTCGATGACATAGTTGCGATACGGCCAGGCATGGGGATAGGTAAAGTTGAATTCCATGCCGCTCGATTCCGCGTAACGCACGACGTCGAGCCAGTGACGACCCCAGCGTTCGCCGAACCGCTCCGAATCCAACAGCCGGTCGACCAGTGTGGCCAGCGAATTGGGCGAGTCGTCGGCAACAAACGCCTCGACGTCTTCCGGCGTGGGCGGAAGCCCGACGAGATCAAAGTAGACCCGACGCACGAGCGTTCTGCGGTTTGCATCGGCAACGGGCTTCAAGCCTTTGGCTTCCAGGCGAGCGAGCACGAAACGATCGATCGGATCGCGCGGCCAGTCGGCTTGCTTAACCGGCGGCGGCTCGACCGATCGAGGCGGTTGAAACGACCAGTGTCGTTTCCCCGCCTCCAGCCGCTTTTCTTTCGTGGTCGGACCAAGCCCTGCTCGGGTGTCCGGAGCGCCAAGCCGAATCCACTCCTCGAACGCCGCGATCACCTCGTCCGGTAACTTCTTCTTGGGCGGCATCTCCGAGACATCTTCTTCATGGCGGATCGCCTGCATCAACAGGCTCTTCTCGACCTGATGCGATACCAACGCCGGCCCCGAGTCACCGCCCCGCAACATGCCGGCGGGCGAGTCGAGCTCCAAGCCTCCCTCGACCTTCTTCCCGTTCTTGGAATGGCACTTGTAGCAATGCTTGACCAACACGGGCTTGATCTGCTTTTCAAACAGCGCGATGCCCTTGGCGTTTGGTTTTTCGGTGTTGGGCTCTTCACCGTGGGCCAGCGCAGCCGGCAGCAAAACCGAAATCAGTGAGACCGAAAACAACGAGAAAAGACAGAGCAGAGTGCGGCCCATCGTCTTTGTCCTTTCGCCATATTCCTTGGGAGGAAAACAAGTCGACCGCCGATATGGCAGCGGCCGACCCTCGAGGGGCTGTTTATTATAGCCGCTATTCGGTGAGTTTCAATATCACGATTCGGACGTGGGCTCTCGATTCGCCTACGTTCGAGAGCCATGTGCCCATGTGTCCCACGTGTGCCGCTTGGCACGGTTGAATGTGCGATAGTCGATTCGCGGAATCACAGGAGGCGCCGGTGACTGAGCTTTGAAGGCGACGAACGAAAGGGTCACTTCGCGGTGGGACGGCGCAGCAACTCTCGAAATTCGGATGCCAGGCGGTCGATGTCTTTGGCATCGACGTCACGGTAGGTCGCCAGCGCGATGCGGCCGCGGTTCTTGACCAGCACCAGGGTGTTGCGGGCTTTCGGGTCGATGTTCCAGGCGGCCAGTTCGTTGGCGTCGGCGGCGACCACGTCGAAGTTCAGCTTCGCGATGCGCTGACGGTCGAGCCAGGCTTTGGTTCGCCGCGGGTCGCCGTCGATGTGAAACACCCAAATCGTTAATCGGCAGCTCTTGCGCAGCTCGGTCTGACTGTCGGCCATCACGCGCAGCAGATCGGCCGTCGGTTGGTCCAGCTCCTTCACGAAGGAGACTAATACGCCGCGGCCTCAGCCAAAACAGCTCCAGCAGATTTTTCCGCTCACGGGGCCTCGCTTAAGCGGAACGATCTTCGCGCCCAGCTTGGGGCCGGACGCAGGCGGTTCGTGCTTCGCGGGCTCGGCGCCCACGGCGGTCGCGAGCAGGCCGAGTATTATCAAACCGGCAAGTCCTTGGCATCGTTTCATCGCAGGGTCTCCGTTGGTGAGGATCGAGGGAGGTGGATCGAGGAACGACGCACGCTCCGCTTTTAACCAGCTGGACAAAAACATTGAAACGCATGTTGTTGCAAGTTGACCGAAAACGAACGGCTGTCGCTGTGGCTTTGACCTTCGTGACTTAGGCGGCGACTACGGCAAGTACTTTTCAATGTCCGCAATGACTGCTTCGATGGCTTTCCGATCCAGACCCCCTTTTTCGATGGCATGATTGGCCTTCACCACCTTGTCCGGATACATTTGATAAATGATCACGGTCACTTGGGCGTCTGGATGTATTCTCGTTTGTTTCGGTCCATCTTTGAACTTCCAGGGCACGACCAAGGGGACATGGTTGATCTTGTGCTTCTCGCCGAACTCGGCAGCAGCAGTTTTCAGTTGTTTCAAATCGTCGCCGAGGAAGTTAACATAGGATCCGACTTCCTTTTTTGGGTTTTGCTTGATTAGTCGGTCGATCTGCTTGACCAAACTGGCCAAATCATCGTCGAACGTCCGGGCGAAGACGAGGACGACGAGACCGCGGTACTCTCAGTAATAGGGGAGCTTCGTACCAACCGGGTAGCCGTCTTTCGCACCGCCACACTTTTCGCCGCCGAAATTGAATAACCAGCTATCAACCTTTTCGCCAACTTGCGGGCCGCTCACGGGGCCTCGCTTAAGCGGAACGATCTGCGCGCCCAGCTTGGGGCCAGATGTTGGTGGCTCGGCACAGGCGGCACTGGCGATCAAGCCGAGTAATATCAAACTGGCAAGTCCTTGGCATCGTTTCATCGCAGGGTCTCCGTTGGTGAGGATCGCGGGTCGACGGACGCTCGGTTTTAACGAGCCCAAGCGTTTACGGCTCGCGCCCCAGGCGGTAGTGTCCTAATCGTGTGTTGCTGGCTTTAGGACGGTCCGCAACAACTCCCCGAAACTCCAGGTGTGATTGGTCAATCCGGCCATCGTGGCGGCCATCGGGCGCCTCTTGCCGCATCGGCTGTGTCACGGGGGCATTTTTCATCGCTGCTCGACTCAGTCCTCAAAGCAAGCTCTTGGTGGCTGTTCTTTTCGTGTTGCAGTTGCCCACGATACCGTTGGCGCATGTGCTCGCTGTTGAAGAATTGATACCCGACAAGTAGTCGCCATCACTTTTCAAACTTTCCGCCGTCTATTTCTGACAACGGTTCAAACTGTACCGTTACCAAAAACCCGACCGCACCTGGGTCTGACGCTCCTCTTCGTCGCCAACATTACCGACGCCGGGCTAATGCATCTAAGCGGTGAAACGGCACGCGATTCAGTCGATGATCGACCATTCGAGAAATGGTTTGGAAATCTTGCGGATTCTATCCTCGGGCAATGGGGTGAGTTTATCTTCTGGAGACCCGACAGCATCGAAAGTTACATTAACCTTTATGTACCGACAGCCGTGGTACACGTACCTTTGCTGAGTTCGCGTGGATATGCCTCCTTCCTCTTTGAACACTTTCAACAGATCCCCGCGGGTCATGCCGGGCTTGATGGTTTGCATCTCGCGGAGGCTGCTGGCCAGCCATTTGCCATGATCCGATTTGGCCTTGGCAGTGATTTTCTTTCTCGGCGCATCTTTGTCGCGTTCCGCTGAGCTGGAGACCGTGTGGACAGCTCCAACCGCCAAGCAAACCAGCAGGCCGACTGCAGCAATTTTCGTCATCTTCATAATAGACACTTCCTTCCGATCAGAGTATTGTGGAAACTCCCATGGAATAATACTATTAGGACACTACCCCCCAGGCTATTGACTGTCGCCCCTCCGGGACTAAAACTTCGCGACTTCAAAAGGCGTAGGTGAGGGAGAAATCTCGTGGCACACGAGCGATCAATTGATGTGGACGAATACCTTGTCATCTTTACGTTGAAGAAATTCAAATTCGTAGGGGAGGGGCCGGAGATAAAGCAGCAGCATGTCGGGGTCGCCGATGTTGTTGAAGTCGTACCTTCTGCGAAGTTTCGGCGATACTTTGTTCGCGTATCTACAGTCATTCAGCGGAATAAATACGAGCAGTTTAAGTCGGTTTAGAAACTGGGTTGGTTGGTTGGAAAAAACCATCGCATGGTCTTTGTCGAAGTTTCCTAGTTTCTGCATGGCCGCAAACAGGGCCTTGTTCTGGAACGTGAATTTGTAGGGAAAACTGCGCTCGGCGACACTGCCTTTTCCCCGGCCGCCAATTCGGCTCGAAGCCTCGCGTTTGACGGCCTTGGATTCGAGAGGAACGACGAGCTTTTTTTCCAGCAGCACGTCAAGAAATAGCTCCTTGTCTCCCGACTCTCTTTTCAATCCCGACCGACTAAACCCGTTTTTCTGCTTTTTCAATAGCTTCGGGTCCGACGCGATTTTCAGAATCTGTTGTTCGTCGCGTTTCAAAAAGGCCAGAATGTAACACTGACGCTCGTTCTGTTCCTCCGGCCCGCCCATCGATTTGAATAATAGATCGACCGTAATCGCAGCGTCTTTGTCGTGATAAATCTCAATCCGCGGCAAGTAGGTTTGCGTTACCGGAGCATCTTTCTGCGCGTGCAGCTGCGGCGCGAGCAAGCCAACGAACAAAAACGCAAGGCAAATGGTCTTCATGTGACGCTCCTTTTGCAGAAAAGGTTGGATTCGTCGTCGGGATCACGGGGAGTTGGTGATGGTTCGTCGCTCGCGGATCGGGTTGGGATGGTTTGGAATCTCTGGCGTCACACCGAAACCCTCCGTGCGCGGCTGAGACCGTGACGTCTCCCAAAGGGAGAGGTTACTTTTGGTTGTTGCGGTAGAAATGGACTCGGTACCCCGACTTCTCTTTGTTGTTGCACCTTCAGGGGCTTTTTTATGGCGTATCGTTTCAGGGGCCCGTTCAATCCTTTTTCTCGGCATTTCGCTTGGCGATCAGTTCGCTCGCTAGTTTATTGAGCGCCTCTTCCCAATCCTCCCGTGTGTGACGCCTGCCGTCCGTAAATGTTGCTGACTCGATATTCGTCAATTTGGTCAGGGCCGCCTTACAGGCGGTTTCCGACGGGGCACGTCACCTGAACGAGAACTTCACCTGCTTGAGACTCTTCATCGCCGCGACCTGCTCGAAGATCGCCGCCGCTTGAAATTCTCTGTCGTCGAACAGTTCAAGCCTTTCGAGCGACTGGAATTCTCGCAGCACCTCGAGTGCCTCGCTCTTGGCGTGCAACGAATTGGGGATACGAAGTCTGAGATGACGAATGCCTGGGTTACGTGCGAGCGTCTTCATGATGCCCGTGAATCGATCCGCTTTGTGCAATTGATACGTGTATTCGACATATACCGACGTAGTGCCCGGGGCAAGCGCCTTCGCCTGCTCAAGAGACGTGACCGCGACAGGTTTCACGGTCTTCCGCGACTTACCCTCAGCGGCGCAAGCAGCCGGAAGCGATGAAAGAACGATCAACGCGGTGATTGCCGCAAGTGTTTTCTTCATTTGTGTTCTCCACTACGAGATTGTTTTCTGCCCTTGATTGTCGGAAAGTTTGCTTTACCGTCCTTCGTGACATCAAAGGCAACGAGGTTACTTGCGATTCCCTTGCCACCATGTACGCCACCACCGTAGCCCGCCAAGAAGTCATATTCGCCCGCGGGCAAATCGAATGTTATTCGAATGCGACGCTCGGCCCCTGGAGCTAGCGTGAATGTTCGTGGCAAGCCTTGGTCGATGCTCCAGCCCCAACCTTTGGTTCGCGGGCCGCTGCCGCCAATGAATGCTTGACGGGTGATCAAGGCATAGGACGGCCCATCGGCCACAAGCGACGTTCGGCCGCCGGACGTCTTGGAGAGCAGAGTGGGAGCAAGGTGGCTGCTATAAACTTTCACGTCTCTCTTGCCACGATTCCGCACTGAGATGATTACGGTCGGCGGTTGACCCTTGGTAGACGAAGGAGTTGCGACCAGTTCGACACCGGAAAGGGAAACCCAGTTCATGGTTTGCGGAGCGGGGCCAAGGTACGTGAACTCTGTTATCAGGCCGTCGCCGGGGTTTTTCGGTTGATGGACCTTGATAGCGTCGATTTGCACGGACTTGCCAGCGTGTTTGCGTAGTTTGTCCTTCACGCGTTCGGATATATACATGACGTAGATGCCGCTATACAGCGTGCAGCCGTCCCAGCGATCAAAGACGACCACACCAGAGTGCTTACCCGGCCCTCTCTCGCCTGCGCGAACATCCGTTGCGAGCAAAGAGAGAAGGAGAAGCCAAACCGCGAGCTTTACCGGGTTCATGGTTACACCTTGTGCAGATAACTTGTTCTTGGATGGTTCCGCGTATTATCTGTGGACCGCACATTTGCAGCGTAACGCACCGGGCGCGTCTCGATCCTCGTCCCTCAAATCTCGATCCCTCTGATAACGGCAGGCGGCTGCTCAGTCCGGCGGCCCGGCCAATCCGAGCAGCACACCCGCCTCTCGCCATAGTTCGACTTCGATGCCCAGCGTCTTCACGCGACGCGCGCGGACGCCGCTCAAAAGTTTGCTGTCGCGACACTCGTACAGCGTCCACGTCCTCCCGGCGGCGTCGCGCAGTTTTATCTGGGCCGCGATCTGTCCTTGAATCTTACAATACCGGCCGCCGACCATCTGCAACTCGCGCTCGTCCAATCGCCCCGGCGAGATGGGGCGAAAGTCGAGCTTGTCCAGTTTTTCGGCCAGAGAATCGAAAGCGTCCGTCTCGATCTCCACCGGCATGTCGCGATTGTGATTCGTGGCAATTTCCTCGGCAATGATTTCGGCCGTCGGCGGATGGCCGCCACCGGGCTGCGACTGCGCCCAGATGAATACCGCCGCCAACACGGCAACCGTCACGAGACCCGCCGCCACGGAAATCCATGGGTTCCAGGGGGGTGAATCAGGGGCTAAATCCGCGAGCACGACGTCGTCTTCGACCGCGCCGACCGTTCCCACGATTTCTCGTATCTCCGCCAACCCGTGCGGTGAGAGTTGCTGCTCGCCGTAGTGCTTTCGTAGCCGCTCGTCTAGTTCATGGTCGTTCATCGCCATTCCTCCTGCTTGCAGCGGAGCACGTCGCGCAAGCGGGCCTTGGCCCGATGCAGCAAACTCAGCACAGTGCCTCGCGGACGGCCGGTTAGCTCGGCAATCTCGCTGGCCGTGTAACCCTCGACCGCCGCCAGATACAACGCCTCGCGCTCCTCAGATCGCAAGTGCCCCAGCGCCGCGTCCATCTCCTCCTCGGCTGCCAGCCGCATGGTGTGGTTGCTCCCGCCAGCCGTCAGCCGATCTATTTGGCCGTTTCCTTCCTGCGGCGCCACACGCGTTTGTGCCCGCCGCCCCTCGTCGATAAACCGGTTGCGAATCGCCGCGAACAAATACCCGACGTGCCACGGCCCGCCGGCGCGGACCAGCCCCAAGCAAGCGTCCTGTAGCAGATCCTCGGCCGCGGCGCGATCGTGAGTGAGCGACAACGCGAAGCGAAATCCCCGCTGCAACAGTTCGTCAAGCTCGTCTGACTCTGGCGGCATGATGCAGGCCCGCTTGGTCCGTTTATCAAGATAGACGCAGAATGGGCCGGGTTGATTGCAAGAATCTTTGCCGTGGCACCGGCGTCCGGCCGGTGAACCACACTGGCGGGACGCCAGTGCCACGATTTCCCCGGTAGTCGCCTGTGGGTCGCCGTCGGAGACGCCTCCGACATCACTTTTCCAGCTTCATCAACTCGACCTTGCGAAACTGTACCGGGTGGCTTTCCGACTGGAGCGAGATGGTCCCGCCGGTCAGTGCTTTGACACCATCTTTGATGAGCTTCTTCGCGTCGGCGTCTCGCTCGTCGAGTTGGGGCTTTTGGTACGAGATGACGGTTTTGCCGTCGACGATGTGCTTGATGACCTCATCGCCGCGGACTTCGACTTCGACGGTGACCCAGCGGTCGCCGTGATAGGTTTTCGACTTAGAGGGAATGCAGTGCCGGCGGATGAGTTTTCCGTCCATCTCGACGTTCGTGCCGGGTGTACACAGGTTCGCTGTCGGTCGTTTGCCCGATCCGCTGCCGCCGAGCAGTTGGACTTCGATCGAGACCGGAAACTTCTGATCCTTGCCCATGCTCTCGGGCGATTGGCCGTGCAGCATGATGCCGCTGTTGCGCAGCGCCCAACCGGGGCCCCCGGGGACTTGCTCGCCGATGAACCGATATTCGACGCGGATGATGTAATGCGAGAATTTCTCTGTGAAAAACAGATGGCCGAATTTCCCGTCGAACTTGTCGTATTTGTCGTAGGCGACCGTCAGCAGGCCGTCCTTCACGCGAAAAGTGTTGCCAAAATTGTCGCCCGCCTCGTATCCGGTGATCTTGACTTTCCAGCCCGTCAGATCCTTCCCGTTGAACAGTTGAATCCACTTTCCCTCGCGAGGCTTGTCCTCGGCAACGGCCACGGCAGAAGCAAGCAGCAGAATCAGCGAAGCGGCGAACAACGTAGGCAATAATTTCATGGTGTTTTTCCTTGTAGTGGATGGTCGTTGAGAACGCCGCAACCGTTACGATCAAGGCGTCCAATTAGAGAATCGATGGTCAGCACAGATGAATTATCCACGATGAGGGCCTGGACCGCAAGTTAAAGGCCACCCTTCCGATTAGTGGCAGATGAAAACTTGCCTAATACAAGCTCGACGCGCAAGCGAGTGCGTCAAGAAGACTCACTTGCTTGCGCTGCGTGCTGGTATTTTCTAATCTGCCGCTCGCCTAACAAGGCTCCCCGCGACCCTGAATGCTAGCACTTGCGATCTGGCGCAGGTCGTATTGACTCAAATCGGGTGAGTATCTAACTTTACGCCCGCCGTTTTGTTGTCAGGCGAGCGGCGGAGCAACATGACCAGCGCGAGGCGCCAGCGGATGAGTTTCGTAGACCCATTCACTTGCGCAGAGACGAGAATCGACGGGTTGACATGGGCACCATACCGATGGATCGAACGAGCCGGCCGACCATGATGGTCGATTTGCCGGCGGTACCGCTGCTGGACGTTTGCCGAGACAACGACGCTCTCGGCGATGAAATTCTCGCCGCGATGGAGCGCGTGGTGCGCGGCGGGCAGTTTGTGCTCGGCCCCGACGTGCGGCGGTTGGAAGAGCAATTCGCCAGCTACACGCAGAGCAGCTTTGCCATCGGCTGTGCCTCGGGCAGCGATGCGGTGCTGCTGGCTCTGATGGCCTGTGACGTGGGCGAGGGTGACGAGGTCATCATGCCCAGTTACACGTTCTTTGCCACGGCCAGCGCCGCCTGGCGGCTGGGTGCCCTGCCGGTGTTTGTCGACATCGATCCACACAGCTACAACATCGATCCGGGCGGCGTGCAAGAGGCGATCACCCCGGCGACCAAGGCGATTCTTCCGGTCCATCTGTTTGGTCAATGTGCCGACATGCAGCCGCTTGCCAAGATCGCCCGCGATCACAACTTGGCCCTGATCGAAGATGCCGCCCAGGCCATCGGCGCCGAACTCGACGGTCGGCGGGCCGGCTCGCTGGCCGACGTCGGCTGCTTTAGTTTTTACCCGACCAAGAACCTCGGCGGCATGGGCGACGGCGGCATGCTCACCACCAACAGCGAAGCGCTGGCCGATCGTTTGCAATTGTTGCGCGGGCACGGCATGCGTCCGCGGTATTATCACCAGCAGGTCGGCATCAACAGCCGGCTCGATTCGATTCAGGCGGCCGTGCTGAACGTCAAGCTGCCGCATTTAGAAACTTGGACCGCGGCCCGTCAGCAAAACGCCGATCGTTATGGCCGGCTGTTCGCCGAGTGCGGCTTGGAAGACGACGTTTCGCTGCCGCAAACGCAGGGCGGCTGCCGCCATGTTTGGAATCAATATGTGATTCGCATTTCCGGCGGACGGCGCGACGCACTGCGCGAACATCTGACGCAGGCAAAAGTCGGCACGGAGATCTATTACCCGGTGCCGCTGCATCGGCAGGAGTGTTTTTCCGAACTGGGTTATCGCGACGGCAGCCTGCCGCACACCGAGCAAGCGGCGGCCGAGACACTCGCGCTGCCAATCTTTCCCGGCTTGAGTGGCCCGGAGCAACACGCGGTGGTCAGCCAGATCGCCGCGTTCTATGGAGCGGCCATGCCGACACTGGAAGCAGCCGAAGATCGAGCACCGCTGCGCCGCTCGGCATAGGGGCGAATGAGAATTCCCGCTCAGGACTTCGACTCGGCTTTGTCTTTTTTCCTGCGCAGCAGCGCCGGCAGAAACGACTTGGCGGTGACGTCTTCGATGCCCGAGGCGCGTTTTGCCGGCCGGCACGCCACGATCATGGCGAACGCAATCAGCAGGCCAACGAGAACATAGGCGATCACGGTGCGGCCGGTGCCCGAGCTGGTTGTGTCGGGGACCGCCGCCTTCTTCCTTGCCCAGGCGTCGGCAACGACGATTAGATTCATCGAAAACAGAGTGCCCAGCACCAGGCCGCGTCGCAGCAACGTTTGAAATCGGATCATAACATACACCTTCGATCGTTTTGGGCGCGGCCGTCAGCGGAGCCTCCATCATCGTCGCTGGCCGGCCGCTTGTCCAGCCCTCGTCGCTTTCCTGTGTCCGCAGCGAGCAGAATCACCCATTTAGCTCGCACGGTCACAAGTGGCTCGTTAAACGAAAAATGTGCCATTTCGATCCGCGAGCAGTATTCACAGCCACGACTCGATCTGTTCGATGAATCTTCGCAGCGCCGGCACCGTGACCAGCAGCGGGCGTCCGATGTGCCAACCGACTCTGAGGGCGAAGAAGCCGAAGAACAACACCGACCAAATCATGATCAGCATCCGCCACCAGCTCATGCGGAGATACTTCGGCAGAGAGCGGCAATTCAGGTAGAGCAGCGTCATGCTGTAGAGAAACATCACGGCGCCGTTCATCGCGGCGGTGAATTTGAACAGCGTCAGCGCGCCGACTTCGACGCCGACCTTGTCGAGTAGCAGCACGCCGGTGCCCAACAGAATCGTGCCCCAGAGAAACACGTAGTACAGCCGGCTCTCGGTCCAGCGCGGCCGGTTTTGTAGCCAGTTGACTTTGACCAAATCGGTCGAGATGCGGCTGGCCCCGTCCAACACGCCGAACTCGGTGGTCAGCAGGATGGCGATGCCCATCACCAGAAACATGCCGAGCGTCCACGAGCCGAAGGTGGCCATGTTGCCCAGCTCGACCGCCTCGCCCCAGATGAAATCCATCTTCTTGCCGTATTGCGACGCCTCGGGCCGCAACGCCCCGTCGGCATCGTAGAAGATGCTGTAGCTGATCAGCGTCAGCAGCACCAGGCTCACCAAACAGGTCAAATAGAACGAGATAAAGTGCTCCGTGCCGGCCCGCCGCCACCACGTCTTCCAGCGCGAACGATTTTCCGGCGTGTCGGGAAAATGATATCCGACCTCCGAGATTGATTCTTCCTGGCCGGTGATCGGGCTGGTGATGCGGCCGATGTACTTGCCCATCCCGTAGCCTTTGTCCTTGATGTAATTACTCTGGCCGAGGTTCAGCGTTCCGCCGGCGCCGGCGAAGGCCAGCGCGCCGAGCAGGAACACGACGTCTAAGTCGTCGTTATTGGGAATGCGGAAACTGAGCGTCCCGCTGGCCATCGCCACGAGCGCGTCGCTGCGAACGACCGCCACGGCAAACACGACCACGAGAATCATGATCGCCCCGACCAACACCATCTGGATTCGCTCGACCGTTTCGTAGATCACCGGCCCGGCGGTGAGGATGATCCCACAGAGGAACATGCCGGCAATGGCAATCTCGGTGACGTACTCGTTGGCGCCTCCCTGGGCGCCTGAAATCATCCAACAAATAATCTGCGCCGCCCCCTTGCTCCAGGCCGGAATGATCCAGGGCACGATGTTCAAGATCAGAAACACCCAGGCCCAGTGACGGCTCATCCGACAAAAGCCGGTGATCGCGCTCTCGCCGGTGGCCAGCGTCCAACGGGTGATTTCCATGTTGAGGAAATACTGCGTCGTCACACCCAGCAGGCAGGCCCAAAAGAAAATGAACTGGCTCTTGTAAGTGATGTACGGCCAGAAGATGAATTCGCCGCTGCCCAACGCCAGCCCCGCCAGCATGATCCCCGGCCCGATCATTTTCAAAAGCGACACCGGCTCCGGCAGATCGCGCCAGCGCAGCGGCGGCAGCGTGCCGTGCGGGATCACACTGTCGGGCACCACGTCACCGATGTCTTGCGACGTCGCGGTAGTTTCGTCTTGAGACATGATGGGCCTGCTGCTAAAAGACAGAGAGAACTGCAATCGTGGCAGATTCTAACAGCAACGCCGCCGGAGATAAAGCGTTGCAAGCCGCGAGCCGTAGGTTATGCTTCAGCATAACAAAATCAGATCCACGTCGCCGACGACGCGGTGTTATGCTGAAGCATAACCTACGATGTAGCTCTGGTGCTGTTTTGGGGCCAATCGTTCAAAACTCGGACTGTGCCATGAAACGCTTTAGACGATCTATCACATTGCTTGCGATCGCGGTTTGCCTGCCGGTCTGCTCCGCGTCGTTCGCCCAAAGGACGGATGCGAGCAAGAATGCGATGACGCCGAAGACCGCCGCCGAGTTCAAACAGCGTGGCGACAAACTCGTCGCCGAGCGGCAATATGAAGAGGCGATCGCCGACTACGACGCGGCGCTTCGTCTCGCACCACAAGACGTCGAGATTCTGCTGGGTCGGGGAAAGGCCAGGGTCTTAAACGGGGAGCCGGACAAAGCCATCGCGGATGCCGATGCCGTGATCAAGATCGACTCCAAGCGATTCGACGGCTATCTGCTCCGCGGTCTGGCACTTCAGGTGCAGCACAAGCTGGATGAGGCGCTAGAGGATTTTGAACGCGCCGTTCGCATCGCGCCGAAAAACGCCGAATGCTACTGGCGTCGAGGCCACTTGCTCACGAGAATAGAGCGAATTGACGCGGCGAGCAAGGATTTCGACGCGGCCGTTCGTCTCGCTCCCAAGCAGGCAAAGGCGTACGGCCGCCGCGGACACTTTCTCTACATGATCGGGCGATTGGATGACGCTCTGGTCGACGTCGAAAAGGCGATCTCGATCGATCCAAACAAGGCACCGTATCTGCTGCGAGCGGCCATCTATGTCGATCAGGGCAAGCTCGACAAGGCGCTGGCGGACTACGACCGGGCGATTCGATTCGACCCTAACAACGGCTGGGCGTATTCTCGCCGCGCTTTGCTGTACCAAGAGATCGGCCGCTTCGACAACGCAACCGCGGACCACGATCAAGCCATTCGCCTGCGTCCAAAAGACCCTCACATGTACTCGCAGCGTGCCGACACCTATCTGCGGCAGAAGAAAAAGAACTACGACAAAGCGATCGCCGATCTGAAAACCGCGATCCGCTTGCACCCCAACGACGCAGGCGCGGACTACAAACCACACGCCAAGGTGAAGCTCTCGGCCGCGGCACTCGCGCACGGCCAAGAGCAGGTGCGGCGGATGCTCAAGGATCGTCCGAACATGGCCAAGTACGTCGACGAGAACGACGTGCTCTGGAAGTGGGCGGCTCGCAAGTTCGCCGGTGAAGACTTGGGCGTGACGATTGACTGGGATCCCAGCGAGCCGAGATTCGCCCTCGCCGATCACTTGTCGCCCGACGAACGGCGGCGGGGCCGAATCCGCGTCCGCCGGACGCTCTTAGACGAGATCGACAAGGGCCGCGAGCTGACCTTCGGGCAACTGTGGTCCAACGCCATTTACGAACTGCACAACATTAACGGCGTGGAAGATTTCAAGGCAATCACCGAGGCGGCGGCAGAGGGAAGTATTCCGAAGGAGCAGTTCGTCGCCAGGATGTTCTCCGTCGAGTATCGCGCCGAACAGGAAACCCGCGCGTTTTTCGCCCATGTTTATCTGCCGTGGGCGAAACAAAAGAGGCTGCCCCGCGTCGATCTGTCCTGGTGGCATTGCGATCGCTTCGAGTCGGCCGAGCGGACATTCCTCGATTTCGCCGACAAAACGCAGTATCCGTGGCGGCCCTACGCAATTTGGTACACTTCTCTGCGAGTAAAACAGATGCTCCTCGAGCGCCAGTTTGACGCTGCATTTGCTCTGCTCGACAAAGAACTTGCCGCGGCAGCCGATGACACGGGGCGCGCGGAAGTTCACACACTCAAGGGATTCTGCCACGCGGAACAAGGGGACTCGGCCGCGGCGATCAAGGCGTTCACACACTCGATCCGTCTCGATCCAAACGACGTCGATGCGTACGTCGCGCGCGCCTCGGCATATCAGCAGCGAGGTCAGTTCGACAAGGCGATCGAAGATAGCTCGCAGGCCATCAGAATCGCTCCCAAGAACGCCGACGGTTATGACCAGCGGGCTTACGCCTATTTGACACTCGGCAAGATCGACCAGGCGCTGGCCGATTACGACGAGATGCTTCGGCTCAATCCGAAAAACGCCGTGGCCTTGGCCGGCCGAGGCAAGGCTTGGCTGTCCAAGGGCGAATTCGACAAGGCGCTGGCCGATCTCAACCGGGCGATCGCGATCGAATCGCCCCACCGCTACCTCTTCTTCGAACGCGCGGACGTATGGCAGGCCATGGGCAAGCCGGATCGGGCGATTGCCGATTTCGGCGAAGTGCTTCGGCGCGATCCGAAAAACGCCCTAGCCCTGGCCAGCCGAGGCGCAGTGTGGCTGTCGACGGGCAAACTCGAAAAAGCGCTGGCCGATCTCAACCGGGCGATCGCGATCGAACCGGCTTACTCCCGGTTCTACTTGAAACGCGCCGAAATATGGCAGGCTACAGGAAAGCCTGAACGGGCCATCGCCGATTTCAACAACGTGGTCGGCCGCGATCCGAAAAACGTCGCAGCGCTGAACGGTCTGGCCTGGACACTGGCCACCTGTCCCCAGGCGAAATGCCGCGACGGCAAGCAGGCGATCAAACATGCCCGCCGGGCCTGTGAACTGACGATGTGGAAAAACTGGAACCTGCTCAACACTTTTGCCGCCGCCAGCGCCGAGGCCGGCGATTTCGCCGCCGCCGTGAAGTGGCAGACCGAAGCCGTCAAACTGGCGCCCGACGAACCCAAGAAAGAAAAGCAGGAAATGCGCGCCCGGCTCGACCTTTTCAAGGCCAAGAAACCGTATCGAGAGGGCCCGGCGAAGAAAACAATACCAGCACGCAGCGCGAGCAAGTGAGCCTCGTCGATCCACTCGCTTGCGTGTCGTGTTTGGATTCTGATAAACCTCCATCTGCCGCTTGGCTTGGAGGAGAAGGCAGGCAGAATAATGGAGGGCAGAATAATAAATGGAAAAATGATGGGTTGTAGAATAACGAATAAACTCTGCCCTCGCGTATTATTCTGCCCTCCATCATTCTGCCTACTGCGATGTTGAAATGTTCGGGGTTCAAAAGAAAAAGTACGCCGCTCGGTCCGTCAAGAATGAAGTGATTGTGACGGCGGAATAGATTGCCGCCTGCCGCTTGCGGATTTACCCGGAAACGCATCACCCCCTTCCACCCCTTTGGCGGCCCGCCTTTTCTCGATCCCGGCCCATTCCCGCCTGGATTTGCATCTTGGGCGAATGTAGCCATAATTGACGCTACGTTTGATTTCCCTCCGCAGGATGCCTTCACCCGAGGAGTTCCCGATGACTCTGTCCCGGCCGTTTTCGTTCTTGCTGCCAGCCCTTGCCTTGGCGATTGCCTTCGCCCCATTCGCCAAGGCCCAGATTTCCACCCAGGTGCCAACGATCGCCAAGTCGCAGGTTCACTCCGGCAAGGCGGCCGACGCCAAGCGTGGCGTGTTCAATCTGCTCCCCGGCTTTCAAGTCGAGAAACTTTACACCGTGCCCAAGGGCCAGCAAGGTTCGTGGGTCTCGATCACGACCGATCCCAAGGGCCGCATCATCGCCAGTGACCAGGGCGGCAAAGGATTGTACCGCATTACGCCGCCGGCCATCGGCAGCAAAGAACCGACCAAGGTCGAGAAGCTGAGCGTGAAGATCACCTCGGCCCATGGCCTGCTGTGTGCGTTCGACAGCCTGTACGTCTCGGTCAACGGCGGCCCGGGCAGCGGGTTGTATCGCTGCCGCGACACCAACGGCGACGATCAATACGACGAAGTGACCAAGCTCAGAGCGCTGGCCGGCGGCGGCGAACACGGGCCGCACGCGCTGCGGCTTTCGCCCGACGGCAAGTCGATTTACATCGTCTGCGGCAATCACACCAACCTGCCAAAAATCGACGCCAGCCGGCTGCCGAAAAACTGGGGCGAAGACTTGCTGCTGCCGCGGCAGTGGGACGCCCGCGGACATGCCCGCGGACGGATGGCCCCCGGCGGCTGGGTCGCCAAGACCGATCCTCTCGGTAAGCACTGGGAAATCGTCAGCTCCGGCTATCGCAATTCCTACGACATGGACTTCAGCGCCGACGGCGAACTGTTCGTTTACGACGCCGACATGGAATGGGACTTCGGCGCCCCCTGGTATCGGCCCACGCGGGTTGTCCACGCCACCAGCGGAAGCGAATTCGGCTGGCGCAGCGGCACGGGTAAATGGCCGACTTATTATGTCGACAGCCTGCCGCAGTTGGTCGACACCGGCCCGGGCTCGCCCGTGGGGGTGACCTTCGGCTACGGCACCAGGTTCCCGGCCAAGTACCAGAAGGCGCTTTACATCCTCGACTGGACCTTTGGCACGATGTACGCCATTCACATCAAGCCGCAGGGGTCCAGCTACACGGCCGTCAAGGAAGAATTCGTCTCGCGCACGCCGCTGCCGCTCACCGACGCGACGGTTGGAACCGACGGCGCGCTGTACTTCACCATCGGCGGGCGCGGCACGCAGTCGGAATTGTTCCGTGTGACTTACGTCGGCAAGGAATCGACCGCTAAGGCCGACGCCCACGATAAGCAGTTCGCTGAGTTGCGGGCGCTGCGACATGAATTGGAGGCGCTGCACCAGGACGGTCCTCGCGATGGAAAGGCGATGACGCTGATTCTCGACAATCTCGGCCATGCCGACCGGCACATTCGTTACGCGGCTCGACTTGCGCTGGAACATCGCCCCGCGGGGCTTTGGCAAGACAACGTGCTGGCCGCGAAGGACGCCAATGCGTTGATTACCGGCGCCGTGGCCGTGGCCCGACAAGGCGACAAGACGCTTCAAAGCAAAGTGCTTTCGGCGCTCGCCGGCCTCGATTACGCCAAGCTCAGCCGTTCGCAGCAGCTTGACTTGCTCCGCACCTATCAACTCGTATTCATTCGCATGGGCAAGCCCGACCAACAGACGGCCGACGCGCTCGCCAAGCGGCTCGATCCGCATTACCCGGCCGCCGGCGACGGGCTGAACCGCGAATTGGTCACGCTGCTGGCCTATTTGAATTCGACGACGGTAATCGACAAGACGCTGGCGATGATGGAGAAAAAGTACCATCAGTCGAGCGAAGACATTGCCGAACTGCTGGCCCGCAACGCGGGTTACGGCGGCACGATCGCCAAGGTGATGGCGAACACGCCGGAGATTCAGAAGATTCACTATGCGTTCGCGCTGCGGACGATGCGATACGGTTGGACGCTCGACCAGCGGAAAAAGTACTTCGCCTGGATGAACGGCGCGCTGAAACGCAGCGGTGGGGCCAGCTATCAGGGATTCATCAACAACATTCGCAAAGAGGCCGTGGCCAATCTCTCCGCCGCCGAAAAGAAGGCCCTGGCCGCCACCACCGCTCCGCCGGCCATCGACTTAAAGACACTGCCCAAGCCCAAGGGACCGGGCAAGGCCTGGACCACCTCCCAGCTGGCCACCATGATCCAGTCGGGCCTCAGCGGGCGTAACTTCGACGAGGGCAAACGGGCCTACGCTGCGGCCCGATGTTCGGCCTGTCATCGTTTCGACGGCGAAGGCGGAGCCACCGGCCCCGACCTGACCAACGTCGCCGGGCGCTTCGGCCACCGCGACCTGTCCGAGGCGCTCATCGAGCCCAGCAAAGTCGTCAGCGATCAGTATCGGGCCACCAATATCCGCACCACCGACGGCAAAGTGATCGTCGGCCGCGTTGTCGGCGAGGCCAACGGCAAGCTGACCGTGATGACCGATCCCTACGACGGCGCCAAGATCGTCACCCTGGCCAAAGGCGACATCGAAGAGTCCGTCGCCTCGAAGGTCTCGCTGATGCCCAACGATCTATTGAAGCCGCTCAATCGCGACGAAGTGCTCGACCTGATGGCGTATTTGCTGTCGCGCGGAAATCCGAATGATCGGATGTTCGGGCAGTAGAGTGGGCATTGCCCACCAAAACCGACGACTAATCCTTCAGCGTCGCGAAAATCACGATCAACCCGATGACGATCAGAATCGCTGCGGCGATGGCCCAGCGCATCCAGAGTTCGCTGCTGCGGCGGATTCTCTTGTCTTCGATCCGCTGTTTGTCGCGTTTGAATTCCAGCGTGTTCTTCATCTGCAAATCGAACATTTGTCCGCAATGCGGGCACATCACCGTCTGCCCCATGGTGTCCTGCGGCGTCTCCAATATGTGGCCGGCCGGACAGGGAACGTGGACCATCTTTGGACCGGCGGCAGCTCCGTCGCCACCGCCCCCTAGTCCGTCGAGAAACGTGCCAGTTCCGCCGCCACTGGGGCCGACGTCGGCGAACGGGTCGAAACGGCCCGATGACTCGGCGGGGGTGACTGTCTCGGCGGTTTCCAAGGGCACCGCGTCCAAAGGCACCGCCGCCGCGGGTGGGGCTGCTGGCGCAACTGTCGGCACAGCAGGCTGGCCGGCCGCCGGCACGACCAACAGCACACCACACGTCGGGCACTGCACTTGCTGGCCCGCCTGCGAAGCGTCGCCCTCGAGTAAATGCCCCTGCGGGCACGTGTATTGAAACGTCATCGTCGGCCTCTGCTGCGCCCAAGGGCATTCGCCGGCGCGGCTTTTTGGGTAGGTAAGATGTCCATCATGCGGGCCGATTGAGAATCGTGCTCCGGGTGCCTATTTTACGATGCAAGAGGGTCGTTCATCAAGCTGTCTATCGCGCCGGGTGCCAGCCATGCGGCGAAGCCCTCTCGCCATCCGCGGGCGAAAATAAGCAGAATCCGGCGAAAATTCGTTTTGCACAATTCCCAGGCCCCTGTAGGAGGCAGCTCCAGCCGCCGACCCGCCGCGGTCCGAAGCGGTTTTGATGCCCGCTTTTTCGCGCCGATTTCGACTGGCCGCGCTGGCACACAGCCGGTGCTTTGCGTCGATTTCACGTTGTGTTGACCACGGCGCGTTAAGCTGGGATACCCAACGTAATAACCGGGGGTATCCGACATGAGAATCACCTTGGACGACTTCCCTCGACTTTGGACGGACCGTCTACATGGCTGAACTTTACCATAATAAGTAACTACTCTGTTCGGGTGATTGACAACCTGTAATCACATCATACAATTCACCCATCCTCTACAGAGGTCGCCTTTCCGTTGTAACCTATTTGCATCAGAGCGGGAGAATTCGCTACTATAAACGGAGTGTCCACGAAATGCCTTTTTCCTCCTCCAGCAGCAGTTCGTCCTCCTCCAGCAGTTCGTCCTCCAGCAGCAGTTCCTCCTCCAGCAGTTCGTCATGTACGTTGGACGTCCTCATTACGGGACCGACGGTGGCTTGTCGAGGAGACACGATAACACTCAACGCCGAACATGTTTCGTTCGCAACGTATAGCTGGGACGCAGACGGGTCAGGTGGAGCCGAAGATCCAGACGACCCGCGATCTTTCGTTATTGATCCGGCCTCGGCCGAAGGCAAATTCACCATAAAAGTCACCGCCGACTTGGGCGGCGGAGAGATTTGCGGCGGAGGAGCATGAATTGACGGTGATTAAGGCCGCCATCGTCGGCCACGACACGCAGCGGACCATCTGCGCTGGCGAGCAAATCGCGTTCGATGCGGACGTCTATCCGCATTTCGACGATGGACTGTACGAATGGGAGGTCGATGGTGTTTTGCAACAGACGTCGAGCGATCCTAGTTTCAGATGGTCGTTTCCCGAGTGCAAGACCACCGGCACGGACGAAATCACTCGCGTTCAGCTCTACTATCGAGTGCCTTCGGAAGACATTCGCTGTGCGGCCAAACGCCGGCAGTCGGGTGAAGTCGTCGATGACGTCGCCGAGTTCGTCGTCATCGAGCCGAAGATCGACGCTCAGGTGGCATTCACCGATTCGCTCGATTTTGTAGATCTCGAGGGCGACACGATTTGTGAGGACGAAAATCTGAAATTGATTCCCGACGTATGCCCGCTGCGAGAGGACTATGCTTGCGCCTGGTCGTTCGCCGGCTTGTCCTCCAGCGAAAAGGAGTGGACGATTCTACGGACGGACCTCGCCGGCGTCGGGGGCCCGGCGTGTATGAAGCAGAACTAACCGTGACGGGCGATGAACGCAGTTGCAGCGTGCGTCGAACCATCACGGTGGGACATGCCCACATCGAGGTTCCGAAAGATCAGCTTGTCGTGCAAGTCGGCACGATCGAGGACGCCCGAGCGTACACCTACCCCAGCGATCTGTCGGTGCGTTGGACGCTCGGGGGCGCCAAGGCGACCTTTGTCGTGGACGATGGCGTGGGTTCTCCCGGCAAAATCGTCGACGGCACCGAATCGCTCGCGCCGCAGGTTGGGCCGGTCCCTGACGATGCCAAGGACGCCATCAACGACGTTCCGCTGCCCGACCCGAAGATCGAGGGCATGATACCGCCCACGATCGAGCTGGAGTCGACCGATAATCCGGCGCAGATCTGTTTTTTGGAAGAGGGGGACGTGGAACTGAGCCTGTTTTGCGGCCCGGACCCGGGCAGTTCTCTCACCCAGTTCGTCGGCATCAAGGCAAAACCGTTGGAAATGTCAGTCAAGGAGAACACCACCAACAAGCCCGACCGCGTCTGTACGGGAGAAGTTGTGCGATTGACGTTTGATATCAATCTCGATCGCGAAGGTCCTCCGCCATGGCGCGAAATACCAAGGGACATTAAGGAGCAGCGCTACGTCATCCGTTGTCCCGGCGTCATTATCAAGGCGCAAGCCCCCGGGTTCACGACCAAGATTCTCCAGAAGCAATCCGGCAAGTCGCATTACGCAACGGTGCAAAGGAAGGGGTCGAACAAAAAAACAGGTAGATTTACTCTCACCGTCGACGTCAAACACCAAGGAACGGGAGAGCATACAGGTCACCGTGAGCGGAATCGCACAGACGAAAAAGGGAACGTCTGCTAAGTCCAAGGGGAGTGCGACGATTTCGACCATGAAGGTCACGCTGCAACTTGAAGACAACGGTCCGAAGGACAAGAACGTGCTGATCGTCGGCGATCCCGCGGCCACGACGAAGCCGGAATGTGACCTAAAAATCGACGTGACCGGCCCCACAGCGGGCACGGTCGTCGAATTGGAGCTAAGCCAGACAGGCAGCGGCAGTGCCGGCCCCTCGGACGCGAAGCCGAAAGTCACCGTTGGGACGACGAAGGTCGTCAAAGTCTGGGGTGAAAAGGCAAGCGATGCCATTGATGGCAAGGAGATCGCCGCGCGCCGGAAGGGCAAGAAGGGCGTCTGCGCCACGCTCGATCTTACGGTCATCGAAGGCCTGGTACTGCATTACGGCGGCAGCTTTGAAGTTCGATTGGCCCTCAATCCGGACAATACATTTCACCCACGAGGCACAGCATTCACGCACGATCCCAACAAATACAGCCCTGTAACTCAGAATGCCGATGGATCGGTCACATCCTTCCCCGAAGGTCGATCCCTCGCGCTTCCCGGAGAGGCTGACTTCGACCGTGTGATCCGTTTTTCCAACCCGGTTAGAAATCGAGTAGCATGTCGCAAGTTTGTACCCGTCACGGTCGCGAAAATTACGGTCGTCAAACCCAAGTCAGCCGAAGCACTGTTCACGGCGGATGACGTGCTTAAGCAAGGCGTGAACTTAGGGAAGAACTGTTGGTTTAACGAAGCGGGCGCCACTGGCACGAAAGAGCCGATCGACTGCGGCGGAAACATGCAGGCAAAGGGGACTGTTGGAGACAAGACGGTAGCAACAGAACGTCATCTGGAGTTCCAAGTTGGAAAAGCGACCTTTTCCGGGAAGACAGAGAAACGCTACTATGGCAGTTCGGCTCCCGCTTCCCCGGCCTTCCTCGCAAACGAGATGAAGCCAGCTTTGGGTGGACTGACTCTCAGACAATATAATGCCAAGAAGATCAGGGATTTGAATGCGGCTTTTTTGGCTCTTACGGCTGCAGAAAAGGTCGGGCAGAAGGGGATCAACATCGAGAAGCGGCTCAAAATCCTTGCGAAGCCTGGCGGATTTGCCAACTATGTCGGTCGTTATCCAACCGATTACGTCGATCCAAGTACGCTGCAGGTCAACGTGGCCGACGGAGTGATCAAGAAAGCCGCCGCCACCACCACCACCATCAATCCGGGGAAGTCACTCGCGATGAAGCTCTTCAAGAAGCACAGCCAGTACGTCGTGAAGATGAATTTCTTTGCCTTTGACTTCGACTGCCTCAACGGAAAGGTCAACGGGACCCTTGCTACGAAACCATAGGGCCGGATGAACGCATCTTAGATGTATTTCATGTTGACCACTTTAACAGGCGACAAAGTTTGCGATATTTCATGACGGTGACGTCAAAGTCGGAGTTCTTACAAGTTACGGTTACACGGGGAGAATCGCCATGACACGTAGAACCAACCGCGTTGCTACTTACTTTCTGGTCCTGTTCTCACTTGCCGCTGTGACGACTCGTGCGGCGGAATATGGGGATCTGACCGGCCGCTTCGTCTACGACGGCAAGCCGCCGAAACTAATAGAAAACTTTCTTCCCGACAAACATTGCGCCAAGACAGCGCGCTTCGATCAGTCGTTGGTCGTCGGTAAGAACGGTGGAGTGGCCAACGTGATTGTCTATTTGGAGAATGAAGACGGCATCGCGGTTCACCCCGATTACCGTAAGACGAAAGACGCCAAAGTGACGATGCGGATCAAGAATTGCCGCCACGAGCCACACATTCTTCCGATCCGCGTCAGCCAGACGCTCGTCGTTCACAACGAGGACAAGATAGTGCATGTGTTCGATTTGTTGCCAGACCGTGCGATCATACTTGCCGAAGGTCAGAAGCGGTCGCTACATGTCAAACCATACTCACCGAACATTCCGATCAGACCGGTCAGATGCCGAAATCACAAATTCGAGACAGCCTATATCGTGCCGCGGAAGAGTCCCTACGTCGCGGTTTCTGGCGCAGATGGAAGCTTCACGATCAAGAACCTGCCGACGGGCAAAGAACTCGTTTTCAGGGTCTGGCACGAGAGACGGGGATGGCTCAAGACCGCGGACTAGAAAGACGGGAGGTTTAAGGTCACGATTCCACCCAAAGAGGCCCGCATCGACCTGGGCGAGATCAAACCGCCTGCCAAGCAATTGGCGCTAAAAGAGGTGTCGCATGAATTGGTCAAGAACATTGAGATTTATCTAAGGCGCGGGATGCCGAAGCGCAACGCTCTGGACTGGTTCGACAGCCTCCCCACGACTTTCGGCTCGTCCACGAGCTTTCGCCTCCGCGACGGCTTGATCACGCTAACCTTCAAAGACGGGAAGCTTTCCTCTTGGAAAGTTTCTCGCGACAAGGGAAAACCAAAAGACAACTGAAGGGACGGGAGTCACTGTTACGTTACGGAAACGCGGCCGTAGGTTGGCCGCTTGCGGTCAGTTCTTTGAAAACCAAACTTTCTTCTGCGAGGAGTTTCGTCATGCCCTACAACGGCCAAGAGGTGTTTGAACGGTTCGGATCGTTTGTGAAATGGTACAACCAACTCGGCACCCACGGCGGCAACGTCGATACGATTTATTCGACTGCCATCACGCGGTACGATTCGAACCAGGACGACCGCCAGAGCATCACGCGGATCGGCAACGAAACCGCGTCTCAGCAGCAAGAGATCGGGCAGATGCAGGAACGGGTGCTGGAGCT
>JADFKK010000003.1 GCA_022564995.1 Planctomycetota bacterium | reverse complement strand
CATGACGGTTCACGAGGGTGGACTTGCCGGCATTGATGCGCCGACTTCGCTTTTCGGCGGACTGCCCTCGGACCTCAACAACAACGGCTTCGTAGACTTCGAGGACTTGACGATCCTGCTAGCCAACTGGAACAAAGACGTAACCGCCGCCGACGGTAATCTTGTCGAGCCGCTGGTCACCGTGGTCAACTTCGCCGACCTGACGGTCCTGCTTGCCGATTGGACCGGCCCAGGACCGGCCGGCTCGCCCGAAGCGGCCTTGGGCGATGCGGCCGTGCCCGAGCCCTCGACGTTACTGCTCGCCCTACTCGCCACGCTCGGCTTGAGCTTCTACCGGCGACGGAGACGACGGGCGTTCTAAGCCCCACTGATTCCTGGCGTGTTCCGAGTCGGGTTGGCTGCCGTTCGAGTGGCAGCAGCGAATCTGGCGCCGATCTGCCCAGTTGCTATCGCAGCCCCCGCCCAGGTACAATCTTCGCTATTGCGACGACTGGATCAGTTGCCGGCACCACAGCCGGAGTCTTGGTGTCTGACCGCCGCTCAAACAAAACTCATGATTGAAAAACACGGATGAGCCCGCAGAAATTCATTGACCGCTGGAAAGACTCTGGCGGTGCCGAGCTTGCCAACTCGCAGTCGTTCCTCAAGGAACTCTGCACGCTGTTGGACACGCCGCACCCCGAGCCGACCAAGCCAGACGAATCGCAGAACACCTACGTCTTTGAAAAGGCGGTCGTGTTCCATAACGGCGACGGCACCACCAGCGATGGCCGTGTCGATCTATTTCGCGAGCATTGTTTCGTCCTTGAATCCAAACAAGGAGTCGAACGCAAAGAGGCGGAAATGGCGGTGCTCGCCAAGAAGACAAAAGCGAAGAAATTTCGCTCGGGCACAGCTATGCGTGGAACTGCTGCCTGGGACTCGGCAATGGTCAAGGCTCGCGAGCAGGCCAGACGGTACGCCGAGGCGCTGCCCAACGAGTGGCCGCCGTTCTTGATAGTTGTTGACGTGGGACACTGCCTTGACCTGTACGCCGATTTTTCAGGGACGGGGAAAAACTACGCTCACTTCCCCGACCCGCTAACCTATCGCATTCGGCTGGACGACTTACGAAGGGAAGGCGTTCGTGAAACGCTGCGGACAATTTGGCTCGATCCGCTTTCGCTTGACCCGAGCCGCAAGAGTGCCAAGGTCACGCGCGAGGTTGCCGCACGTCTGGCCAAGCTCGCAAAGAGTTTAGAGGGAAAGCATTCGGCGGATCTGGTCGCACAGTTCCTCATGCGGTGCTTGTTCACGATGTTCGCCGAAGATGTCGAGATCGGTGGCTTCTCGAAGGGGGACTTCACGCGATTCCTCGAAGCTCGCCGTGGCAAACTCGATACGTTTGTTCCCATGCTATCGAAACTGTGGGAAGAGATGGACACAGGCGGGTTCTCGGTCGTGTTAGAGGAACAACTTCAACAGTTCAATGGCGGCCTGTTTGAAGACCAAACCGCGCTGCCGTTGACCGAGGATCAGTTGGAGTTCTTGATCGAGGCGGCCGAGGCAGAGTGGAGTGACGTAGAGCCGGCCATCTTCGGCACGCTGCTGGAACGCGCCCTCGATCCGATAGAACGACACAAGCTCGGTGCCCACTACACTCCACGGGCTTATGTCGAACGGCTGGTCATGCCCACGATTATCGAGCCGCTGCGCGAGGAATGGGAAACGGCCTACGCCACGGCCATGCAGTTGGAGAACGAAGGGGATCGCAAGGGGGCTGTGGCCGAGATTCGCAACTTTCACCAGCACCTCTGCAATGTGCGTGTGCTGGACCCCGCATGTGGTTCCGGGAACTTTCTGTATGTCTCTCTGGAATTGATGAAAAGACTGGAAGGCGAAGTTCTGAACACGCTGGTTTCATTGGGTGGAGAGACCAAGGCGACGCTCACGATCGACCCACATCAATTCCTTGGTATCGAAATCAATCCTCGGGCCGCCGCGATCACCGACCTCGTGCTTTGGATCGGCTATCTACAGTGGCACTTTCGCACTCGCGGTAACGAACCACTCCTTGAGCCGATCATCCGCAAGTTCCACAACATCGAATGCCGCGATGCGGTGCTGGCTTGGGACGCCATCGAGCCGGTCGTCGACGAAGAGGGAAAACCCGTCACGCGCTGGGACGGCCGCACTACCAAGCCGCACCCGGTCACCGGCGAAAAAGTCCCCGACGAAACCGCGCGAGTCCAGGAACTACGATACATCAACCCGCGTAAGGCGGATTGGCCGAATTCGGATTACATCGTGGGCAATCCGCCCTTCATTGGTACATCGCGAATGCGCGATGCACTCGGGGTGGGGTATTCCGAAGCCGTTCGGAGCGCGTTCGCTTCCTTACCGGAGTCGTGCGATTATGTCATGTATTGGTGGGATTCGGCCGCGGATCTTGCCAGGAATCTAGGCACTCAACAATTCGGGTTCATTACAACGAGCAGCCTTCCACAAACTTTCAATCGACGAGTTGTCACACCACATCTCGAAGCTGATCCGAGGTTGTCAATTGCGTTTGCAATACCGAATCATCCTTGGGTCGATTCTGCTGACGGCGCGGACGTTCGCATCTCAATGACTGTTGGCTGTGCTGGTCTGACCGAAGGGAGGCTTCTGATTGTGAAATCGGAATCCTCGACGGATGGAATGGCGCATGAATGCGAATTTGAAGAACAGCGTGGCGTCATTCTGGCTGATCTTCGCATTGGTACGGACATCAGCCAAGTTGCCGGACTCATGGCGAACGAAGGGGTTAGCGCGCCTGGTATGGAGCCCCATGGTAAGGCATTCATCGTTGATCGGCAGACTGCCGAACAACTCGGGCTTGGCCGGCTTCCAGGAGTTGAGCACCACATACGACCATATCGTAACGGTCGCGATATTTCTGGAAGAGCACGGGGGGTATTTGCATTGGATCTCTATGGTCTTACAGATTCCGAAGTGCGCGATCGATTTCCACAGGTTTATCAATGGGTTTTTGATCGAGTAAAACCAAATCGCGATGTTAATCCAAGGGAATCCCGACGTAAGAACTGGTGGATATTTGGTGAGGCAAGTCCGCAGTGGCGGGCAATGAGCAAGGGAATCCCGCGGTTCATTGCTACGGTAAAGACTTCAAAGCACAGGTTCTTTGTGTTTCTGGAAAAGGAGATTTTGCCAGACAGCAAGCTTATCGTGTTTGGTTTGAGTGATGCGTACATGCTCGGGGTTCTTTCGGGCAGGCCGCATTGTGTATGGGCTCTTGTCACTGGTAGTCGCCTCGGTGTGGGGAATGATCCAACTTACGTTAAGTCGATCAGCTTCGAAGGTTTCCCCTTTCCTACGGGCGACGAATTAGCTGCGGAGTCGATTCGGAAGCTGGGCGAGCAGTTGGACGCTCATCGCAAGCGGCAGCAGGAATCGCATCCCGACCTGACTATCACCGGAATGTACAACGTCCTCGAAAAACTTCGCGCAGGCGAGGAACTGACGAAGAAGGACCGTGTGATTCACGAAACGGGGCTCGTCTCTGTTCTCAAGCAGATCCACGATGATCTCGATACTGCCGTGTTCGATGCCTACGGCTGGCCACACGACTCAGAGGACGAGGAAATCCTCCAACGTCTTGTCGACCTGAATCACGAGCGGGCGGCCGAGGAAGCCAAGGGGCATATTCGCTGGTTGCGGCCTGAAGTCCAAAACCCGGATGGCGCGAAGGAAACCCAAAAGACACTGGGTCTGGACGTGGATACAACGAAGCCTGCCAAAACTCCAGCCAAGATCGAGAAACGCAAGTGGCCCACGTCGTTGCCCGAGCGGATCAGTGCCGTTCGTTCCGCACTCACCGAGCATTCCACTCCGGCCACCCACGTCGAAATCGCCAAGCACTTTACTCGTGCCCGTAAAGACAAGGTCGAGGAGCTTCTCGACACGCTCGTCGCTGTCGGCCAGGCCCGCCAGACAGACGATGGACGCTACGTCGCATGACGATCGCCTCACACGCCTTTACTCCCATGCTCCTCAACGAACACGCCGCCCGCAACGTCACCCTCGACACCTGCCACGCGCTGCAGCTCCACCTTGAACCGCGGCGCAACGAAGTCTCCCGCAGCGTCATCATCTGGCGGGGCGGATTGACTGAGATCATCGTATCTTTTGGCCGCTCGGCGATTGTGGCTATACTGAAGTGCAGCAATGTGATCATCGACCGCCGGGTCATGGGGATGCCGACATGAGAGTTTTTTTGATTCTTCTGCTTGCCGGCATCTTGGTCCCTGCGGCGTCGGCGCACCCCGCCCTGGGCAGTGAGTTTGACGATTTTCTCGCTCAGTACGGAGATCTTTCGACCGTGGCCGGCACAGGGCTCATCGGCGGCGGCGGCGTCAACGGCTGGCAGGCGTTTATGGAGGGCGGGCCCGCGGTGTTCGCCGAGCTGTCACGGCCTCACATGACAATGGCCGACTGGGACGGCAATCTCTACATCGCCGACAAGGACGCCCACGCGATTCGCATGGTAACGCCCGACGGGACGATTCACACGGTCGCGGGTACGGGTGTGGCGGGCTTCAACGGTGACGGACTGGCGACGACGGCGCAACTGGCGTTTCCCAACGGGTTGTTCACTCTCGGCGACGGCACAACGTATATTCTCGACTTGAACAATGCGCGAATCCGCCGCCTTGATACCGACGGGATGTTAACCACGCTATTCGAAGATCCCGAAGGAATCGCGATCGGCCGCGGACTGTGGGTCAGCCCCGACGAGTCGCAGGTCTATTATTCGTCAAACACGCGCGTGCGATCGTGGACGCCCGGCGGCGGCGTGACGACCTACGCCGACGGTTTCGCCAGCCTGGGGAACTTGGACGTTGATCCACGAGACGGCAGTTTAGTGGTAACCGATCGAGGCGCCCACGCGGTGTATCGAATCTCCTCCGGCGGTGCGAAGGAAAGGATCGCCGGCAACGGGACCGACACAGGCGGTGGCGACGGACAGTCGGCCTTGGACACCGGATTGAACGAGGTTCGCGGCATTTCCTTTACGCCCGAGGGCGGCTACCTGCTGGCCACGCACCGCGACGATCAGGTCTGGTACGTCGACACGACCGGCATCATCCATTTGCTCGTCGACGGCGCCGGCGATGTCCACAACGGCGACGGGCTGCCACTCTCCTCCCCCGGCGAGAAAATCAGCGAGCCGCGGGCCGTCACCCTGGCCCCCAACGGCGATCTGATTATTACGGAAAACGACGCGGGATTTATCCGGCTTGTGCCGCGACTGACGCCGATTCCCAAACCGATCATCAGCGACCTAACCAACAACGGCTTCGTAGACTTCGAGGATCTAACCGTTCTGCTCGCCAACTGGAACAAAGACGTGACCGCCTCCGAAGGCAATCTTGTGGAGCCTCTAACGACCGTGGTCAACTTCGATGATCTGACCGTGCTGTTGGCCGCTTGGACCGGACCTGGACCTGCTGATTCGCCGGAAGCCGCGTTGGGCGCAGAGGCGGTGCCGGAGCCATCGTCGTTGCTGCTCGCCCTACTCGCCACGCTCGGCTTGAGCTTCTACCGGCGGCGGAGACGACGGGCGTTCTAAGCCCCGCTGATTCCCGACGGGTTCTGAGTTGCGTTGCCTGTCGTTCGTGCAACAGGGGCGAAGCTGGGGCGTTGGCTGCGAAATCAGCGGATCGGGAGTTTTCTTGACGAATTGTTCACAATGTAGTAGCGTTGGGGGAATTTGGCGATTAAAATCAGGAGAGTTCACCATTCCAATCCTGCGTGCGTATCGCTAGTTAAAGACGCCTGCAATCTTGACGTTCACTGAGCCGGCATTCGCTCTCGGCTTGTCAGCGTTGAGGTCGCAGGCGTTTTTTCGTTGGCGTGCTAGCCGGACGTAGTGTGTGCATGTTAATGCAAAAGTCTCGTAGCCCGTGGCCATCGGCGGCCGTTGTTCGTCAATAAACAAGTTGGTTTTAAGCTCGTCACAAATGGGATCTAGTAACATGTTTAAGAAAACTCTTGCAGCGAGCGTTGTTGTTGCAGTTCTTGCTTCGTTGGTCGGCATCGCACAGGCAGGATTTCACCCACAATTGGTTTTCTATGTGCCGATCGACGGTAACGAGGCCGAGGACATCGCCGGAGTCATGTTTCCCGACCCTGCTGCTGGAGGTGTGATCAACGCATTTTTTACTAACGACACCCCCGGCCCTCTCGGTGCGGGACAAGCGCTGGACTTCGCGATGCCGGATCAGGTGGTTGATTTCGGCAACCTGCCGCTGTTAGAAGGCGCCACCGCCTCGACGGTCTCGATGTGGGTTAAAGCCTTTACGGTCGTTCCCGATGGAAACCGCCGCCATTACACACTCTCCAAGGACGGTGTGTTGGAGTATGGTCTTCGCAACGGAGAGATCACCAATCGCATCAACAACGCCGACCACGCTCAGTCGACGGGTCTCGTTTTGGAGCCGGAATGGACTCACCTCGCCAGCGTGTTCGACTCGAAGGGTGACGCAGGTAACGGCACGATCCAGCATTACGTGAACGGGCTTGCCTTCGGCGATCCGATTCTCTTGAACGGCAACCTCGACGCCGGCGCGAACGAGGGTGGCTTGGTCTACGTCGCCAACGACAACCGACTCACCCTTGGCAACCGGATCGGCGGCGACGACAAGGACTTCGATGGTTTGATCGATGACATCGCCATCTGGAATTTTGCGCTCCCGGCCAGGTTGATTGCGTGCCTGTTCACTGGGGTGTCAACACCAAATGGCGGCGGCAACTGCGTTCCGGAACCCTCGACGCTCGTCCTCGCCGCCTTGGGCCTGCTGGGCCTGCTAGGCTTCACCCGGCGACGACGTAGGTAAACCACACCACTACCCCAACCACCTCCGAGCCGGAACGGTCACCAGCCGCCCCGGCTCGTTTTGTTTCAACGCGCCCCCGAGTTACCATCCGCCGGCGACGCTACCTAGTTGTCAAAGAGCCGAACGCCTCAGAGCGATTCTGAGAGCTGGTGATATCAAGGTGTTCCGACCTGGGTTGCCTGCCGATCGTCCACTGAGCGACGCCTGGGAGCTTCGTGTCTCGTTGCTTCTGTCATGCTGGCGTGATACGCTCCGATTCGTGGCTTCGCCCGAACGACAAAGGGTCAATGGTCCGAGGCATTTGACGTCTTCGCTGCCCCTTAAGCGGGTCTGGCCGATGAGTAGAAAAAAGAAACGTGTGGCCAAACGTCGCCGAGGAACGTCGCGCCTGGAACGGGACGGTTTTCAAGAGGCATTGACGCTGCACCGAGACGGCAAATTGGCGGAGGCCGAAGCGGTCTACCGCCGTGTGCTTAGCGGGAACGCTGGCCACGCGGAGGCGCTACACTTATTGGGTGTGATTCTGCATCAGCGGGGAGATTCCTTCGAAGGGGCGAAGTTGATTCGCCGGGCAATCGCCAATCGAGATGAATACTCGGCGGCCATCAATGACCTGGGCAATGTTCTGCGAGAGACGCGGCAGCTTGACGAGGCGGCCTTGTGGTTCGCCAAGTTGGTGAAGCTGAAACCGGATGATGCGGACGCTTTCAACAACCTTGGTATTGTCTTCAAGGACCAGGATCGACTTGACGACGCTGTCGTATCGTATGAGAGAGCCATCGAACTGAATCCGCAAAATCCGGGGACGCATTGCAATTTGGGAAACGCGCTGAAAAAGCTGCGTAAATGGAATGAGGCGGCGGACGCATATCGCCAGGCGATCGCACTTGACCCACGACTTGTTGATGCCTGGAGGAATCTGGCCGCCGTATGGCGGTCGGCCGGTAGACTCGATAAGGCCCGCGAAGCGTTCGAGCAATGGTTGATTCACGATCCCGATAACCCGGTGGCACAACACATGCTCGCTACTTGTTCAGAGGATCGTGTCCCAGCCCGCGCATCGGATGACTACATCCGCCAGGTTTTCGACGAATACGCCGACACGTACAATGCAGCGTTCAGCGACCTGGACTATCGGGGGCCACAGCTCATCAAGGAGGCCATCGGCCATGTCTACGACGCTCCTAGTGCCTCGAAGGACGTTTTGGATGCGGGCTGCGGCACCGGCCTATGCGGACCTTGTCTGAGGCCCTTCGCCCGCACGCTCGTCGGGGTCGACTTGTCGGCGAAAATGCTCGCACGCGCTCGACAGCTCGATCTGTATGACGATTTGGTCGAGGCGGAATTGACGTCGTTCTTGCGGACCGATCGGCGAGAGTTCGACTTGATGTGTGCGGCCGACACGCTCAATTATTTCGGCGACCTCGCGCCGGTTTTCGCCGCCGCGCACGGAGTCCTACGAGACGATGCCGTGTTGATCTTCACGCTCGAGGCCGAAGCGGACGACAGCGAGCGAGTCGACTTTCGATTGAACGCCAACGGTCGCTATTGCCACGGCGTCGATTATGTGACGCGCATGTTGGTTGCTCAAGGATTCACGCTGGAAAGAGTCCGTCGTGCGACGTTACGCAAGGAAGCTTCTCAGCCGGTCGCTGCCTACGTGATCCAGGCCAATAAGGCGAGATTGCCGAAGCCGAGTCAAGTGTAGCGGTCTGCGCGCAGCCGGCCGGACCTTCGGCTGGTCGGGCGGGCCCGGCTGCGTGACGTCCGGGCCGGCGATGAGGTGATCTATCAGGGACGATCGGTGCGCGTCGTCGGGGTGGAGATCTATCGCTGAAGCGGTCGACCACCGGCCGCTTAGCAACTTTCCTTTGCACTGGGTTTCCCCCATTGGTATACTCAGGTGGGTCTTTTCTTGAGAACTTTTTGGATCGGTTGGCGCTGGCTATCTAGGCAACGCCGCAAGTCTGCAACGAATGCGGGTGTGATGGTTTTCGGTCTCTTAACTTTCCTCGTGCAAAGGGGAGCGCTATGAAAACTGCGCGGTTTCTGCGTCTCTGTGGCTCTTGTGTGTTAACGGTATTTCTTTATGCTGCTCCGGCGGCACTGGGACAATCTGTGTCTGTTGATTTTGAAGATGGTGACCTGAGCGCGTGGGAGATCGTAGACGACGTTAGCCTGGGCGAATTGGGGCCGTCCACCTGGGAGATTCGACCGAGTCAACTCGGCCTGGATGGCAACGCGCTTTACCAAGGCTCCAACATCTGGGGAGATGTCGAAGATCACATGATGCTGGGAACGATCATCTATTTCAAGGAACAAGAGTTTACCAATTTCAGAGCCGAGGTGGATGTCGTCGCAAACGACAACGATGGCATGGGGTTCGTCTGGGGCTATCAAGAATTGGCAAAACACTATCGCATTCAATTGATGAACGACCGCTGGCCCGAGTTGCCGCCACTCGATGGCCATCACGGTCCGATGGTCATTGCCCACAAACGCATCGACAATCAGAGTCCGTGGTACGAGTTGTTGGCGGTCATCGATGACCCGGCCGAGTACATCCCGTATCCGCAAGGTTCGCTGATCCACTGGACGCTTGAAGTGGTCGACGGCGACTTCACCTTCACGTCGCTCGACGTAGCTACGGGCAATGAGACGATCATCAGCGGATTTGACGACGAGTACGAGTCCGGTTTTATCGGAATCCAGCTTTACGCCCAGAGCGCGGAATTCGACAACTTCTCGATTACATCGCTTCCAGGACGACTCACCAGCGACCTGACGGGCAACGGATTTGTCGACTTTGAAGACCTAACCGTTCTGCTTGCCAACTGGAACAAAGACGTCACCGCCGCCGACGGCAATCTTGTGGAGCCGCTGATCACCGTGGTCAACTTCGACGACCTCACCGTGCTGCTCGCCGACTGGACCGGACCCGGACCGGCAGGTTCGCCGGAAGCGGCGTTGGGCGAGGCGGTGCCGGAACCGTCGACGTTGATGCTCGCCGCCCTTGGCCTGATTGGTGTCTGCTGCTTTGGCAGGCGACGGAAGCGAGTTACTCGGACGTGAAGCCGGAAGAGAAACGGGCACAAAGTCGGTAATCACCCAACCTCGAACACCCGCTGCACCACCGGCCGCCCATACTCGGCCCCGCCAGTAATCGCCGGCAGATTCGGCAACATCTGCGTCTCGCCGCCGGTCGAGAAACAGACGGCGCAATCGAGTAGAGAGAAACAAAGAAACGAATCAGCTATATCAGGCCAGCGGCGATCTGATCGCTTTGTCAATCGCATCGGCCGCGGCTAGGTTACGATCGGCGATGCCCCGCAAGCTGTGGACGAACGCTACCCGCAAGTCCGCCTCGCGGGCGTCAACGGGAATAATGCGTGGGCTGCCGCGAACATGAACGTAGCCGCCTGAGTCACGTCGCCGCCGAGTTGCCATCCGGTGTTTCCGAACCAGCCTGCCGCACGTTAAACTGTCGGTGTTCGTGACTTGCGACACGGCGTCGCCTAGAAAACCGGCGGCCTCCGATCACGTAATCCTCCTGAGGGTCATTGAAATGAAGCCTTTCTCTTATTTGCTTTGGAATGGCGCTCTGATTGTCCTGGTGGCACTCACTGTAACCACTTTTTCCGAATACGCTGTTGGAGCCAAACAAGAGTCGTCCGTCTTCGTTTGGAGTGGTCGATGGGAAGACGGAACTGGGTATTTCGTCGACATCCGACAATGCGAGAACGGGTACAAGTTGTTCCGGTCCGGCAATGACCTCAGCGGGTTGAAGTTCGTCGGTATGACGGAACGCCGGTTCATCTACAGAGAATCGGCCCCAAGCTATATCCACATCTTGAAATACGAATCCAAAGACAGGATTCAAGATGTGTGGATTGACATTGAAAAAAACGAAGTGTGGAATGTCGGAATTCTTCACAGGAAAAAAGATTCTTCCGAAGACATTGTGAGCGTTGTACCGGAGGTTGGCCGTGGTGGAAAAGGCGGGCTGTTTCACTGGCGGAAGACTCGGAACCGTCGAAAGAATCACCCGAAGATTATTCTTGGGAGGCCGAATAAATAGGCCGCCCTACATCGCACGGCCGCAAACCGGAGCAGGCCGCCCAGAGCCTCAGGACGCTCTCTAACGCCCGATCCGTTTCAAGGCGTTCCGAGTCGTGCTGACTGCCGATCGTGCAGCAGTGAGCACGCTGCGGGCTTCGTCTTGGCGTTCTGCTTGCGGCCGGCGGTTGTGAGTCGATGGGAGTAAGTTGGAATAATTGGGAGTTCGGATTCTTGCGCCGCCGAGGTGCTTTTCAAACTCCGCCTCGGGGAACGACGCGGCGAGCTGCCAGCGGGACGATTGGGTCTTGGTGATGTCGAGGTCATCAAGTTGCAGCGTGCGACTTGATTTTCTGTTTCCGCCGTGCTGTCCGAGACCTTCCATCCCCGCCAACAACTCACCCGCCCGCCGCTCCGCTCGCAGCTTGATCTGGTCGAGCGGGAGACCTTCGACGTGAACGTAGGGAGGCGGGACGGGTTTGGGTGCCTTTGTGGCGGCGAACTTCAGCAGGCCCGTACGGCTTACCTCGATGCCGTTCTCTCGTTGTTCTGGTTCTGCTACATGCTTGATGTACTTGGCGATGGTTTTGTCTGGGATGCCGGCGAGCTTTTGGGCGCGGTTGAGGAGCGGTCGTAATTGGGCCGGCGATGTCCTCCGGCGTTAGCGTGAATGCCGCGGCCGGGTTGCCTGGCGAATTACCGAACGGACCGGGGGCATTTGGGAACGTCTGGAAATTCGGCGATGGAGTAGGAGGCGTCGGCTGCCGCCTGGAACGGACATCGGCTTCGATCGTGCTCCGTGAAACATTGGGATTCTCCGCAATCTTCCCCTCGATCTCCGCTTGAATTTGGGACTCTACCTGGGCCCGCTCAAGGCCCGCTATTTCGCGACCGCGCATGAGCCTGATGGTGATGGCCCACTTCTTGAAGTTCGGTTCCTTCCGGCCTTTCTGAAGGCGTGTGATGAGTTCCCACATCCAAGTTGCCAGCCGCACATCCACCTCGTCGGAGCGCAGCGCACGACAAGAAGATTTGTCCTGTTCCTGTTCCTGTACTGCCAAGGGTTTGGGGTAACCCTTCGCAAACCCTCCCGAAACCCTACTGGAAGGTTTCAATGCTCCATCCGAGACGCTCCGCGGACATCGCCGGCAAGAATTCAAACAGCCCGATTCTGTTGCTCTGAGGGCCGGTCAGGGCGAACAGGGCGAGCAGCTTTTCGCTATCGCCAAGCGATAGGAAATCTTGATCCGACCAGATCCTCGGATAGACTTTCCGGAATCTCGCCATGTCGGGACGGTTTGGTTTTTCGGTGGTTGCCATTTTTCTTGACCCACGTAATGTGACCCGATTTGAAAATGCGTCCCGCTTTCCATTGATGGCCGCGCAACGAGTCCCTTGCGCTGCGGCGTGGCGAGCATGTCGTGAACCTCATCCGCTAACCGGCCAAGCAGCTTTGCGATTCTCCGCACCCACAGTAGCCTCCTATCAGCTCGGCGCTTGATAAGGCACCGCAGCAGTTCCAACTTGCGATCCGTGGCCGGCAGCCTTGCCTCGATCTGATCCGCACGCTTGCGAAACAGCTTCACAACGTCCTCGGGAGTCCACTCGCGATCGGCTTCAATTCAGCAGTTGCCAGGATGGCATTCCTTTCGTCGTCGCCGGCCAAGAGTGGCAAAGGGCGGCGAGCAAAAAAGAGCAACGACGCGGACCGGCGCTGTAAGGCCCCGAAGGTGCCCCCATACCTCACGGTACTGCAACCGAAATTGCAGCCACGAATCCCTTTTGAGGATCTGTGTTGGACACCGGCGCCGCGCCGTTGCTCTGATTTCTTCGGGTTTTTACATTTCGGACAATTCCGACGACGCCCACTGGCTCATCAGAGGCCGGCGAGCGCCGCCATCGGATTTTACGCCCGCCATTGTGCCAAACTCCCACCGTCCGGCAGCCAGCCCCTCGGCGTCCATTTGAGGGCTTTCCACGCTACATTCCCCGGGACTGGGAGTCTTTCGTAACCCCTTTCACCGAACCATTTAGCGCAGGATGCCTCCTCAATCTGCCCCGCCAAACGCTAGAATCGCTCGCGGCGTTGATGTAGGATTGACTGTGGGAACGGATTGACACCGGATTCGTCCGTCGTTAGATAGTGCAAATGCCGATGAAAAGAGAAGGCCAGCGACGGATGTTGGCGGCCACAGCCCCGGGAAGCCAAGTCATGCCCAATACCCCCGATCTCGCCAAAGAGCTAGAGACTTACGCAGCCCACAAGGACGAACTCGTTCGCAAATCGGAAGGTCAGTTCGTCGTGATCCATGGCGACCGAGTTGTTAATACGTGGGATACATTCGAGGATGCGCTAAAGGCGGGATATGACGAATTCGGACTGGAGCGGTTTCTCATCAAACAAATCGAGGGCATTGAGCAGGTTCATTTCTGCGGCCGTGATCTCACATGCCAATCGTAACGGTAGATTTTTTGGCAAACAGCGGACCGCTTCTTACGGTCGCAATCGGGCTTAGCCAGCCAAAGGCTGCGATTCTCCGTATCACCAACCAGCCCGTGCCGTAGAAACAAATTGTTCAGGCGCTGATTGATACCGGCGCGAGCGGCACGGTCATTGACCAAGGGCTTGTCCCGCGGCTTGGTCTGGTCCAGATCGGTACGCAGCTAATGCACACCGCATCGGCGACAAACATTGATGTTCCCACCTACGATGTGATGTTCGCCATCGGAGGACCAGCCAAGGGACCAGCCATGGGATTGCACTATGTGGAGCAGAACATACAAGTAACAAGCGCACCGCTCGCAATCCAAAACATCGGGGCACTCATCGGTCGCGACATTTTGAGCAAGTGTCTGCTCACGTACAACGGCCCTGCTTGTACCGTAAGCCTCGCGTACTAGCCCAGCGATTAAAACGCCGGCGCCCTCGTGAGCGCTCCGCGGCCGTTTGACTACCGCTACGCCTTCTTCCCGCCCTTCTTCTTCGGCTTCGGGAACAGCCACCGGCGCACGTGCTCCGAAACCTTCTCGAGCCGCTTGTCGTCGATCCGATGCCGATAGTTCGCCGCCATGCTCGGGTCGACGTGGCCCATCACGTGATCGACGGCTACTTGGTCGGTCGAGCCGCCGGCGATCGACGCGAAGGAATTTCGCAAGCTGTAGAAGCCCTTGCCGTTTCCCGTGACCCCAGCATCCGTGCGCAGCTTCGTGAACTGCGGCGCCAGCTTGTCGGCCGGTCGTTTGATCTTCGCGCCTTCTTCGCCGATGTCTGCGTCACGACACCATGGGCGGCCGTGCTTGGTCAGGAACACCCGATCGGCGTGTGACTCATCTTTCGGCTTCGGTCTCGCCTCGATCGCCTCGAGGATCGCCTCGACCGTTTCCGGCCACAACGGGCAGCGCCTCTCGACGCCAGTTTTCGGCCGTGGATAATTGAGCCAGCCGCCGTCCAGGTCCAGGTGCGATCGCCGCAGGCCGCTCACGTCCGCATTGCCCAGGCCGGCATTGACGCCCAGCAAGACCATCGCCCTGAGTTGAACGGGTGCCACCTCAAGCAGTTGCCGGATCTCCGCTGGCTCGAACAACCGCGAGCCGTTGGCCTGCCGGGCGATCCGCAGCGTTTTCTTGCTCGGCTTGTTGAAGCTGGAGCCGTAGCGGACCGGCTTGTCGATCAGCCCTGAGTCGAAACCATACTTGAACACCACGCGGGCGCGGCCGATTTCGTTTCCCAAGGCGACCGCGCCGCGCGTCTTGGCTAGTTCAGCCCGATACCTCTCGAAGTCGCCGGCCGCCAGGTTGTCAACACGGCGGCCCTTGCCGAAGAATCCCGCGATGCGTATGCACGACTGGTGGTAATCGCTGAAACTCCGGTGGGTTAACTCGCGGGTGTCAACGAGGTGTCTCTTGCTGGTCAGGAACCGATTCAAGAGGTCGCGAATGGTCAGGCCATCGCCGGTTGTCCGCGGCGTCCGGCCGGCGAGCAGGTCGTCCTTTTGCTCCAGCCAGAGGTCTAGCGCTGCCACGCCCTCTGGATCGTCGGCGACCTTGCCGAAGTAGCAGAACTGGCCACGGACCTTCTTGCACCAGCGGCCGGTGGCATGGGGAAACAGCGGGAAGCTGTCAGAGGGCTTTTTTGGCTTGATCTTTCCCGCTTTTGCAGCCGATGGCTTTCGGGTAGACTTGCTCACAGCATCACCTCCGGTGTCAAAGGGCAGGTGGTGTCAGGCGCTCGGCGGGTGCTACCGCCGGGCGTCACCTTAACTGTGAAGATAGGGTGTCAGGTGTCAACGCGGGTGTCAACGTGAAAAACAAGAAGGCGACGAGAACATTAAAACCCCGTAAAAATAGACTAAGGCGCCGTGGCCAAGTGGCTAAGGCGACGGATTGCAAATCCGTTATCGGCGGTTCGAATCCGCCCGGCGCCTCTGATGGGTGACAGCGCGGTCAGCGATCGCTAGCCCAATAATTCCTTCATCCGCTCCATCCCCAGCGCCAGCACTTCGTCAGGATCTTTTTTCCAGAGCCCTGGGTTGAACAACTCCAGGCTGATGGTGCGGCCGCCGCCCGTGCCAGAATCCTTGTCGTAGCCGACGTCGCGGAGCCATTGGATTTCGGCGGCCAGGTCGAGGATGCCGTCGCCGGGCATGACGCGGTCGGGGTCGCGCTGCTGCTCGCGGGGCGGATCGGCGGGGGCGTCGTCCAAGTGATAGTGGCCGATCAGGTGGAGCGGAACTTTCGTGAGGTCGTCGAACGTCGAGCCGCCGCGGTAATTGTGGAAGGCGTCTAACAGAATCGTGGCGTCGGGGTCATCGACAGCCGTAACAATCTCCAGCGCCTGATCGATGCGATAGACCGAAACGCAAAAGCCGAGGTATTCGAATGTTGGCTTGACGCCGATCTCTCGGCCCAGCTCCAACAGTTCTTTGTAACGCCGCTTGATGATCTCGTAGTCGACCGGCACGTGGGCCGGCGTGGCGACGATGTAGGGCGAGCCCAGTTCGGCGGCCAGATTCATCCGCCGCTTCACGTCTTCCAGCACCGTCGAATACTCATCGTCGCTGGCCTCGCACCAACCCTTCATAGCGATCGTGCAGGGGACGATCAGGCCCTCATCGGCGACCGCCTTGTTCACGTCGGCGACCGTGCCGCCCTGCTCGACGTAAGCGAACACGTCGTCGTGCCACAGCTCGATGCCCGCGAAGCCGTGCTTGCCGGCCAAGCGGATTTTTTCCATCAACGGCTGCGGCCCAATCGTGCTGGTGTTGAGGCAGTAGATGAACGACATCGTGGGGGTCTCCTGGCCGGGAATGCCTAGGACAACGCGCCGAGGCTCGATGCAGATGTATCTGAATTTGAAGCGTTTGGACCTTTGTTGGCAAGGGGGAAGCATGGCGAGCCGGTCGCCGTCGGGACGATTCGGTAAATGTTGTGTTTCGCAGTAGGATTGACAATCCCCCGCAAGGATCGTATGCTTTACCGGTGCTACGCTATCACTTTTTTCAACTCAGCGGTTGGTCCCATGTTCAGCGTGTCTTCCATTTCGATGATCTCTTGTGCCGGCGCCACCTCGGGCGGCACGATTGCGATTATTGGCGTGGTGGCTCGGGCTTAAGGGCATCGACCGGTAAGACGGAAACGACTTCAGCCCCGCGGCCGACAAGGCTTCGGGGCTTTTTTTGTTGGCTGGGAGAACGATCATGCGGCGGATCGAAATCTACGATACGACCTTGCGAGATGGCTCGCAGGGCGAGGGCGTGAACTTTTCACTTCAGGACAAGCTGCTGATCGTCCAGCGATTGGACAGCCTCGGCTTTGACTACATCGAAGGCGGCTACCCGCTCTCGAACGAAAAGGACGAGCAGTTTTTTCAGCAGGTGCAAGAGCTGGATCTGCGGCACGCCAAAATCTGCGCCTTCGGCATGACCCGCCGCAAGAGCATTAAGGCCGAAGACGACGTCGGAATGCGGGCGCTGTTGGCGTCGGGCGCGCCGGTCGTCACCATCGTCGGCAAAACGTCGGATTTTCACGCCACCGAAGTGCTGAGGGTCTCGCTGGAAGAAAACATCGAGATGATCGCCGATAGCGTGCGCTGCATCGTGGCGGCCGGCCGTGAAGTGATCTACGATGCCGAGCATTTCTTCGACGGCTGGAAGTCGAATCCCGAATTCGCACGCAAAACGATTCAAGCCGCTGCCCGGGCCGGCGCCCGCATGGTCGTGCTGTGCGACACGAACGGCGGCAGCATGAGCGAAGAGATCGCGGAGTTAACCCGCGAGGCCATCGCGGTGCTCGACGTGCCGGTGGGGATTCATTGCCACAACGATAGCGATCTGGCGGTGGCCAACACGCTGGCCGCCGTCGACGTGGGCGCCGAGCAAGTGCAGGGCACGATCAACGGTTTCGGCGAGCGCTGCGGCAATGCCGACTTGATCTCGGTCGTTGCCAATCTGTCACTGAAGAAACAAGGTTACGAAGCGTTGGTCGAGGGCAGCGTGCAGCGGCTGACCGAGCTGTCGCGATACGTTTACGAAATCGCCAACATGCACTTGCGGGGCAGCCAGCCGTTTGTGGGCGAGAGCGCCTTTGCCCACAAGGGCGGCATGCACGTTCACGCCATCGCCCGCGCGACCGCCAGTTACGAGCACGTCGATCCGCAGCAGGTCGGTAACGAGCGGCGGATCCTGGTCAGCGAGCTGTCGGGCCGCTCGAACATCGTGGCGCTTACGACCAAGCACGATATTCAACACGACAAGCCGCTGATGGACAAAATTCTCCGCGAGGTCGTCGAGAAAGAAAACCAAGGCTATCAGTTCGAGGTGGCCGAGGCGTCGTTCGATCTGCTGGTCAAGAAGTGTGCCGGCACGTTCACTTCGCACTTCCGCCGCATGAAATATCACGTCGAGGTCGAGACGGCCCCCGACGGAAAAGTGCTCACCGAGGCGACCGTCAAGCTCGACGTGAAATCGGGCGGCGGCAGCGAGGTGTTGCACGAAGTGGCCGAGGGCGACGGCCCCGTCAACGCCTTGGACGCCGCCATGCGCAAGGCCCTGGGCGGCACCTTCCCGAACCTTTCCGACATGCACCTGGTCGACTACAAAGTGCGGGTCATCAACTCCCAGGCCGGCACCGCCGCCAAGGTCCGCGTGATCATCGAGAGCCGCGACGAGCAAGACATCTGGGGCACCGTCGGCGTGAGCGAGAACATCATCGAAGCCAGTTGGCTGGCGCTGAACGACAGCTACGAGTACAAGCTGCACAAAGATGAATTGGCAGGGACCAAGCACGCCAAGCCGGTCGAAGAGCATACCGCTGCGGTGGCCGAAGTAAAATAACGTCGGCTTGCTCGAATGAGCCAATTGCCCGATAATACGATACAGGAAACCACGCTTTTCCGGCAGGAGTCCTCATGGCCACCCTAATCACCGATCCATCACTCGAAGAGCGGCTGCGGGCCGAGCGCAAGGTGTCCGGCGCCGACCGCTTCGACGAATCCTGGGAGGGAATCTACATGATGGCGCCGATGCCGAACGACGAACACCAGCAAATCGTAATGCGACTGGGCTCCATTCTTCAGGAAGTGATCGGCTGGCCGGGCAGCGGCGAAGTCCGACCGGGTGTTAATCTGAGCGCCGCCGAGGAAGATTGGAAGTCCGATTATCGCGTTCCCGATATCGCAGTTTTCTTGAACGACACTGCTGCGATCAATCGCGGAACCCACTGGCAGGGCGCCGCCGACTTTCTCGTCGAGGTGATCAGCACGGACGATCGCACGCGCGAGAAGCTGCCGTACTACGCTTCGCTCGGTGTCCGCGAACTTCTCTTGATTGACCGCGACCCGTGGGCCGTTGAGTTGTATCGCCTGGGCGAAGGAGGACTCGAACCGGTCGGTGTATCGAGATTGGACGACAATCTGGTACTTCGCTCCGAGCAAGTTCCGCTCTCGTTTCGATTGGTTGTCAGCGATGATCGACCGGTCGTCGAAGTGTCTCTTGTCGGCGGCGAGAAGCAGTGGCAAGTGTAGCGGTGCCGCGAAAGTTCGCCCCGAAGGGGCCCAAACATATCAGCCCAGGGCATCGCCCTGGGGAAAGAAGGAAGATAACCAGCGAGCCCTGAAAGGGCGGAACAGAACGTCGGCGGGCGAGTCGCGCTCTGTTTCGCCCGTTCCGGGCTGCCGGAATGTAAGCTCGAACAAAAACCCAGGGCGATGCCCTGGGCTGTCATGTTGCGGCCCCTTCGGGGCAAATACTGAGATTCCAGAATTTCGATTCAACAACATCACTAAACGATCGGCGACGGGAGTCGCCTCCTACAAACCATGAGCACCACCGTTGCTCCCAGCGAGCTTCCGAAACAATACGACCACACCGCCGCCCAAAATCGCTGGTATGCCCATTGGCAATCGCAGGGCTATTTCCATAGCGAGCCGAACCCCGACCGGCAGCCGTACACGATCGTCATCCCGCCGCCGAACGTCACCGGGGCGCTGCATCTGGGCCACGCGCTCAACGGCACGCTGCAAGACATTATGATCCGCATGAAGCGGATGCAGGGGTTCGAGACGCTGTGGATGCCCGGCACCGATCATGCCGGCATCGCCACCCAAGCGGTCGTCGAGCGGCGGATGCTGGAAGAAGAGGGCAAAACCCGCCACGACGTGGGCCGCGAGGCGCTGGTCGAACGAATCTGGCAGTGGAAGGAATCGTATCAAGAGCGAATCATCGGGCAGCTCAAGCAAATGGGCTGTAGCTGTGACTGGCAGCGGCTCCGCTTTACGCTCGACGAGACCTGCGCCCGGGCGGTCCGCCACACGTTTTTCCGCATGTTCGCCGACGGGAAAATTTTCCGCGGCAAGCGGCTGGTCAATTGGGACACCTTCCTGCAAACGGCCGTCAGCGACGACGAGGTGTTTCACGAAACGGTCGAGGGACATTTCTGGCACTTCAGCTATAAGGTCATCGACCCCAAGCCGGGCGAGCCGGAGAAGGTCACGATCGCCACGACCCGGCCTGAAACAATGCTCGGCGACACGGCCGTCGCGGTTCATCCCGATCCGGGCAGAGCGTTTGACAAGGTTGCGACCGAATTACAGGAAAAGCTGGCCGCGGCGGCCGACAAGGACAAGGCCGACGTCGAATCGCAGATTGCCGCGTTGGCCGAGCAGCGAGAGACGATGCTCTCGGGCCTCGAACAACTGCGCGACATGGCGCTCGACGGACGCCAGGTCATGCTGCCGCTGGTCGATCGGCCGATTCCGCTGATCGTCGACGAGTGGGCCAAGCCGGAACTCGGCAGCGGCTGCGTCAAAATCACGCCGGCCCACGACCCCAACGATTACGAGGTCGGCAGGCGTCACCCGGAAATCGGCGACGTCAACATTCTTAACCCCGACGGCACGCTCAACGAACACGCCGGCAAGTACGAGGGGCAGGCGATGAGCGAGGCCCGCAAGAACGTCGTCGCCGATCTGGAAGAGCTCGGCCTGTTGGAGCAGATCGAAGACCGCGAGATCGAAATTGCCCACTCCGACCGTTCCAAGACGCCCATCGAGCCGTATCTGGCCGATCAATGGTTCGTCAAGATGGACGAGCTGGCCCAATCGGCCATGGACGCGGTCAGCGACGGTCGGGTCAAGATCACCCCGCAGCGATACGCCAAGGGGTATCACGATTGGCTCAGCGAAAAGCGAGATTGGTGCATCAGCCGAAATCTGTGGTGGGGACATCAGATTCCAATTTGGTACGCGCCGAATGTCTCTGAGGATGAACTGAAGGCAGCCTTCGCCGGGCGCAAGGATGTTGCTTGGCGAAGAGACGAAGAGCACGATCAGTGGCTCATCTGCGCCCAAGAAGAAGACTTAACCGATGACGCGATCCCCGGTCACACGATCGAGCGCGACCCGGACGTCCTCGACACTTGGTTCTCCAGCGCCCTGTGGCCGCACTCCACTCTCGGCTGGCCGGAGGAAACGTCGGAGCTTGCCTACTACTACCCGACCAGCACGCTGATTACCAGCCGCGACATCATCACGCTGTGGGTCGCGCGGATGGTTTTGACTGGGCTGTATAACTGCGGCGAGGTGCCGTTTCGCGACGTTTACATTCACCCGAAAATTCTCGACGGCTACGGCGAGACGATGTCCAAATCGAAGGGCAACGGCGTCGACCCGCTGGACGTGATCGAAAAATTCGGCACCGATGCGCTGCGGTTCGGGCTGGCCTACATGACGACCGAGGCGCAGGACGTGCGGATACCGGTCGAGTTTGAATGCCCACACTGTCAGGCGCAGATTCCGCAGACGAAGAAAAACCGCGTCTTGCCGCGCATCGGCTGCAAAAAGTGCGGCGGTGAATTCTCGACCCAATGGGCCGAAGCTGACAGCGAAGACGCCAAGCTGCCTCGCGGGGCCGTGGTCAGCGAGCGGTTCGAGTTGGGTCGCAACTTCTGCAACAAGCTCTGGAACGCCTCGCGGTTCGCGCTGATGAATCTGGAAGGTTACACGTCGGGCGCAATCGACGCCGACGAATTGCTCGTCGAGGATCGCTGGATTTTGAGCCGGCTGGCCACCGTCAGCCGGCAGGTCAGCGAGGCGCTCGAAGCGTTCAAATTCGCCGAGGCGGCCCGCACGTTGTACGATTTCGCCTGGGACGAGTTTTGCAGCTTCTACATCGAGATGGTCAAAGGCCGGCTGCAAGACGACGAGACCAAGGCGCTGGCCCAGCGCGTGTTGGCCTACGCACTCGACGCGCTGCTGCGGCTGCTGCATCCGATGATCCCGTTCATCACCGAAGAGGTTTGGCATCTGTTGGGCAAGGCGGCGCCACAGCGAGGGCTGCCAGAACCGCAGGCGGCGGCCGACAGCGTCATGATCGCGCCCTGGCCCGAGATCGACCCGGCCTGGCACGACGCCGAGATTGAAGCCCGCTTCGCCCGCTTTCAGGAGCTGCTCAAGGGTCTGCGCGAGATCCGCAGTCGGCAGAACATCCCACCGAAGACCACGATGCACTTCGCGGTCCGCTGCGACGAGGAGACGGCGGCATTGCTCAAACCGATGGCCCCGTATTTCGCCTCGATGGCCGGCGCCGAAGCGACCGAATGGGGCGCGGAGGTTTCTGGTGAGTCGACGTCGGCCGCCTTCACCACAAGTACGGCCGAGGCGTTTGTCGACTTGGCCGAACACATGGACGTGGCGTCCGAGATCGAAAAGAACGAAAAAGAACGGACCCAGGTGCGGGGATTCATCGCCGGCAAAGAGAAGAAGCTATCGAACGAGAGCTTCGTCGGCCGAGCACCCGCGGAAATCGTCGAGCGCGAACGCGATTCGCTGGAAGAGCTAAAGACCCGGCTGGTATCGCTCGAAGCGTCGCTAGTGGAGCTGCGCAAGCAATTGTAGGAGGCGACTCCTGTCGGCGATCCGCGCTGCAACTTGGCGTGCCATCGGTGACTCCTACATTCGGCGACGGGAGTCGCCTCCTACAATTTCGGATCGCCGTCGGAGACGCCTCCTACAGGCGAGCCGCGGGCGTTAGCCCGGGGGTAATACACCAAGAAGTGATACGCCCGAGACCGAGCGCCGCAATACCGGCGACCTAACGGTCGCCGCTCGCCGGAATCGTTCGGCGGAAGCTGGTCGACGAACGGCCGACTCGCCGGCCGTCACTACCACCGCCACGCGACGCGGCGTATAATCAAATTTTGCCCTCGCTTCGTCGCCGAAAGGATCTCGTCATGCCGGTTCAGATGGAATTATCGCGGATTGTGATCAGCGAGGTGAACGACTCGCAGGTGATCTATCTGCGGGAGGTGGACGGTGACCGCACGTTTCCGATTCTGATCGGCATCTTCGAGGCCACCAGCATCGACCGCCGCGTGAAGGATTTCCCCACGCCCCGCCCGCTGACGCACGATCTGTTGGTCAACACGGTCGAAGAGATGGGCGGCGAGTTGCAAGACGTGGTGATCAGCGAGCTACGCGACCGCACGTATTTCGCCAAGCTGCGCATCCGCCACGAAGGCGAACTCCTCGAGATCGACGCCCGGCCGTCGGACGCCATCGCCGTGGCCGTCACCTGCGATCCGCCACTGCCGATTTATGTGGCGGAAGAGGTGTTGACGGATGCGCTGGGAGAATAGGCCCTGGTTGGCACCGACAATCACTCGTACTCGTACTCCTCCTCGTACTCGTACTCGAAATTTGGCTATTGACCGTCGACGCCGGCATTCGAGTACGAGTACGCGGAGGAGTGCGAGGACGATGTGCCGATGATTGCGGCCACCGCGCGTTCACCGTAGCGTGTCCGCGAACGCATCGTTCAACGCTCGCAGCGCCGCTTCGCCCTGCGCTCCGTCAACGACCACATTCACCCGCACCTCGCTCGTGTTGACCATCTCGACGTTGATGCCCGCGGCGGCCAGCGCCTCGAACATGCGGGTGGCGACGTCGGTGTGGCTGCGCATGCCGATACCGGAGACCGACAGTTTGGCGATTTGCGGGCTGTTGGTCACTCGGCCGCAGTTCAGTTCTTCGGCAAGCCGCGTGGCCACTTCGACACAGCGGTCGAGGTCGCCCTTGGGGATCGTAAAACTCATGTCGGCCATGCCGTCGTGGCCGAAGCTCTGTACGATCATGTCGACCATCACTCCTGCTTCAGCCACCTCCTCGAACACGTGCGCCGCCACGCCCGGCGTGTCCGGCACGTCGTTGATCGACACCCGGGCTTGCGACTCGTCGAGCGAAATGTCGTCGATGGTCAGGTCTTCCATGCCTTGCAATCGGGCCACCACGTCGAGTGCGTCGGGCGTACGATCGGCTGGCGGACTTGGCGTCGGCACGTCATTGGCCGGATCGCTATCCAACTCGAAGACGCTGTGGACGATCCGCAGCGCCTCCTGCATCTGGGCGTGCGTCACCAGCACCGAGATTTTGATCTCGCTGGTGGTAATCATCAGGATGTTGATGCGGGCATCGGCCAGGGCGCGGAACATGCGATGGGCCACGCCCGTTTGATGGGCCATGCCGAGGCCGACGACGGAAATTTTCGCCACGCGATCGTCGAAGTTGAATCCCTTGGCGCCGATCTTCTCGACGGTCTCGGCCACCGCGTCCAGCGTTGTCGGCAAGTCTTCTTTCAGCACGGTGAACGAAATGTCGGCCAGCCCCTCGTCGCCGATGTTCTGCACGATCATGTCGACCGTGATGTTCTCACTGGCGATGCGGGAAAACACTTCCATGCTGCTGCCCGGCCGATCTGATACGCCGATGATCGTGACCCGGGCTTCGTTCTTGGTCACCGCCGCGCCGCTGACCGCGCGGTTGAGCGACTCGGGCTGATCGACGATCATCGTGCCGGGGATATCGCTGAAGCTGCTGCGAACGTGGATCGGCACGCCAAATTTCTTGGCGAATTCGATCGACCGGCTGTGCATCACGCCTGAGCCCAGGCTGGCCAGTTCGAGCATTTCGTCGTAGGCCACCTGCGAAGTGCGACGGGCCTCGGGCAACACGCGGGGGTCGGTCGTGTAAACGCCGTCAACGTCGGTGTAGATCTCGCAGGCATCGGCCCCCAGGACCGCCGCCAACGCGACCGCCGTGGTGTCGCTGCCGCCGCGGCCCAGCGTGGTGATGTTCAGGTCTTCGTCGATGCCCTGAAAGCCGGCGGCGATGACGATGTTGCCTGCGTCCAGCAGCCGCTGCATCCGCTCGGACGAAATCGACTGAATGCGGGCCTTGGTGTGCGAGCTGTCGGTCTTGATGCCGATCTGCCCGCCAGTCAGGCTGACCGCCTTGTGCCCTAGCGATACGATCGCCATCGCCATCAGGGCCACGCTCACCTGCTCGCCGGTCGAGAGCAGCATGTCCATCTCGCGGGCCGGCGGGTTTTCGCTGATTTCGGCGGCCAAGGAGACCAGCATGTCGGTGTTCTTGCCCATCGCGCTGACGACCATCACCACCTGATTACCCGCCAGATGCGCGCGGACCGCCTTGCGAGCCGCCGCGAGAATTTTCTCGCTGTCGGCCACACTCGTACCGCCAAATTTTTGAACGATGAGGGGCATACTAAAGGACGAATCACCACTCCAAACGGAAATAGCCCCTGGCGGAAGCCAGGGGTTGGGTTGCGAATCTCTACCCCAACGACGACACTCGTTAGGACCGTTCGATCATCTGCCGCCGCATTTGCGACAAAAAACGAGTGAGCGATTGGGCGCTAGCCCTCGGTGAGCTAGCCGCGGGTTTTGTGCGGGAAAACGTAACCTTACCGGCGGCTAGCGCCGTGCCTCCCAATTATGCGTTACTACCGCGCCCAATTAAAGGGGACGAATCATGCCCAACAGCGAAGAAATCCTACGGGCGAAGGCCCAACGTGTCGACGAAACCCACCGTCTGCAACCCGGCCGCACGGCTCTGTTGGTCGTCGACATGCAGCACGGCTTTCTCGACGAAGGGGCCTCGCTGGCGGTTCCCGAGGGCCGCGAGATCATCCCCAACTTACAGCGGCTGATCGGTGCCTGCCGCGAATCGAACGTGCCGGTGGTGTTCACCGAGTTCGTGTATGCAACCGACGTGCCGTGTCTGCGGGGCGATCCGTTTGGGATCGAGCACCTGCCGGTGAAAGAGGGCCGCTCGACCGGCTTGGGCGCGCCGTCGAATAACTGCTTGGTCTCGCCACATTACGAGCAGGGGGCCGAATCGGCCGACACCGTCGAGGCGCTGGCCCCGCGGCCCGATGAGTTGATCGTGCGGGGACATACTTACGACAAGTTCTACGGCACGCCGCTCGATTTGGCGCTGCGCAGCCAGGACATTCGCCATCTGATGATCACCGGAATCGTGACCGACGTTTGCGTGAATGCCACGCTCATGTCGGCCTCCGCCCGCGATTATCGGGTGACCGCCGTGACCGACGGCGTGGCGACGTTGTGGCCCGAGCGTCAGCAGGCGTGCTTCGATATCTGGGAGCACAAGTTTGCGAGATTGAGGACGACCGAGGAGATGATCGGGGAGTTGCGGGGAATGTAACAATCACGCTTGTAAAGCCGCGACCAGTGGTCGCGTCCTTTTTTCCGTCGCAAAGCGACGGGCGCGACCACTGGTCGCGGCTTTACAAATCCCAAATTCCAGCCACACCTGCCGCTGCGGGCCGCTAGCTGATAGAATGGGGAGTTCGCGATTCCTTCGCCGCCCTTTCTTGCCCCGGTTTGTCATGTCCACTCCCACGTCCACCCGCCGCCGCCGTTCCGTCAAAGGCCCCGCTAAACGTCCGACGAAGCGCCCTACCAAACGCCCGGCGGCCCACCGCTCAACCAGCACGACCACCACCACCGGCGAACGGCTGCAAAAGGTGCTCGCCGCGGCGGGGATCGATAGCCGCCGGCAGTGCGAGGCGTTGATCCTTGCTGGGCGGGTCGAGGTTGACGGCAAGGCGGTCACCAAGCTGGGCACGCGGGTTGATCCCACGCAGCAGGAGATTCGCGTCGATGGCTCGCCGCTTCCCGACGTGCGGCCCGTTTATTACATGCTCAACAAGCCACCCGGCGTGGTCTCGACCAATCGCGATCCCGGCGGACGAACGCGGGTGATCGATCTGATCGACGCCGAGCATTCGCATCTGTTTCCCGTCGGCCGGCTCGACGCGTCAAGCGAAGGGCTGATCCTGGTCACCAACGACGGCGAGTTGGCCAACCTGCTTACCCATCCGCGTTACGGCATCGAGAAGACCTATCAAGTGCAGGTCGCCGGGTTGATGGGGCAAGGTGACTTGGTGAAAATGCGGCGGGGAATGTATCTGGCCGAGGCCAAGGTGCGGCCGGTGCGGGTGCGGATTACGAGCCGACACAAACAGAGCACGCTGCTGGAGATTGTGTTGGACGAGGGCCGCAATCGAGAAATTCGCCGCTTGCTGGCCCGGCTGGAACACAAGGTGATGAAGCTCCGCCGCGTGGCGATCGGCCCCTTGCGGCTCGGCAAGCTGCTGCCCGGCGAAAGCCGCCGCCTAAAACGCGACGAAGTGCGGGCATTGATGCAGGCCGCCGAAGAGCAGCCGCCTACGCAGGTGCGACAGCCCCGTAAGAAAATCACCACCGCGAGGAATCCTCCGGCGACGAAGAGCCCGGCGAGGAAAACCTCGACCAGCAAGCCGACCGGCACAGGACGCCGTCGCCGATGACCAACCCCCTGCATGTTTCCCCCTTACACGCCGCCTGCTACGCGGATCGCGCCGTGCAGCAGACCGTCAGCGTCGTCGAAAACGTGCCGGTCGCCCGCGAAACGTTTCGCTTGCGGTTGGAATGCCCGGAAATTGCCGAGCGAATCACGCCGGGCCAGTTCGTCATGCTGCGGCTGGCCGGCTGGGACGATCCGCTGCTGGGCCGCCCGCTGGCGCTGTACGACACGGTGACCGACGCTGTGACAGACGCTGTGACCGACAATAGCGGCCGGCCGGTCGGCATCGACTTGGTTTATCTGGTGGTCGGCAAGTTGACCGGTCACTTGGCCAAGTTTCGCGCGGGCGATGAAGTGGAACTTTGGGGGCCGCTCGGCAATGGCTTCTCGCCGCAGCAGACGGAACACTTAATCATGGTCGCCGGCGGCATTGGGCAGACGCCTTTCGTGGCGTTGGGCCGCGAGCATCTCGGCGGCCGTCGTTACGGACAGCCACAACGAAACGTGCCGCGCTGCCAAAAAGTGACGCTCTGTTACGGCGCCCGATCGAAGGAGTATCTGGCCGGGCTGGACGACTTCGCCGCCGCGGGTGTCGACGTGCTGGTGAGCACCGACGACGGCTCGGCCGGCCGTCACGGATTGGTGACCGACTTGCTGGATGCAGTGCTCGGGGCAACATCCGGCGACCGACGAATCGTCTGCTGCGGCCCCGAACCGATGATGGAGGCAGTCGGCAAGATCGCCCACAGCGCGGGCGTTCCGTGCCAGGTGTCGCTGGAGACGCCAATGGCCTGCGGTATCGGGATCTGCTTTAGCTGCGTCACCAAAGTTCGCACCGAAGGCGACACATGGGATTACAAGCGGACCTGCGTCGATGGGCCGGTATTCGACGCCGCGCAGATCGTGTGGTGAGTTGCCGGATCGACGCGAACACTCGGTTGGACGCATCGCTGCGTTTCTGGAGCCAGACGATGGACCTATTCAAGCAATTTCTGCGCTACTATTGGTGGCATTTACTGGCCACGGCCATTTTCGCGGCGTGCGTGTGGCGTTACGTGGCGCTGGCCGAGTGGGAAGCCCGACTAGGGCCGATCGCCATCGCGGCGTTTGGGTTCGTCAGCGTCGTCGCCGCCGATGAGGTGGCCGACTGGAGCGGTCGCTACGGCTGGACGCGCCAGCAGTGGTGGCAGCAGCCGACTTGGTATGTCCGCGGCATGGGCGTGCTATGTTTGCTGGGCGGGGCGCAACAACTCCTCGGTAATTGAAGGCGAGACAAGGACAACGACGAACGCGTTCGACTATCTGTCACTTAACCTTCACCGGTACATACTTGTGGTCGCGCTTGTTTAAGACCTTGGCCGTGATGATCTTGTCGGCGGCTAGTCCTCGGCCGCTGCGGTTCAGCTTGTCGATGGCGTCCATGCCTTTGATGACGTGGCCAAAGACGGTGTGCTTGCCATCGAGATGCGGTGTCCTGGCGAGATTGATGAAGAATTGCGATCCGCCCGTGTCGCGGCCGGCATGGGCCATGCTGATCACGCCGCGCTCGTGCTTGCGGTGATCCTTGCGGTAACACTCACACTCGATTTTGTAGCCCGGGCCGCCGGTGCCGTCGCCCTTGGGGCAGCCGCCTTGAGCCATGAAGCGATCGATGACGCGGTGAAAGGTCAGCCCGTCGTAAAATTTGGCTTCGACCAGGCTGACGAAATTGGCCACCGTGTTGGGCGCTTCGTCCTCGTAGAGTTCTATCACCACGGTGCCCTTGCTGGTTTTCAGTTCGATCTGGGGCAGCTTCTTTTTTTCGTCTTTGTCGGCCGCGAGCAGTTGGGGCGCGCTCGTCGCGACGAGGGCCAGGACGGATAGCGCCACGGCGTATTGCTTGAGATGGGTCATGATTTCGCTTCCTTCTGGTGAGGGGCCATGATCGATTACGCATGATTATCGCCCCGTTGTGCTGCATTGACAAGGCCAGGGCGATTCGAGTGTGTTCCGCTGGCACGTAGCGGAATTCGCAAGGATTTAGTCCACTCGAAAGACGTGGAATTCTTGCGAATCCCGCTACGGGCAAGAATGCCGGGAAAATATGCCGGCTGCCGAATCCGAGGCGATATGACCCTCCGCTGGAGGGCAATTTCGCGGCGGCCAGCCCCGCCCCGTGACCTATGCTTGTATATCTCGTCGGGCGAGCCGGCGGAGTACTTGCGAACATGGTCCCCCAGGAGATTTTCTCATGACCGATGGAACCAATCGTCGCCAATTCACCCGAGTCGAGCTGGAAGGGGTCGACGCGGCCCTGATTTCCGCTCCGTCGACCGTCGTGACGGTGATTTCTGACGAGATCGAATTCTCCTCCAACGTCGCCGACATCAGCATGAAGGGCGTCTTCATCCGTAGCGGCCAATTGATCCCCGCAGGCAGCAAATGTCGGGTGCGGCTGTCGAACGATAGCGGGCTGTTGATCGACGTCGAGGGCGAGGTCTGCCGCGTCGATGCCGACGGGATGGCCGTGGAATTCACCTCTCTGGAAGTCGACGACTACCAACACCTACAGCGGCTCGTCCAATACAACGCCGCCGACGCCGACCGCGTCGCAGAAGAAATCGAGGGTTCGCCCGGGATTGGGCCGTCGCGATAGGGCGAATCAAGAACAACATCGGCGATTCACCAAGCCCTGGCGAGCGGCGGCCGTGAGGCCGCTGGTAATTCCGTCTTCGGCGTCGACGTTTTCGCGCGTTGGTACATTACCCCCGAGTTCACGCTCGGGGCTCGCCTTGGAGGCGGACGTCGCATTAGGGCAGCGCCGTTGGCGGGGGAATCAAAAACTCGCGCAGACACTGTTTGTAAAATTCCGGATCGGCCGACATCAGCCGCCGGTGTTTTACGCCGGGGAATATCACAATCCGGCCGTGGGTGACAACTTGACTGAACAACAGGGTGGTTTCGTCGAGACGCACTCGCTGGTCGGCATCACCCGCCAGCACGACGACCCGCGCGCCTTGGGGAATCCTCGCGGCATGGCGAAACGGCGAAATCTCGTCCATGTCGACGGGGAGAAAGCAGGGCGCCCACAGCCGCATCCCCTGATAAGCCGTCCAGTCGAGGAGGGGCGGTAAACGGATTTGCAAACGATTCCAGAGGGCCGAATCGAGATCTTTGTAAGGCTGTTCGAGGAAATATCCCTCAACTTTCGATCCCAGCGATTCGGCGGCAAAGATCGCGGCGGCAGCACCGAGCGATCGGCCCACCACGAAGATCGGCTGATCGGGAAATTGTTGTTCGAGAAAGTCCACGGCGGCGACGACGTCGTGCCGGGCGCTCCAACCAAAATCGTTCAATTCGCCGGTCGAATCACCATGGGCTCGCAGGGTGATCGCCAGCACATTGAACTGTAGTTCGGCGATGAATCGCACTACGTTGAGCCGCGAACCCCGCGAGCCGCCGTTGGCGTGTAGCACCAACACACAGCCTCGCGGCTGATCCTGACGAATCAACCAGGCGCCAATCTGCTCGCCGTCGCTCGTCGATAGGCGATGTTCCTCGAACTTGGCCCAGGCCACCTCGGGGAGCGGCTCCGGCGCCGCTTCTCCCGAGCGATGCGTGAACTTCCACGCCATCACCCCCGAGGATCCCAACCATCCGGCCAAGGGGACAATGACAGCGACGATCGCCCAGCGCGTTTTTCTGCCGGGCATTCGCATGGTTCGCCTCGATAGGAAATCAACCACTCGCGGATAAACGTGTCACTCGGTGCATAGAATAGTAACATGCCGCCCGCCATGCGACCAACGCAAAAAAAGCACGGCCAGCGGTCGTGCCTGGGCAAGTCCATGTTGGCAAAACGGTTCCGGCGATGGTAGGCTATAGAGTGGATTCGGCGAACTCCTCTTGAATCATCCCTGCTTGGGATTTTCCATCCAATGAACCAGATCGCTTGTCCTTATTGTCGCGGTGTGATTTCTGGACAAGGAATCGCCCCGGGCCAGTTGCTGGTGTGCCCACATTGCGGCCGGCAGTTTGTCAGGCCGGGGGGAACGCCCGCGGCTGCTCCAGCCGCGGCTGGCAGTTCCGCACCCGCGGCTGCTCCCGCTCCGGCCCGAGCGCCTTCCGCGGCCCCGGCGGCCCCACGCTCCGCTGCCGTAGCGCAGGGCGAGAGCGAGACCGGCTACGCGGCGCGATACGCCGAACAGCGGCAGGCCCAATCGTCTTCGACGATGATTTGGATCGTCGTCGGCGCCGTCGTGGGGATATTGTTGTTGGTCGTGCTGGGGGGGGCGATTATCAATCATCAAATCAACCAGCGCCGCCGCGAGATCGAGCCGGGGCTGTACCAAGAGGCCCTCAAGCATGTTACGGCCAACAATCCGGAGGTCATCGAGTTGCTCGACATGAAGGATGGCGAATCGTTTAATCTCAAGGGCCATCACGTGAATTTTTCGGGCGACGACGCGACGGTTTATCTCAAGGTCGTGGGAAAAAAGAAATTCATCACCCTAATGTTCCGCCTAAAAAACGGCGAGTGGAGCATCGACGGGCCGATTAAGGTGAAAGACGCGTAGTGAATCGGCAGCCGACGGGATGGTACGCGCATCGAACGGTAATCACGTGGAGCACCGAGAATCCTCCTCTGGCCGAAACGACTCGACCAGGCGGAGGTTCATGCACGATGGTACCTAAACGCTCGACGTCCGGCCGGGTTAAACCGCCTTGACGTTCTCAGCCCGCGGACCTTTGGGGCTCTCGCCGACGGTGAACTCGACGAGCTGTCCTTCCTGCAACATGTCGAACCCCGAGTCTTCGACCGAAGAATGATGGAAAAACAGATCCCCCGAGTCGCCCTGGATGAATCCGAAACCCTTGTCCGACGCTAACTTCTTGATGGTTCCTTGCGGCATGATCATCACTCCCGAAAAAAACGAAACGAAACTCGACCGACGCGCTGCCGAGTCATTCGGCGAGCGCCGCCTGTCGAAACCCAGGGGGGACAACCCCTCTCGATGCCGAATTATAAAGGAATCGCCAAACAGATATCAAGCGACATTGATGCGTCTGGCGTGGAAATCTGCAAGGGTTTTTCGCGGATTGCACATTTCCACAAAACACGCGGCAAGCGGTCGCCGCTGTGTGGAAAAGTGCATATTCGTCCTGGCTCGGGACTTTTACCAACCTTACGCCTCGTGGCCGAGCCCCCGCAGACGCTCCAGGGTATAGATGCCCGTGTTGTGCCCGTCGCTGAAGGCGATCGAATAGGCGTATCCACCGACCGGCTCCATGCCCTCAATTTTCAGCGGGCGGGCTTCCTCGGGACTGAGCACCGGCAGCAGCACGGCCGGCTGATCCTCGGCGGCGGTGTTCTTTTCGCGGCAAGTGGCGCAGGGGCAGGCGTCTCGTAACTCGCGGAACGAATAAACCCGTCGCGCTCCGTCGCTCCAATCAATCGCCAATTGATCGTCGCCGGTCAGTTCAATTTTCGTCGGAGAGACGTCCGCCACGGTTTGCCCCTGCTTAGGACTTGTTAGGACTTGTAATGTCTGTTCGTTTAACGGCAAAGTGATGCATGGGTGGTTCCCTTCTTCTATTCGAGCGTTTCCCGGTCTGTTGGGATAGCCCCTGTCGGTTTTTTGAAATGGGGGGGAGGTTGCCTATCTCATGACGCGCTGCAAACAGCCCCAGAGGGGGCAATACGCTCGTTTTTCGGAAAGTGGTGTCCGACGTTGGCTGATATCATACTGCCCGAACCCTCGAATCCACGGTCGATCGCCGGTCGATTGGCATGTCGGTCTCGCCTGGGTTAGAATGCTGGCGAGATTCGCCGCATCTATAAACAACCTCGCGCGTTTTCCAGCCACTCCAAAAATCAAAGGTGGGGATACGACCATGAAACAACATTTCGTGTTGATCGTCGCGGTCATACTCGCCGCCTCCACATCCATCGCGTCCGCCGCGGACAAGGCGCAGGCCGAACCGATCCTCTGCCGCGGAAACTATCATTCCGAGGCGGATGCGGTCAAGCAGTTGGCGCGGATGGCCGCCACGTATAAGAACCTCGATCAGTGGAAGGCGCGGGCGGCGAATATCCGCAAGCAGATTCTCACCGGGGCGAATCTCTATCCTTTGCCGAAGCGGACGCCGCTCAATGCCGTGGTACACAAGAAGCGAACTTACGAGGGATACACGGTCGAATCGGCCGCCTTCGAGGCCCGGCCGGGTTACTTTGTTTATGGTAGTCTCTATCGCCCACTGGGAAAGAAAGGGCCACACGCGGGCATCCTCTGTCCACACGGACATGCCCGCGGGCCGGCGGGCGGACGATTGCGGGCGGATCAGCAGCACCGCTGCGCGACGCTGGCGCGGATGGGCGCGGTGGTGTTTTCCTACGACATGATCGGCTTCGGCGATTCCGAGCACCTGGGCTGGAATCACGGGCACAAGCAAGCGCTTACTTTGCAAACCTGGAGCAGCATCCGCGGGATCGATTTCCTCGAATCACTGGCCGACGTCGACAAGAAGCGAATCGGCGTGACCGGCTGCTCCGGCGGCGGCACGCAGACGTTTCTGCTGACGGCGGTTGACGATCGGGTCGCCGTGGCGGTGCCGGTGGTGATGGTCTCGGCCCATTTCTTCGGTGGCTGTCATTGCGAGAGCGGGATGCCGATCCACAAGACGGCCGAGCTGGAGACCAACAACGCCGAGATCGCCGCCCTGGCCGCTCCCCGCCCGCTGCTGTTGGTATCCGTCGGTGGCGATTGGACGAAGAATACACCGAAGGTCGAATACCCCTACATCCGCAACGTCTACGGCCTCTACGGCAAAACGAGCCAGGTCGAAAACGCCCACTTCCCCAAAGAAGGCCACGGCTACCAGCGATCGAAGCGCCAGGCGATGTATCCGTTCATGGTCAAGCATCTCGGGCTGGATGCCAAGGGCGTCGTCGACCCCAAGACAGGCGACTTCGACGAGAGCAAGAACGTGCTCGAAAAGCCGGAGCAAATGCGGGTGTTCGACAAGGAAAATCCGTTGCCGTCGCACGCGCTCAAGCCGGGATCAACCGTGGCGTTCTGACGGCTCAAAGCAGAAGCGCCTGAGAGACGCCATCGCATATCCCAACGCCATGCCGCCGGCCGAGCCGGCCATGGCGCCGATGATGATGCCGAGGGGAATCCAAGCGGCCTGTGATCCTGGCGAGCCGAGAATCCCGCCGCCCAGAGCGCCGACCAAAGCGCCGCCGACGCCGCATACAACAGCCGTCCAAAAAGTGACTCTTTTTCGCCGCGAGTGTTTCAGCAGCGCGACGATGATCCCAAGCAGGCAGCCCAGCGAGCTGCCGAGCATCGCTCCGTAGACGGCGCCCAGCATGGCGCCGAAGGCGATAATTCCCGTTGAGAACTGGAAGGGATCGGCAGGGAGGAGCAGTGTGTTGTTCGGCTGTCCGCCAGACGCGACGATATAGACCGTCCCCAGCGCTGCCGCGCCCGCCCCTCCCGCGATTCCTCCAATGGCGCCGCCAATTGGACACCCGAGCAGGCCAAGCAGCGCGACTCGCCCGACGGTGCGCCAAAACGAGCGACCTTGGTGCGTCGCCGCTTCCGTGATCGTCGGGCTGGCGTAGGGGTTGGTGTCTTCGGGCATTTCTTCGGACCGGCCGTCGCTGAGTCGATAAGCCAAGAAACGTGAACGAAGGAAGCGAGGTTGAAAAACCGCCGACGCGAGCCTATTTCGGCGTAACGCCTTTTTAGACGTCTTGTCGGACGGGTGGCAAAAGGATCTTTCGACCGCTTTCCTGCTGTTTTTGTCGTGCATCTTCCAGAATGCGATCCACGTCGAAATCCATCGACTGCGCGAGATCCTCTTTGATCCTGCGGGTTTCCTCGACGACCTCATCCCTTGTTTCTTTTTCGTTCAGTTGGGCCATGGCGATCAATCTCCGAGCAATTCATCAGGCGTGCAAAGGATAGGCATTGCGTAGCCGCATGTTGACACGATCGTGCCGAGTTCTTTCATAATCGCCGCATTTGCGATGTGTCGGCAATTCCAAGTCAACAGAATATCGATGCTGTGAACCGACGAGACGGCAATGTGGACTGCGTCGCGTGTTGCCTTTTGCGGAAGCAAGGAGGAATCCATGATCGCCTTCGCGACATCATTAACGGCTTCGGTCAGGTCGAGCAACGGAAGATTTCGCAGGAAAGGCATTCGTCTCTTTGCGGCATCGGCGTCACCGGTCTCCGCCTCATCAATAACGGTTTGGGAAATACAGAGATCGTAATTCTGCCGTTGGTTGGTCCACCACTCATGCGTGATTTGTCGCCGTGCCGCTTGAAGAAGGTCGCGGCTTGGCCAAGCGGCCAAGTAGCTTGGAATGGTCGTTTCGATGTAAACACGTTTGGTCACGTTAAGCACCGCCCATGTCATGGTGTGTCGATTGCCGACGCATAACGACCAAACTCACGGCGTCTGGCAGACTAACGCTCGTCAGGTAAGCTTCCAGTAACTTCAATCATAACAAACAGTCGCTCGGTTACCAATCGTCTGTCGGCGCGTTCGATGGTTCCTCGCGACGCGGTGATGTCTGAATCAATTCTACGATAATCCCCCAGCCGCCGCGTACAACAACAACGCCTCGCGCACCGGCCGGACATCGTGAACGCGGATGATTTGGACGCCCTGATTGGCCAAGACCAGCGCCACGCCAATCGTCCCGGCGGTGCGATCGGCCGTTTTGTCGCCGAGGAGCTTGCCGATGAAGCCTTTGCGGGAATGACCGACCAACAGCGGGCAGCCGAGATCGTGAAACCGGCCGACCTCGCGGCACAGCGTGAGGTTGTGTTCGTGCGTTTTACCGAAGCCGATGCCCGGGTCGAGACAGATTCGCTCGTGTTCGATGCCCGCGGCCGATAAAGCGTCGCGCCGCTGGCGCAGATACTCGTGAATCTCCGCGACCACGTCGTCGTAGCTCGGATCGTCCTGCATCGTTTGCGGCGTGCCCTGCATGTGCATCGCACAGACGCCGACTTTTTTCTCGACCGCCAGCGGCAACATTTCTCCGTCGCTCTCCAAGCCCGTCACGTCGTTGATGATCTCGGCCCCGGCCGCAATCGCCTCGGCGGCGATGCGGGCTTTCGACGTGTCGATGGAAACCGGCACCTTGGCCTGTTCGCAGAGTGCCTGTACGACCGGCATCACGCGGCGCAGCTCTTCGTCCGCGTTGACTGGCTCGCTGTACGGCCGCGTGCTCTCGCCGCCGACGTCCAAGATCGCCGCCCCGTCGGCTTCCAATTGCAACGCCCGATCGACCGCGGCTTGCGGATCGAGAAACTGCCCGCCGTCGGAGAAACTATCGGGCGTGACGTTGACGATGCCCATCAACAGCGGCTCGCCGGCCAGTTCGAGCCGGCGCGTGCGCAGCCGCCACGATGCAGCACGCCGCGGCGGTTGTCCGCAAGAGTTAGGACCGTCACTCGACATAGTCGTCAGCATACCACGGCGTCTCAAGCTGATCTACGATCTGTCGGGCCAGCCGCTCGATGGCCTTTTGCTGCGCGGTGGCGATCGACTGGCCGACCTCGGGCACCAGGCTCGACGCCCGATTAAACTCCAGCAGCGAGGAGGGGATGGCGACCATTTCGCCTTGTGGCCCCGCGGGCGACCCATGGACGTGCCATTCGACCAGAATGTAAAGGTTGTATTCGATCTCGCGCAAGTCATCGTTACGGGTTTCGGTCAGCCCGTTCTTGGTGGCGCTAACAACTCGGCCGGCCAGCGTGGCGTCGGCCTCGGTGCTGTCGACGACTTTGCAGTCCATGCGGTTTTCGATTTCCTTGGCCACCGCCTCGGTGAGTTGTTCGCCGATATTACGGCGGAAGCTGTCGGAGTGAAACATCTGCACGCTCACCGTGCGAACGTGCTGGGGAAAGAGCGTGTGATTGCCGACCTGATAGCCGAAGCAGCCGGTGAGGCAGGCGGCGATGGTGGCCAGGAGGAAGACGGCGGCGGGGCGGAAGGGTGTCGTGGCGTTTGCTCGGGACGAAGGGGTTAGGAGTTGGGGGCTAGGGACTAGGGATTTGGGATTTGGGATTTGGGATTTGGGATTTGGACGGAGCCGCCCTGTCCCCAGGGCGATGTACGTTGCGCTGCCACCTTGCACCGCCGTGGAGACACGGCGGCTCCGTTCCCCCCAGCCCCCAGGCCCCAGCCCCCGCCGAAGCGAAGACGCAACGATTTCGCAGATACCACCCAATTTATCAATCATCGACGCCTTTCGTGTGGTTCGAATATCCTCGTCAGCCAGGGGACGTAGTCCGGGGCGTTGTCCGGCTCGCCGGCGATTTTGTCGATCTGCTGCTGCGCCCGCCCGGCGATCGTGTTCGTCGGATAGTCGGCCTTGATTTTTTCGTAGTACGACCGGGCGGCGCGAAAGTCTTTTCTCGCCTCGTAGTATTGGGCCAGGTGCCAATCTCGCAACGCCTTTTGTCTACGGATTTCCTGATGCACGTGTTCCAGCCGTTGTTGCTCGTCTCGCCCGATGCGGTCGGCGAATTGCAGCTTGAGCTGGTCCAACAACTCCTGAGCTTCGTCCAGCGGTGTGCCGTTGTAGTCGGGGCCCTGGTAAGTCTTCATCTTGACCTGGATGCCCAGCAAATACGCCTGATACACGTGCTCGCTCTTGGGATGATCCGTTCGCAACAATGAGTATTGATGGTCGGCCTTATCATAAGCTCCGCGGACGAAATGGTGATTGCCAACCGCCATAATCGCGTCATCCGCCAGCGGACCCGTTGGATCGTTCAGGTAGACCGCGCTATACGTCGCGCGGGCTTTGCCGGCGGCATCGCGGGTCGGCCGACTGAAATCGGTCAGGTTCACCGCGTACCAACTCCCCGGGCGCCACGCTTCAAGCTGTTCCCAATAGCGGGCAATGGTAAACTGCCGGGCGACGACCTTTTCCAGATAGCGAGAGTTCTTGTATTTCTTCAGCAGCTCCTTATAGGCTTCGTTCGCCTTGGGATATCGGTGCGATTTGTAATATGACTCGCCAATTTGGAACATTGCGTCGTGCTCGAGCGCCGAGCGGGGCCAGCGTTTTCTGGTCTGGCTATACAGATCGATCGCTTTGTCGTAACGCTCGGCGTCAAACGCTTGTTCGGCCTCGTCGAAGAGCTGGCGGGCCCGCTCGCGGCTGCGAGTCGGTTGGAAATATCCTTTGATTTTCGATGATATGGACGAAGGCGAGAAGGCTTTGAAACCGCTGGCGGATTTGGGCGCTGCCGACGGACCGTCGACGTCGGAGTCTTCCTCGAATAAGTAGCCGCTCTTGTCGTCGGGTTCGTTGTGGGAGGTCTGGCGTGGATCAACCGCGGCCGGACTGACAATCCCTGGCCCTTTATATAGCGGCGCCTCGGCCGGCCGCCGACTAAAGCTATTGCATCCGCCGGCGCCCAGCAGCAGCGCCACCGCCAGCGTCGCGCCGATCACGTTGCGAAATCTGAAGAGGGACATCCTTGTCCTTTGCCGTCAAAGGGCTTGTCGTTATTTAGTTTTGGGTCGAGCCGAGGCAGCAGCCGCGGAGCGGCGACATCAAATAGCCTGGGGCGTGAGCCCCAGGAAATCGTGGCCGAAACAGATGTTGAAGCCCCGGAGGGGCGACACCGGGCGACGCCGCATTGAGTGTCGCCCCTCCCGGGGCTTTTCGTTCCGTTATCGATTGTTCCTGGGGCTCACGCCCCAGGCTATTTGATGTCGTCCCTCCGGGACTAACTTACGCTTCGCACTTACTGTTCTTCCTCACTTACGCTTCGTACTTACGATTCTTCCTAACTCGAAAACGCCGTCAGATAACGGTGCATTTTTGGCTCCTGGCCGAGCAGATTTGATAAGTAGTGATTCATGATTCCGCGTAATTCGCCCCGCACGCGTCCTTCGAGCGGCGCTCGTCGCCACGCATCGTTATCGGCCGCGTAACACTGCATCAGCTTCAGCACGCGGCTGTTGACAACCGCCACCTTGCGCTGCCCGGCGCGACATCGCCCGCAGAGCACACCGCCGGCCAAATGGCCGAACCATACGCGGCCCGACAATTCGACGTTCTGCCCACATTCGGCGCACATTTCGAGCGACGGCATATGGCCAAGCTCGACCAGAGCCGTCATCTCAAAACGCAACACCAACGACGCGACGGCTCCGCCCTCGGCCAATTCCTTCAGCGCGCTTTGGGCCGCGTCGAACAGCCGCGGATGGGGATCGTACTCGTCGGTCATTTTCGTCAGCAATTCGGCGACGTAATAACCGGCATACAAGCACGACAGATCCCGTCCGGGCGGACGAAAGCGGCGTACCAGCTTGGCTTCGGTCAGCAGGTCCAGGGCGCCAGTCGATTTGCGGAGGAACACTATTCGACAGACCGTCAGTAGGTCAAGAGCAGAGTCGAAAGGCCCCTTCGGCCGCCGCCCCCCCTTGGCCATAGCCCCCAGTTTTCCAAAGTCGCGGGTGAACAGCGTCAAGATGCTGCTGGTTTCGCTAAACGGCACAACTCGCAGCACAATGGCAGTCGTTTTTTCGCTGGACATGGGGGCGGACTTTTCGTTGCGTCGGTTGCAGCCATCGGGTGAGTGGTCGATCATCGCAGGTTTTGCTTCAGTATAACACCGCGCTTGCGACGATATGGCGTAGCCTTCTGTGCCAGCAAAATGAGACAGCTACCGCCCCTTTTATTAGAGAGCACGGAGGCGTAATGATGCGGCCTACGAATGTAGGTTTTTGGCCAGGCGTTGCATTCCGGCGGCGGTTGATATTTTTGGGGCGTAGCCGAAATCTTCGCGAGCGCGGGTGATGTTGAAGTAATGCGAGGCACTCAACTCGGCGGCCAGGAAGCGGGTCATCGGGGGCTCGGCTGTTCGTCGCAGCAGGCGGTAGATGCACTCCAGCGCGGCTCCCAGCCGATAGGCGGCTTTGGCCGAGATGCTCTTCGTGACCGGCGGCAATTCGGCCAGGGCGAGAATCTCGTTGATCCATGCCCAGCAGTTGACCGGCTCGCCTTGGCTGATGAAGTAAGCGCGACCGGCCACGGGGGAGCCGGGCGAGAGTGCGTCGGCGGCTTGCAAATGAGCGGCCGCGGCGTTTTCGACATAAACGACGTCGATCAGGTTGGTGCCGTCGCCGACGCGGCGCAGTCGGCCGCTACGAGCCCGCGCGAGCAGCCGGGGAATCAAGTGATCGTCGCGCGGCCCCCAGATCAAATGCGGCCGTAACGCACAGGTTGCCAGCACCGTGTCGTTGGCGGCTAGCACCTGTTGCTCGGCCAATGCTTTGGAATGCGGATAGTGACACAGCCAACGCGTCGGATAGGGCGCCGATTCGTCGACCCCACACTGGTCTCGCTCGTCGAACGTAACGCTGGGGCTGCTCGTGTAAACCAATCGCCCCACACCGGCCTGTCGGCAACCATCGACGACGTTGCGCGTGCCCAGCGTGTTGATCGAATAAAAGTGCTCCCACGGCCCCCAGATACCGGCCACCCCGGCGACGTGAAACACGACGTCGACCTCTCGGCAGGCCGCCGCCACAGCTTCTGCATCGCGCAGATCGCCGCGGATCATCCGGACGCCCTGATTCGACAATTCAGGATAATCGCCTCGCGCGAATCCGCGCACCCGATCTCCGCGGGCCAACAGTTGCTCGACGATGTACCGACCCAGAAAACCACCAGCGCCGGTAACGAGTGCGAGCATGGGGGAGAATTCGGAATTCGGAATGTGGAACTTAAGAGCCGCCCTGTCCCCAGGGCGATGTACGTCGCGCTGCTAACCTGCATCGCCGTGGGGACACGGCGGCTCCACCCCCTCAGTCGCTAACAGCTAACAGCTCCCTAAAGCTCGACAATATCACTGCCGTCGATCTTCAATTCAAATCCGTCTTCTTGGCCAACGGCCTTGCCGGAAAGTGTCAGGCGAAGCGATTTGACGTCGCCGGGCGAGAAACCGCTCGGCACGCGAAATAGCAGGGCGTCGACGACCGATTCGCCCCTGGCGATGCTGGCTTTGGGGACGTGGCCGTTGAACGTGACGGCGCCGGGAATGTTGACGGCCGGATAGACACGACTACGATCATCGACGAGTTTGGTCTCGTCGGGCGATTTGCCGTCAATGGCCGTGTAGGGCGTCAGATGCCAGCTTCGGTACTCGACCGCTGCACTGCCGGAATTGGTAATTTTTATTCGCACGACGAGGCATTTGTACTGGAGCACCTTGGCCACACTCGCCGCGCTGCGCCATCGCGGCGCGTCGAATTCGACGGACTGAACTTGAACTTCGATATTTGTGGAAGTGGCCGGGACGGTTTTTTTGGCGCCGGTGTTGGCATTAGTTGTCGGATCAGTTTTGGCATTTGTTTTTGAATTAGTGACGGGACGATCCGTCTTGGATGTCTCATCGGTGGACTCGGTCGGCGTCGAGGTGACTTTGGGCTTCGACGCCACGTTGAGATACCAGATCAACCCTCCGCCCAAGACGACGAATGCCAGGCCGGCAACGATCAAGATCGCGATCAGGTTCGCCGCCGAATTAGTCGACTTGCGCCGCACCGCGCGGCGGGTCGCCTTGATCTGAGTGCCGTCTTGCGGCACGGCTGCTGCTGCGGGGGCCGCACGGCCGACCGGAGTGGCCACCGGCGCGGCTGGCCGGCGTGTGGCCTGGGCGGCGCTCTGGGCGGCAACCGCCTGAGTGGCGGCAGCTTGGGCCGCGGCTTGTACTGCAGCTTGAACAGCGATCTGATCTGGGGCGACGGGCGAACCCCCGGCTGCCGCCGAGGGCTGGGGGGGGAGAGGTTGCGGCGTGGATTGTTGGGGCAACTGCGCAGCCGGCGGGGGCGGCGAAGCGATCGGCACTTCGCCGCTGCGGCCTTGGGCGGCGTTGGGCACGGTCGATGACCCGCCCACGCCGAGCGGCGTGCGACAGTTCGGACAACCCATGGTCTGCCCTGCCGCCGGGTCGACCGTGACGATCGTGCCGCATCCTGGGCATTTAACATTTGCCATCGGGGCGTCTCGCAGCGCGGGGGAAAGACAAAAACAACAGCTTCAGTATGACCTCCGCCGCTCCTCCTTGTAAAGCCGCGACCAGTGGTCGCGCCCGCGCGCCTCGCGCAGAAAAACCTCTCGACAAAATATCTCCACAGAATCACTCAACTGGCCCTTGACCAAAATACGATACACCCGTACAGTAGTTTACCGCGTTGGAGTATCCCATGAAAACCATGAACGGGAGTGAGCATGTCCAGAAAATCGTTCAGACACTTGGCCAGCAGGTGCGGCGGCTGGAAGGGTCGCGGCCGGCCGCCGCCGAGACGCTGGTTTCGACCGGGTCCGAAGCCCTCGATTGGCTGCTGCCCGGGGGCGGTTTGAGTCGGGGGACGCTTGTTGAGTGGTTGGCGGCGGCGCCGGGCGGCGGCGCTGGCAGCTTGGCACTGGCGGCGGCCGGGGCGGCATGTCGTGATGGCGGGGCGCTGGTGGTGATGGATCGACGGCGGACGTTTTATCCGCCGGCAGCCGCCGCGCTGGGAATCGACCTGCGGCGGATGATCGTCATTCGTACCGAAAGCGATGCCGACGAGTATTGGGCGCTCGATCAGGCGCTGCGCTGCGGCGGCGTGGCGGCCGTGTTGTGCCAGCCGGAGAAGCTCGACGGGCGGGCCTACCGGCGCATGCAACTGGCCGTGGAGTCTTCCGGGTGTCTGGGGATGTTGGTCCGTCCGGCCGCGGTCCGCGGCGAGCCGTCGTGGGCCCAGACGCGATGGTTGGTTGAGCCGCTGGCCTCCAGTGGCGGGCGAAGGCTGCGGGTGCGGCTGCTCCGCTCTCGTCCGATGTTAGGCCAGAGGGCCGTGGAGTTGGAGATTGATGACGAGACAGGCATCACCGCCGCGCATGCTTTGCCTTTGGCTGCCGAATTGGCCGATCCAGCGGCTCATTGTCGCCCGGCCGGAGCTTGACGGCCGCGCCGTGGCGCTCGAAGCTCCCCATCGCGGCGGCCGGCGCGTGGTGGCCTGTTCAGCCGAGGCGTATCGTCGCGGCGTGCGAGCGGGGATGCCGGCGGCCGAAGCTGAGGCGCTGGTCGGGTCGGGCGGTCGGCCCGGCGCGTTACATCTGGAACCGCACGACGCCGAGGCCGATCGTCGCGCCCTGGAGCAACTGGCCCTCTGGTGCGAAAAGTTCAGCCCCGTCGTCGGACTCGATGAGATGGAACCCGGCGAGGGACTGTTACTAGACATCACCGGCGTGGCGGGGCTGTTTGGCGGAGAACAAGCACTGGCGGAAAAAATGATCCAAGCACTCCGGCGTCGTCATCTCACCGTGCGTCTGGCCATTGCCGAAACAATCGGCGCCGCCTGGGCCGTAGCGCATTTCGCCACGCCAACCACCGCTTGCGGATTAGCCCACCTCATCCCCGCAGAACAAACCCAGGACGCCCTGCGCACATTGCCCGTCGAAGCCCTGCGTCTTTCCGAGAAAACCGTCACTCTGCTCGGTGAACTGGGCATCAGAACAATCGAACAGCTACTCTCACTCCCGCGCGAAGGTTTATCCTCGCGACTCGGCGACGAAGTCCTACGGCGAATCGATCAGGCGACCGGCGCCGTGGCCGAACCGGTCCGCGCGGTTCGCAGCCAGCCCACCTTGCAGGCCGAGTGGTTGCTAGAGGCTCCCACCACCCGTAGCGAACAGATCGAATTTGTGCTGCAACAACTCATCGAACAACTGGCCGGGCAGCTGGTTGCTGAGGGCATCGGGGCGCTGCGGCTGCAATGCCGGCTGCGGTGTGAACATGGCGGGCCGCTGGAGTTCGCGGTCGGTTTGTTTCGTCCCAGCGCCGATAGTCGGCATCTATGGGAATTGGTTCAGATGCAACTGGAGCGACTTCGCCCCAACGCGGCGGTGAGCGAGCTATCGGTCAAGGCCACCGCCACCGCGCCGCTGGAATGTCGTCAGCAACAGTTATTCGCCGACGGAGATCAGGCCGCCGGGCGCCGCCAACTGGCCGTGCTGGTCGATCGCTTGAGCAGCCGTTTGGGCGGCCCGGCCGTGCTGCGTCCGCGACTCTCGGCCGACGCCCAGCCGGAGTTGGCTTGTCGCTACGTGCCGTTGACCGGCGAGAGCACCAAGCGGCGCGGCGGCGGGCCATCAATATCCGCCCCCGCCCATCGTCCGTTGATGTTGCTGCCGCGTCCCGTGGCGTTGGCGGAAAAAGGGGACAGGTACATTTTGTGCGAAGCACCCTCCGGGCCGTTCCGGCAAAATGTACCTGTCCCCTTTTTCCCCTCCCGCTTCATCTTCAATAACACCCCGCATCAGGTCCATCGTCACTGGGGCCCCGAGCGCATCGAAACCGGCTGGTGGCGCAAGCGCGGCATCCGCCGAGACTATTACCGCGTCGAAACCGACCGCGGCTCCCGCTTTTGGCTCTTCCGTCGGCTAAACGACGGCCAATGGTTTTTGCATGGGGCTTTTGAGTAAGGGGAAGGAAATTAACACGGAGACACGGAGGAACGGAGAAGCACGGAGAGGGCGTGGGGAATTGAAAATAATTCATCTTCCTCCTTTCCTTTGCGACCTTAGTGACCTTCTGTTCCATAATCTTTTGTTCTGGGAGATATACCTTGCATCACAACGACTCCAAGGCGGATCGCTCTAACGGAAAAACACGAACAGAAGATCTGAACAGAAGGTCACAAAGATCGCGAAGAGGGAGTTGGAGGGCCGCGATATCCGCCATGTTGACGAGTTTATGATCCCGCGTTCTTTAACCTCCGTGTCGCTCCGTTTCTCCGTGTTAAAACCTTCACTTCGACCATGCTCCTTTACGCCGAACTTCACTGTAAGACGAACTTCTCCTTCCTCGAAGGTGCCTCTCACGCCGACGAGCTGGTGGCACGAGCAAACGAGTTAGGCTACGCGGCGCTAGCGGTCACCGATCGCAATTCGCTCGCCGGAGTAGTCCGGGCACACGGAGCGGCCAAAGACGCGGGGCTGAAATTGCTCATCGGGGCCGAGATCACGCCCACCGACGCGCCGCCGATTGTGCTGCTGGCGACCGACCGGGCGGCCTACGGGCGGCTGTCGCGGCTGATTACTCGCGGGCGGCGCAATGCCGAGAAAGGTCAGTGCCGGTTGACTTTCGACGACATCGCCAATCACGCCGCCGGGCTGTTGGGTGCCATGGGCAGCTTGCCTGCCCTTGTGGCACAGGCGTCCCGCCTGTGGTTCACCGGCGGGACGCCGGTGCCACGACAAGCCGCCGATGGCAACTCGTTTCAGCAGTCGCTGGCCGACTATCGCGACCTGTTCGGCGACCGGCTTTATCTGTTGGCCGAATTGCACCGTGGCGTGGACGACCGGCAACATTTATCGCGACTGATCGAATTGTCGCGCGAGAGCCAGGTGCCGCTTGTGGCCGCCGGCGACGTCCATTATCACGTATCCCAGCGGGCCGCATTGCACGACGTGCTCACCGCCACCCGCCACAACACCACGGTGTTCGAGGCCGGCTGTCGGCTTCACCCCAATGCCCAGCGCCACCTGAAACCGATCGGCGAAATCGTCGCCGCATTCGCCGCAGCGCCGCAGGCCGTCGCCCGCACGTTGGAAGTGGCCGACCGCTGCAACTTTTCGCTCGACGAGTTGCGTTACGATTATCCCGAGGAACTCGTCCCCGCGGGCCGCACGCCAATGGAGCATCTGACGAAGCTGACCTGGGACGGAGCAAAGCAGCGATATCCCGATGACCTGCCGGACAAAGTTCGCCGGCTGTTACAACACGAACTGCATCTCATCGAGCAGCTCCGCTACGAAGCCTACTTTCTCACGGTCTGGGATCTGGTCCGCTTCGCCCGCGAGCGAAACATTCTTTGCCAGGGTCGCGGCTCGGCGGCCAACTCGGCGGTTTGTTATTGCCTGGGCATCACGTCGGTCGACCCGGCGCACACCGACGTGCTGTTCGAGCGCTTCATCAGCCGCGAGCGCGACGAGGCCCCCGACATCGACGTCGACTTTGAACACGAACGGCGCGAAGAGGTGCTGCAATATCTGTATAACAAATACGGCCGCGAGCGGGCCGGCATGACCGCCGAGGCGATTTGTTACCGGCCCCGCTCGGCCGTGCGCGACGTCGGCAAGGCGATCGGCCTGTCGCTCGATCGGGTCGACGCGCTGGCCAAAAACCTGGAAGGTTACAGCCAGGAGCCGCGGCTGGCCGAGCGCTGCCGGCAGGTCGGCATCGACCCCGAATCGCGTCTGGGCCGGCAATTGGTCACGCTGGTCGACGAGTTGGTCGGCTTTCCCCGGCATCTTTCGCAGCACGTCGGCGGCATGGTCATCACGCACAGCCCGCTGTGTGAACTGGTGCCGATCGAAAACGCCGCCATGGCCGACCGCACGGTGATTCAATGGAACAAAGACGATCTGGACGAGTTGGGTATTCTCAAAATCGACTGTCTGTCGCTGGGCATGTTGACGGCGATTCGCAAATGCTTCGCGCTCATCAAGCAGCATCATGGCCACGACTTGACGCTGGCCAACATCCCGGCGGACGATCAGCACGTCTACGACATGATCTGCCGGGCCGACACGATGGGCGTCTTTCAGATTGAAAGCCGGGCCCAAATGAGCATGTTACCCCGGCTCAAGCCGCGGTGTTTTTACGATCTGGTGATCGAAGTGGCCATCGTGCGGCCCGGGCCGATTCAGGGCAACATGGTCCATCCGTATCTGCGGCGGCGCAACGGTGAAGAATCGTTCACGTTTCCCAACGAGGCGATTCGCCAGGTGCTCGGCAAGACGCTCGGCATTCCGTTGTTTCAGGAACAAGCGATGCGGCTGGCCGTGGTGGCCGCGGGCTTCACGCCGGGCGAGGCCGATCAGTTGCGCCGGGCGATGGGCGCCTGGCGCCGCCCGGGCGTGATCGACCAGTTTCGCAAAAAGCTGATCGACGGGATGCTGGCGAAAGGTTTTTCGCAGCAATTCGCCGAGCACGTATTCACGCAGATTCGCGGCTTCGGCGAATACGGCTTCCCGGAATCGCACGCGGCCAGCTTCGCGCTGTTGGTTTATGTTTCGGCCTGGCTCAAACATCATCATCCGGCCGCCTTCACCGCCGCGCTGATCAACAGCCAGCCGATGGGTTTTTACGCCCCGGCCCAGTTGGTCCGCGACGTCAAGAGCCACGGGGTGGAGGTCTTGCCGGTCGACGTGAACTATAGCAACTGGGATTGTACGTTGGAAAAACACTCGGGTGCCACTGCTGGCTTGTCCAGCAGTGCCGTTGCCAGTGTTGTCCCCGAATACGACACTGCTGGGCAAGCCAGCAGTGGCACCCAGCAACTTGCCCTACGGCTTGGCTTGCGAATGCTTCACGGGCTGTCGCAATCGCAGGCCGAGGCGATCGAGGCGGCGCGCTGCGATGGGCCGTTTCGATCGCAGCGTGACTTCGCTCGTCGCTGCGGCCTCGGCCGCTCGGTGGTGATGCGATTGGCCGCGGCCGATGCGCTCTCTTCGCTGGGCCGCGATCGACGCGGGGCGATGTGGGAAGCGTTGGCGCAGCAGAAGTCAAAGCGATCGCTGCCTTTGCTCGACGGGTTGGACAACAACGGCGAAGACGACGCCCCGGTCGAATTGCCCGAGATGAAGCTGCACGATCAAGTCGTCGCCGACTATCAAACCACCGGCCTATCGCTACGGGCGCATCCACTGCAAGAATTCCGCCCGCAGCTCGACGGGCTCGACGTCACGCCGGCCGAGCGTCTGGCTGAGATTCCCAACAACCGGCCGGTTCGCGTCGCCGGGCTGGTCCTGCTCCGCCAGCGTCCCAGCACGGCCCACGGCATCACCTTCGTCACGCTGGAAGACGAAACGGGCACCTCGAACCTGGTCATTCACCAGCGGACCTGGGATCGGAATTTTCGCGTCGCCCGTCACGCCGCCGCCATGATCGCCCACGGTCGGCTAGAAGTCAAAGACTCGGTGATTCACGTGGTGGTCAATTGGCTGGAAGACCTGTCCGAGCGATTGCGCGACTTGAAATCTCGCTCGCGAGATTTTCGCTGACCTACAGTGCGCCCCCTAACGCAGACAACCCCAGAGCGAGAATCGCCCTTGATCCGATGCCAACGAGACGCGATACTTCACCAAGGCGTGTCGTCACGCCGTCGCGATCAGCCCGCAGCACACGACAAAGTTTTCTCAGCCGGGGAATCCCGCCATGTCCGCTTCCGTGGTCCAAGCCGACTTGCAGGATCGCTTCGGGCAACTCAAGGATCAATGGAAGGCCGAGTCGCGATACCTTTCCAACACGGCCCAGATATCGATGCTCTGGCCGTATCAGCAGATCATCGGGATGGGCGCGGCGGTCGTGCCGCTCATTCTGGCTGAACTACAGCGTGAGCCGGATCATTGGTTTTGGGCGCTAGAGGCCATCACCGGTGAGAACCCCGCCGAGCCCGACGCCCAGGGTAACGTCGACGGGATGAGCCAATCCTGGATCGGCTGGGGGCGGCAAAAGGGGATAGTCTCAGATGATCCCCAGCAATGATTTCCCGCGGCTGACGAGCGAAAACCACAAGGTCACCAGCGCTGCCGACGTGGGTTACAACTGCATTGCGTGGGCCGCTCGCGACACGAAACATTGGTGGCAGCCGGGGCGATTTTGGCCCGCCGATACGGCGGCCGGCGACTTCGGCATTGGAATTCTTGCGCTGGCTTTCAAGACATTGGGCTATGAAGACTGCGACGACGCTAATCTTGAGCCCGGCTTCGAGAAGGTCGCCCTCTACGGCGACTTCTCATTTTACAAACACGCCGCGCGTCAACTCTCCAGCGGTGCCTGGACGAGCAAGCTAGGTAAGGATGTCGACATTGAGCACGACACGCCCGACGATGTTGCCGGAGGTCTTTACGGGGAGGTCGTTCAGTTGATGAGGCGGCCGTCGCAGACGCCTCCTACAAATGCTTATGTCTGATCGCGAATGACGTGTGTTCGGCGGGGCTTTCGTTTCTTGCGGATGACGAATTGAACGCCGAGCGCCGCGAGGCCGACAACCGCCAGCGCGGCGGCGGCGCACAGCGCCCAAAGTTTCCAGCCAAATTCCCCGCGGGCCTCTTCGAGCGCCGATGGTTCGGGCTCGACGATTCGAGACGTGGACGATTCGATCGCAGGCAATGGCAAAGGTTTGCTGCGAGCGGGCGGCATGGTGACCGGCGAAACAGCCCCGACGACCGGCGCTGTTGCTGGAGGCTGTTTCTCCTCGGCGATGAAAGCACGGTCGGCCGATGGTCCCAGCAGAACGAACGGGGCCCAGAAATACGGCGACGACCAACGTGGATCGCTGCGGATTTTCTTGCGAGCGACGTGCAATGCCGCGGCGTAGTCGACGCCCGCATCGCGTCGCAGCGCGTCGGCAATCGCATCGAAAAACAGACCCATCATTTCCGCGGTCGAGGCGTCGTCGACGCTCCAATGGCTACACACGACCCGCCGGGCGCCGGCGATGAGAAAGCCCTGAGCCAGCGTCGAGGCGGCCTCCAACGGGCGATCCGGGCCGACGTTCGTCTGGCAGGCGCTGAGCACGGCCAATTCGCAATCGCCGAGCGGCAGCTGAAAAATCTCCGCCAGCGACAAGAACCCGTCGTTTTCCCCATTATCGAAATTCCCCTCGGGCACGGTCAGCGCGATCGCGCCGAACAGGTTGTCGTGTTTCTGGTCGACCAGCCCGTGGGCGGCCAGATGAACGAATCGCTTGCCGGCGATGGCGGCCCGCACGTTGGCTTCGGTGGCCTCGGCACGACGCAGCACGGTGACGCGATCTTTGCCCAAGGCCGCTTGTACCTTGGCGCACTCCAGGTCGGTGCCCGGCAGCGCCGGCAGTTGGCCGCCGAGCGAGAAGTAGGCGTCGCGCGAGGTGCCGGCCAGCGAACCGGGCAGCTTGTCTTCGGCCCCTAATTCGTATTGTGGATTGCCTACCGACAGGGCGCTGACCGCTGGCGAAGTGCTCGAACCGCGATTCAACAGCCCCATCAGAATCGATGCCGACGGGGCGTAGCTGATCGGCGGAAACTCATCGAGTAGATACGTCCGCTGCGGCTCGCGCGACAGCAGCAGCGCCTCGAACGGAAGTTGATGCAGCGCCCCGTCGGGCACAATCACCACGCTGCGAGCCTTTTGCTTGGCGACGATCTGGCGGACGCGGCGAGGCACAAAGACCTCGGCCAGCTCGACGCCGGAATCGGCCGCCAGATATCCCTTGGGTGAAAAAACGGTGCCGTCGAGGCCGCGTTTGACCGTGGCGTTGGGAATGTTCAGCCCTGTTGTTGGCGGCGCTTCGCTGCCGTCTGACTCGACGCCTCCGCGCACTCCGCCGCGTCGATCGCGCAGGTCGGCCAAATACGCGTTGACCAGCTTGACGGTCTTCGCTCGGGTTAACGGGCCCTCATCGACTCGCATCTCGGCGGCCAACTCCGCCGGAACCGACAGCTTAATGTCCTCGTCTTTGGCCGCGTCGGGTCCGACCACCAGCAGATGGGCGCCGCTCGAACCGACGTAATAAAACAGCATCACGCCGCGCGTTGCAGACAGATGTTTGCGGACGGCGGCCAGCGAGGTCAGCGCCGTGCCCTGCTGGCGCAAGTCACGATACAGCGGGCTCGCCGCGCGAATGTCTTTCCAGGCGTCGGCATATTGCGATTGCAAAACGCTCAGCGTCGCATTCATTCGCTTACGATCCGTCTCGTTGTTGTTGCCGCGACGCACTTCAGCGATGGCGTCGGCCCGTAACGCGGCGATCTTAACTCGCAACATTTTTTCTCGCGGAAGCAGTCTTGCGGCGACGTCGGCGCTGAGCGTTTTGCGGAGATCAATGCCGGCCAGATTGAGTTGGTCGAGAAACGTGCGGTTGCGTCCACGCTCCGCGAATTGAAACGCCTCGTCGATCTGCCCGCTGGCGAGTTTCAGATCGATCAACAGATCGAAAGCCGAGGGTTGATCGCCGTGGGCCGTGGCGAATTGGGCGAAGTGCTCGGCCCGCTCTCCTTCCGCCCCGGTGACCGCCGAGCGCGGAATTTCGATCAATCGCACGGCTTGGTCCAGCAAGGCCTCGGCGTCTTTGGTCTCGCCGCGACGGCGAAGAATGTCGGCCAGATTCGTGCGGGCCAAATAGTGAACATTCGGCGTGGCCTGATGCGACAGGGCCTCGCGATACAGCGGCTCGGCCGCCTGGGGATTTTCCTGCAACTGTTCAACACGAGCCAGGTAAACCAGCGAGCGGGCGACGTGCAGGCTCTGGCCGACGGTCCGCTGAATGGCGAGCGCCTTGTTCCAGTGGTCGCGGGCATCGACGAGTTTATTTTGCAAGTAGGCGATCTGCGCTTGATGATGCAGGGCTGTGGCGTAAACCACCTCGCCCTGCATGTGGTTCTTTTCGCAGATTGCAATGGCCTGGCGGTTGTCTCGTTCGGCCGGCTTCAATCTGCCCTGCGGGATATAGAGCGAGACGGCCGCGTTGTAATAGGCGACCGAGCCGGGCGTATTCTCGCCAAAGGCGTCTTGATACACCTCACGAGCGTCGTTGCAGTAGCGGATCGACTGGTCGAACTGCCCCTGACTTTTGTAGACCATCGCCACGTTCAGCAAGGCCGTGCAGAGTGAATCTTCGGCCGCCTTGCCGCGACTGCGATAGATGGCGATTGCCTGCTTGTAACTCACGACCGCCATGTCATACATGCCTTGGGCCAAAAAGGTGCTGGCCAAATTGCTCCGCGAATCGGCCACTCGCAGATCGTCGGGCTTGAATCGTTTGATGCGAATGCTCAGCGCTTCGTCGAATAACTTTTCCGCACGAGTCAGCGAACCGATCGCGCGCTCGATGGCCGCCATGTTGTTCAGCGCCGAGGCGAGCTGCCCCGGATTCGGCGGCCGATGCGCGCGCCAGGATTCGATCGCTTCGCTCAGCAGCGGCTGGCCTTGTTCGTAGTGTCCGCGGGCTCCATACAGGGCGCCGAGACGGGACTTCGCGGTGTAGGTATCTGGGTGGTCTTCGCCACTGCGCTGTTTGTGCAGCGCCAGCAGCCGCACGCCGGCGTCGATCGCTTGGTCGAACTGACCGGCCTTTTGATAGACCGACAGAATTCGACCGAGCAGGGTGATCTGGTCCGATTCGTGGTGCTCGATCTTCTCCTCGCGGCGCAGATGGATTTCGTAAATCGCGGCGGCTTCCAACCAGCGTTCATTGGCCTTGGTCCGCTGTCCGAGGCTCTTCAAGACGCCGGCCAGAGCTTCGAGCAGCCCGGCCTCGGTGTCGCTGCCGACGTCACTGCCAGCCGAGCGGCGGTGTTCGGCGGCCAGCGCCTGGTCCAAATACTGTTTTGCCCGCCTGTAATCGCGAAGTTCGTTGTACAGCACGCCAATGTCCCGGCGGGTTCGGATCGCCAGCGACCGATTGCGGTTCGAGTCGTGAAACTTGAGCAGCCAGATTTCGACGTCGATGGCTCTCTTGAAATGTCCCGCGGCCAGGTAGGCGCTGACCAATGCGGCAGCACAACCGTCGCGATGCCGGGTCGCGATCTTGCCCTTCCTGATCCCTTCCAGCGCGGCCCAGGCATCGCTGGATACTTTTTTCCAATGCGCTTGCGACTTGGCCTTGTCTTGCTGGGATTCGGCCAGTTTCGCGAGTTTGATGCGAACATTCAGCGGCGCGACGGGATTATCGCTCGTGTCGGCGCCCTGGGGCGGTAACATGCTTTGCAGATACGTTTCCGCTTCGTCCAGCTTCCCGAGGGCCGTGTAAATGGTGGCCAATCGCCCGGCGTTTTCCGCAAGCTCCCGGCGGCGACGAGCGGCGTCGAGCCCCGATTGCCCCTCAATGATGCCGCGATGCCGCAGCGAAAGCTTGAGGGCCTCTTCGTGGCGGCCCCACTTGTGATATATATAAGCCAGCGGCTTGACGCAGCGTCCCAGGTTCCGCCGCGCCAGCGTGCCGTCGTCGATAGCAACCAACACACTCGCCAACAGCTTCTCCGCCTCGATGAGTTTGCCGGCCTTGTGGAGAGCCACAGCTTCGAGCAGCGTCGATTCGTCGACCGCCGCCAGCGACGAGGGGGCGCACACGAACGACAACGCCACCACGACGCAAAGCACCAAGGCCCGGCAACAGCGACGGTTCATCTGGGTATCCTTTCGTGGTTGACTCGGACGTCGCCAACAGAACGCTTGGAAGTTGACATATTTTATCTAGCCCAGGCATTCATGCCTGGGACCACGATACCCCTCCCCCACTCCGTTCGTCCCCTTCAGGGGACTTATCGAACGCACAAAACGCGCAGGACATCTCGGTCGTTTCGGATCGCACTAGAGAATCCCCCTAAAGGTGTATGAACACGGATTTGTCATAGTCCTTGGCCCCAGGCGTAAACGCCTGGGCTAGTTAAATGATCGCCGTCGACCAGAGCGTTCAACGACCTTTCGTGAGGTTCCAACGCATCTCTCTAATCGATTTCTAACCCGGCTACGGCGCGGACGAGACTCTCGCACGCACGTGCGGAATGACGATCGCATGAAACGACTCGAACTCGAACTCGTCATACAATGACTGTTCGAACTTTCTATCCAGTGGTCGGCTGCTCGACGTAACGGTGCCCGCAAAACGCGTGGTGATCTGTTGATCGTCGCTGGCGAAATGGTAAACCTCGGTCAGTTCGATCGCATCGCGTGAATAGGCTGTCTGTCGTTCGAAATCCCGGATTTTCTCAGCGTCAAGTGGTTCACTACGAACTGCCACAAAAGCCATCTCTGCTCCAAGTTTGTCGTCGATACGATGCCACCGGTCATGGTCGTCGGGATTGGGCGTCCAAACATCACTGACGGGTTGTTGATCGGCGAGGTCTTTATCGCGCGGCCATAAGCGCTCGGGCTGTCCGTGCGCATTGTACCAGTACAGATACACGTATTTCTTTTTGGGACCGCGGATGGTCACGTGTAGCTGAACCTTGTCGCCAGCCACGAGGGCCAATTGCTTGTCGTGATTTAACTTGCGAAATACGCTCTTCTCCCGCGATTTTTGGTGGTGAATCTCCAGGCGTGGCTTGCCATCCGCCAACTTTACGTTCGGATCAGGATCGTCCGTGTTGGAATTGTCGGTGTTGGAATTGCCCGTATCGCCACCATCGGTTGGAGGATTTGAATTTGCGCTATTTGTCTCTGGACGGGAAGCATTAATCACCACAATCACCACCGCCGCAAACACCACAGCGCCGCCTCCCGCTGCAACCGCCCACGGCATCGCGCGCTTCGGCGGAGCGCCGCTGATTGCCGTTCGTAATTCGGCCGCCATGTCGGAGGCGGTGGTGTAGCGGTTGGCCGGGTCTTTGGCCATGGCCTTCAGGCAGATGGCCTCTAGCTCCGGCGAAATCGAGTCGTCGACCGTCCGTGGCGGCGGGGGCACGCGCTGTTTGATCTGTGCCAGGGCGTCTTCCAAGCTCTTGGCCGAAAACGGCAGCCGGCCGGTGAGCATCTGGTAGAGCATCACGCCGAGCGAGTAAATATCGGCCTGAGCCGAGGCCCAATGCGACTTGGCGCTGGCCTGCTCGGGGCTCATGTAGGCGATCGTGCCGAGCACCTTGCCGCTGTCGTCTTTGAAGTATTGATCGTCGATCTTGGCTAGCCCAAAATCGGCGACGTGCGGCCGGCCTTTCTTGTCGAGCAGAATGTTGGCCGGCTTGATGTCGCGATGGACGATGTCGTTGATGTGGGCGTGGTGTAGCGCGTCGGCGATGGCGGCGATCCACTCGGCTGCCTCCGCGTGTGTGTAGCCGCCTTGGCTTATGCGGTCTTGCAGTGTTTGGCCTTCGATGAATTCCGAGACAATATAGACCCGGCCGTCGTCGGTTTGGCTGGCGTCGAGCACCGAAACGATGCCGGCGTGTCGTAGCCGGGCGGCGCTTTGGGCCTCGTGGAGAAATTCCTTGACGCGGTTTTTCGAGGCCGCCGCGCGACCCCGCGGCACCTTGATCGCCACGTCACGCTTCAGGTCTTCGTCCCAACAGCGATAGACCAGTCCGAAGCTGCCGGCCCCGAGCTTCTGCTTGATCGTGTATCGGCCGATCGATCCGCCCTCTTCGTCCGCGAATCTCTTGCCGGGCCGGCTTGGCGCGTCGGCGCCCGTTGACGGCTTCGTTGCCGGCTTGGTCGACGCCTTTGAGGCGGCTAACGTGGAATCGTCTGCCCCGGCCACGAAAGGCCCTGTCGCTGAGGATCCATCGGCGCGGGTTGTATCAAGCACGACCGTTCCCGAGGGGCCTTGCGACGGCACCTCGTCGTCGTTGTGGCTATCATCGTCGTCGATCCTGGTCTCCAGCGGATTTTCGCCGAAGTGGATCGTGACCATTTGCGACTGATCGGTTTGTAGCGCCTTGTGCTCGTCGAGGTCGGGGAAGCGGCTGCGCAATTCGGCGACGGTGGGATCATCGCCGTGGCCGGCGCGAACCTGGAACTCCTGCCGGACCAATTCTTCAAGCGCGGCGTTGCTTTCGGCGAGCTCCGGAAACTCGCCCAAGTAATCTTCGATCTTGCGTTTCTGCCCGGCTCCCCAACGTCGTTCCAGATCGACTTTGATTAACTCGACCAACACGGCGCCGCGCACCGCCGGATCAACTCGCTCGGCATAGACGCGCAGATCGGGGAATTTTCCATCGGCCGAATCGCTTTCGTAGGCGTCGACCTGATCGGCGACGGCGATCCACTGGGCCGATAGCGGGTTGTTAGCTGAGTCTTGCATAACGACCTTCCAATCTTGGCGACATGCCATGCTTCTTGTTTTCAGTGTAGCCCTTGATCGCCGCGGCCGAAAGCACAGAAGCCAGGCCGACGATGTGCCAGTCGATCGATTCCGCAGCCTGCTCGTTACGTCGACGGCGATGTTCCTGCTCCAGCAGAGCGAAGGCTTTGTCGCGGACGCGGTCGGCGGTCGGCCATCGCACGACGTCGACGTGGTCCTCAGTGTTTCTCTGATCGTTCTGATCGTTCTGATCGTTATCATCCGCGGCGTTTTCCTCGCCGGTTCCCAACACCGTATCGACCGCGGCGGGATCGATCAGGATTCGAGAGGTGACCGAATCCATGATGGCCTTGCGGACCGCCTCCAATACTCGCCGCGGCGCGCCTGGCAGCTCCGCTTCCAGCACTTCCTTAATCGCTTCGGCCAAATCCTCCTCGCTGATCTTGCCGGCGGTGAACTTGCCCACCATTTCCTTGATCGCCCCGGTGAGACTCTCTTTGCGAATGCCCGCGGCAGCCAGGATGGTTCGCAATTCCTGCGTTCGGACATCGCCGCTGTCGGATCCATCGTCGTCCGAACTTTCGAGCAGCAGATCGCTTTCGTCGGTGTCCATCACGAAAGACGTCAGCGCCGCCAGAACGAACGTGATGCTTTCGCCCAACGAAAAGGACGGCACGCTCGAAGTGTCTTTGATCGCCACAAACTGTCGGTCGGCATCGCCCAAGAACATTTCGCGGCCGAACACGCGGATCAGCTCATCGCCCTCGTCGGCAATCAACAAACTCAATTCGCTGCCTTCGCCCACCTCGGCCAATGCCAAGGCGGTGGGGTGTTGCAGGTTTTCGTCGAACACGGTATTGGCGAGCACCAAGCCTGTGTCGCCACCCAAGAAAACCGCCAGCGCTCCGTCGCCGTTGTTGCCGATGACCAGGTCGAGCGCGCCGTCTCCGTTGAAATCTTCGGCTACGCCCGCCAGCGGACCGATGCCGCCCGAGGAAAAGTCGACGCGAGCAGCCGCGTCGAAGCCGGGAAACATCGACAGGCTGTTGTCGCGGAAATTGAGCGTTACGAAATCGAGGCGGCCATCGGCGTTGAAGTCGCCGACCAAGGACATCTGCGGCCCCGCGCCCGTGTCGAACGTCGTATCGGGAGCAAAGAATCCGCCGCCCAGCCCGGCCAGAAAAAAGGCCTGGTTGGAACCTTCGCTGACAACCAGCAAATCCGCCATTCCGTCTTCGTTGAAATCGCCGACGAGCGTATCGACCGGCCCTTGGCCTACGTCGAGCCGCGGCCCGGGCCGCAACAGCCCGTGCGGATCGCCGAGCAGCACGATAACATCGTTCGATCCCTGATTGGTAATCACCACGTCGAGCCGGCCATCGCCGTCGACGTCATCGAGCGTAACCGCGACCGGATTGGTCCCGACAGCAAAGCTGCGGGCAGCGGCAAACTGGCCGTCGCCCGTGCCCAGGTAGACGAGAATGTTGTTGCCGCCGCTGTTGGCCACAACCAGATCGAGCAGGCCGTCGTCGTTCAGATCGCCCGTGGCCACTGCTCCCGGCGCCGAGAGGCCGTCGTTGCGATCCTGCTCGAACGAGGCCGGCGCTCCGCCGAGTTGCAACGCCACGCGGTCTTGGGTTTCGTTGGTAACGACCCAATCGTCCTGCCCGTCGCCGTTCATGTCGCCCACGGCAATCGACACGTTTCGTCCGATGCGGGTGAACGTCTCGAAGGTTCCGTCGCCAATGCCTTGCAGCGTCAACACGTCGCCGAATCGGTTGCCAACAATCAAATCGAGCGTGCCGTTGCCATCGGCATCGCTGAGCGAGAGCCCGGTCGGCGAATTGCCGGCATCGAGCACGACGGATGCCGCGAATCCGCCGAGCCCGTCGCCGAGGAAAACATCGATCTGGCTTGCCGCCGCGGCCAGCGAAGCCAAGTCCTCGTGCCCGTCGGCGTTGAAATCGCCAATCACCACGGCAATCGGCCGGCTGCCGGTCAGCAGTCGTAGCGGCTCGACGTGCCCTCCGCCCGCATTGCCCAGCAGCACGGCCAGATCGTTCGCATTGCGATTCACCACGACGAGATCGACGGTGCCATCTTCGTTGAAATCACCCAACGCCAAGGCGGCCGTTCCATCCGAGGTCCGTCTGGTCGCAGGGCCTTCGCCGATCGATTGCAACATGGCCGGGCCGAAGCCGACCGGCAATCGCTGCTCGATGACAAACTGCGCGCCGCCTTGGTTAATCAGCGTCGCGACCGACCCGGAAATCTGATCGACAACCAAGATATCGTTCAGCCCGTCGCCGTTGACGTCATGTACCTGCAATGCCGACGGATCGGCGACGCCGGCGATCGGCGGCTGCGGCGTGAAGCTGCCTGCGGCATCTCCCAGCAGGATCAACAGTTCGCCGCTGCCGGCGCCGGCCACCAACAAGTCCTGGTGACCGTCGTGGTTCAGTTCCGCCGCGACGATTCGTACCGGCTGGGCGACCGTGTCAATCGACGGTTTCGCGGTGATCTCGCCATCGTCGTCGACGCGGTACAGTGAGATGGAATCGCTGCGCAGGTTGATCGCCGCCATCAGCGTCTCACCGGCCGCATCGACGAGCGTTACGGTGCGCGCCGGCTGGCCGGGATTAACGACCACCGGCGAATCGAAGATGCCCGGCTCGTCGGTCCGTCCGATCCGCAGCAGAATTTCGCCGGCCGAATTGAGCACGATCGAGTCGGGCGTGCCGTCGCGGTTCACATCGCCGAAGATCGGCGTGGCCCCCGTACTGTTCGAGGCGAAACGATCGGTCGGCCGAAACGTGCCGGCGCCGGCGCCCAGCACGACGGTCACTCCCTCACCAAAGGCACTGAGGGCGGCGATGTCGAGCCGCCCGTCGCCGTTCAGATCGACCGCGACCAGCCCCGTTGGCTTGCCGCGAACCGGCACGCGGACGAGCGGTTCAAAGCTGCCATCGCCCAAGCCACGCAGCACGCTGATGTCGTTGTCGGCATAATTGGCAACGGCCAGATCGAGAACGTCGTCGTTGTCGAAATCTCCGGCGACGATGCGGCGCGGCTGATCGTCATCGCCTTGAACGCCGACCGCGAAGCTGCGTCGATCGTCGAAACTTCCGTCACCCCGGCCGAGCAACACCGACACGTCGTCGCTGCCCGCGGATGCGGCGGCCAGATCGACTCGTCCGTCGCCGTTGAAATCGGCCGCGACGAGGCCCCGCGGATCGTCGCCGACTGCCATTCGCACGCCGGCGAGAAAGCCGCCCTGAGCGCTGCCCAGGAAAACGGAAACATCGTCGTCGAGCGAATTGGCTACCGCCAGATCGACCAAGCCGTCATCGTTGAAATCGGCCGCCACCAGCCCAAACGGCAATCGACCGGTCGACAGCCGGGTGTTGTCGCCGAACGAGCCGTCTCCGCGGCCCAGCAAGATCGAAATCTCGCCCGACAGATTCGCGGTGGCCAGATCGATCAACCCATCGCCATCGAAATCGGCCGCAACGATCGACGCCGGTTGATCGCCCACGTCGAATTGCATCGCATCGCCGTAGGTGCCATCGCCCAACCCGAGCCGCACCGAAACATCACCGCCGAGGAGATTGGCCGTGGCCAAGTCGGTCCGGCCGTCGCGATTGAAATCGCCCGTGGTGATCGCCGCCGGATCGCCACCGGCCAGCCGCAACTGCTCGGCCAGCGTTCCGTCTCCCTGGCCAAGCAACACCGAGGTGTCGTGCGAATTGGCCACCGCCAGATCGACCCGGCCGTCGTTGTCGAAATCGCCGGCAATCAGATCGCGGGGCGAATCGCCGGCCGCAAAGCGTTGCGTTTCCTGAAAGCTGCCATCGCCCAGCCCGATCCTCACGCTGGCCACGTTGATGAGGCCGCCCGCGGTCGCCAGATCGAGCCGGCCATCGCCGTCGAAGTCGGCCACCACCAGGTCCTGCGGCTGACCCGATACCGTAACGAGCTTCCGCCGAGCGAACGTCCCGTCACCTTGGCCGAGCGCCACCGCGACGAGCGGATCTTCGGAGTGGGTCACGGCCAGATCGAGCCGGCCGTCGTTGTTGAAATCGGCGGCGACGAGCGTGCTGGTGAAATCGCCGGCCGCGTCTCGCTCGGGCGCCAGACGGATGTCGAATGTTTCGCCGGCTTGAAACGTCCCGTCGCCTTGTCCGATGAGTAGCGACACGTCGTCCGACAGGGCGTTGGCAACCGCCAGATCGATGCGGCCATCGCCGTCGAAATCGCCGACCGCCAGCGACGTCGGTTCCGCACCAACACCGACCCGCTGCTCGGCAAGAAATCCGCCGGCCGCGTTGTTCAGTAAGATCGACACGTCACCCGAGGTGCGGTTGGCCACCGCGACGTCGTTGTATCCATCGCCGTCGAAATCGCCGATCACCAGCGATTGCGGCCCCACGCCGACCGGCAGCGCTTCGGCGTTGACAAAGGTTCCGTCGCCGATACCAAGCAGCACACTCACGTCGTGCGACGAAGCATTGGCGACGACCAGATCGAGCAGGCCGTCGTCGTTCAAATCGCCCAGGGCCAGCGCTCGCGGCTCGAAGCCGACCTGAATGAACGTCTGTGACCTGAATGTCCCGTCACCCACGCCCAGCAGGATCGACACGTTGCCGGAAAACCGGTTGGCCGTCGCCAGATCGTCGTGCCCGTCGCCGTTGAAGTCGCCGATCGCGATGTCCGCGACGTCGGCCGGTTGGCCGCCGACCGCGTAAGTGACCTGCTCACCATACGTTCCGTCGCCCAGGCCCAACAGCACGGAAACGTCGCTGAAAAACGGAGCGACGTTGGAAACTTCATTGCCAATGACCAGGTCGACAATCCCGTCGCCGTCGAAATCGCCCGTCGAAATCGCGGCGGGCAAGATACCGGTCGGCAGGTCGTCCGTCGGCGGCGTCGCCGCGACGAACGACGCCCGCAACGTGTAGTCGCCGCCTGGCGTACTGCCAACCGAGGCCGCCGCCACAAGGAAGTAATCTCCGGCCGGTAGATGATGCACGATCCGCGGATTGACATTTTGCAACGACACGTCGTCGCTGGAGATGATCCGCTGTCGATCGGCCGAGAACAAATCGAGCCGGCTATCGAGCCCAGGGTCCACGGCGAATATCTCCGCCGTCAGCCGGCCGGGCTCGTCGAGCGTAAAAGCGAATACGTCGCGATCGTCGAGCGCGCCGAAGGAACCGGCCACGTCCTCGTTCAGCGGAATGTCGTTAGCCGTAGCGAAATCGTCGTTCGGTTCTGCCTCCTGTGGCGGCGGCGGCGGAGGAGGAGGAGGAGGAGGAGGAGGAGGCGGTGGTGACGGAGGGGCCAGCGTGACAAGCACGCTGAGCGTGAAGGCGCCGACAGACACGCCGTCGCCGCTACGCGCCACATTCGGATCGTAAGCCGAGTTATTCGCGCCCGAGACACCGACAAACAGCGGCCCGCCGACGAGTGTCTCGAACGTCAACGCCGAATCGCTCGTCGTGCCATCGTTGTCGTTGCGTGCCAGTTCGCTGCCCGCCGCATCGAAGATCCGCAGCAAACTGTCGAGCGCGCTGCCGGCCGTGACGGCGTCAATGTCGAGCGTGAGCCTGTCGCCGGCGTTCAAGTCAAGCCGATACACGTCGACGTCGCCGGCCGGGTCGACGACTCCAACGACGACCGTCAGTACGTCGGGCGTGAAAGCCACGAGCTCGGCCGTGGCCAACGTATCGTTTCCGTCCGGGGGCGTCGCAGCCGCGCTGACCAACACGTTCAAGTCGTAGTTGCCCGTCAGCGATCCACTCCCGCTGCCCTCGACATTGGGATCGTATTGCTGATTGCCGGCCCCGGAGACGCCAACGAAGAACGTGCCGTCGACCGGCGCCTCGAAGGTCAACTCCGAGTCGACGGTCGTGTTGTCGGCGTTATCGTTTCGAGCGATTTCGTCTCCCGTCGCGTCGAAAACTCGCAGCAGCGTGTCGAGATCGTTTCCTTGACCGAAGGCGTCCGTATCGACCGTGACCATCTCACCGGCGCTCAATTGCAGCGAAAACAGATCGACGTCGCCGCCCGGATTGATCTCGCCGCCGAACGTGCTGGTTACGTCGAGCACAATGTCAACCGACTCGGCCGTCACCAGCGTGTCATTCCCGTCGGCCATGGACGGCGCCGCGGTGAGCAACACGTTAAGGTCATACGCCCCCATAAACGGACCGAACGGGCCGGCGGCAACATGCGGGTCGTATCCCTGATTGAACTGCGTGGAAACACCCACGAAAAACGTGCCGTCCTCGGGCGCCTCGAAGGTCAGCCGCGAGTCGGTCGAGACGTTAAGGTCGAAGTCGTCGTTGATATCGAGCTCCGTCCCCTGGGCGTCGAACAGCCGAAGCACCGTATCGAGCGGGCTGCCCGCCCTGAAGGCGAAGGTTTCGATCGTGACCGAATCGCCGGCGCTAAGGCTCAGGGCAAACATGTCGACCTCGAGCGGGTGATCGATTGTGCCCATCACGGCTGCCTCTTCGCCCGAGACGAGAAGAATGGGCTCCGCCGTGGCGATGGTGCCGGCGGCCAGCAGCCGGCGGGCCTCGAGAGTCTCGAATGCCAGCACCGCCCGTCGCTGTTCGTTACGTCGGCGGATCATCGGGTCAAACCTCGGGCGGCGAAAAATGCGATTTCCCCTTAGAAAACGCCCCAGTCCATTATCATTGCGGACTCCGGCCGCATCAAGCATCCGACCGTTAGAGCAACCAATCGGCAGAAGATCGGAAGCAGAGAATCGAGTCTTTCCCGGTTTTTCGGGAAAAAGACGCGGCAAGCGGCCGGTCAAGAAGCCGGTTTTCAGACGGCAAACCCAGAGATTGCGACGGGCGTCGAGCGGGAGCCCATCCAGATGATTCACTGGGGTGCCCTGGGCGGTTTGCCCGCCCTTGCTCGGCGGTACGCGTAATCTAACAGTCGAGACACCTATCGGCGAGCCATCTGGCAAAACCAAGAGGACGACGTAGAGGTTTGGGTTGAGTCAGATAGCGTCGGCGGCGTGTTATGGATTCATTTTGAATCGGTGGCGGTTACCAAGAAATTCAAGGGACGGGCCACAGAGATTGAGGCAATCGAGCCGGGCAAGCTTCGCGACTTGTGCGAGAACTGCATCACCCGACATATCGACGACCATGCTTTCGAGCAATTGCAACTCGCCGAGGATGCGGAGCGCAAAACGCTCTCGATGATGATTGAAGATTACACGGACGCCGCGTAGGAATCAAACATGGCAGCAACCGACAAACCCAAACGCCCCGACATGGCTCGATTCCGCAAGGTCTATCCGCGCCTTTGGTCGGACCATGATGTTCTGTCACTCTCCGACGGCGAAAAAGTGATTGCGCTCTTAGCGCTCACCGGCCCCCAGAGCGATCGAATCGGGCTGCACGAATTCTCGCCGGCCATGTCGGCGGAACGTTTGGGGTGGGACGCCGAAACCTTCGCCGAATGTTTCGAGAAGGTTTGCGAAAGGTTGAATTGGACCTTCGATGAACGCGCTCGCGTGCTGTTCATCCCGGGCTGGTGGAAGTGGAATCCGCCGGACGGTGCGAACGTCCTCATCGGCAACTTGAAGGATTTGTTGGAGTTGCCGCAAACCCGCCTGATAGAAGACTTTGCGGCCAATACGAAGCACCTGCCGGAGAACCTTCGGGAAACCTTTTCTCAAAGGTTCCCGAAAGGTTACCCCAAAGGTTCGGCGACCTCCCCGAACCAGAATTCACCCACAGATTCTTCTAGGGAGGCATAAACCCTTGGTATTTGCAATGGACCGAAAGATGCCTGTCCTTTATCGCCTTATCGCCGGCCCCCGGTTCTTAGAGAATGCCGCAAGAACCGGGGGCTAAGCCTGGGCGAACGAAAGGGGCCACCCAATGATTTTGTCGCATTCGCCGACTCTGAAGCCTAGGCTCTGTCTCAAAACATCAGCCGCGACGCGCTAGCGTCCGGTTCCGTGGAGAGAAATACCGCGAAGAACCGTGGGCTAGCGCCCAGCGGCTGATGAGAAACACGAATTCAAGCCGTTTTGAGACAGAGCCTAGATCAGATGCTAGAAAATGGGTGGCCCCTTTCGGTGCCGCCTCAAAACATCAGCCGCGACGCGCTAGCGTCCGGTTCCGTGGAGAGAAATACCGCGAAGAACCGTGGGCTAGCGCCCAGCGGCTGATGAGAAACACGATAAAGGACAGGCATCTTTCGGTCCATCGCAAATGCTAAGGGATTTATGCCTGTCCTTTTCCTCTTCTTCCTTCTTCCTTTCCGCCTTTCCGGCGATATGAGAGACATTCCGCTGCCGTGGGCGGCTTGGTGCGGGCGCATTCATACCGTTGCGGGCGACGAGGCCCGAACGACTGCCAACCGAAGCCCCGACACCGCGTCCGATGTAAACGTGCGGCACACCGGCGCATCCGATCGGTAACACTCGACCGTGATATGGGCCATTTACCCTGGCATTCCGAAGCGGCACGCCAATTGCCTTACGTGTGATGACTAAACTCAACCGACCCCCGAGGCAATCATGCGCTCCACTCTTCGTATCGAATCGCTCGAAGCTCGTAATATGCTCACCGCCCCACCGACCGTCACGGACGTCAACCTCAGCAGCACCGCCTGGGACGCCGACTTCATCGACAAACTGGAAGGCACCTATCTCGGAACCGATGGTTTCAGCGTCACCGGCAGCCCCATCGCGCCGTGGGACAACATCGACCCCATCATCATCACGCTCGACCAGGGGACAACCATCAAGGCATCGGACCTATCGCTCAGCGGCAAGAACACGGCCGCCTTTGCGTTCAGCGATTTTAGTTACGATTCGATCAACTTCGTCGCCACCTGGACGCTCGCCGCGCCGCTGGCCAAAGACAAATACTTCATCGACCTCAATTCCGACGGACTGGCGCCCGTCGAGAATATCTACGGACAAGACCTCGACGGCGACGGCTACGGCGGCTACGGCGGCGACGGCAACGATTACGAGCTGCGATTCGACGTGCTGCCGGGCGATGCGAACCAGGACGGAACGGTGAGCCAACTCGACTGGGACGCGGTCGACGCGCTGGACGGCAAGACCACCGTCGACGTCGAGTACGACCCCTTCATGGACCTGGACGGGTATGGCGGAATCGACTCGGGTGACACGGACATCGTCGACGCACATTACGGTGGCGCGCTGCCTGGCGGCGATCCTGAGGGAGTCAGCAACGACGCGCCCAGCACCAGCGGCTTATCAAACGTCAGCGTCAACGAAGATGCCGCCGATTCGTCGATCGGGCTCTACACGCCCTTTGAGGATTACGAGACGGCCGACAACTCGCTCATCTTCTCGGTCGTCAGCAACAGCAACCCGGGGCTGTTCACCGACGTCACGATCGACGGCAGCGGGAATCTGATTCTCGACTACGCAGCCGATGCCAACGGAGCCGCAGACATCGTGGTGCGAGCGACCGATGCGGGCGGGCTGTTCGTCGAGACGACGCAGCACGTCACGGTGACGGCGGTGAATGACGCGCCGGTGATAAGTAACTTTCAGGCGGTGCCCGCCGGCGGTGATTTCTGGCTCGTCACCGGAACCGTCACCGACGTGGATGACGATCCCGAGGGTTGGACCGTTACGTTCGGCGGCAAAATATCCGGCACCACGACTGTCGCTGCAGACGGGACGTTTTCGTTCATTGTCCTGATTCTGCCAGTAAACTACGGGAAAATCTCAGCCCAAACGGAAGATGACGACGAGGCGGAGTCAAATCTGGCCGAGTACATAGTGGTCTAGTTCTGGCGGTTGAACTCAAGGGATGCCCGAAGAGAACTTGCCTTGAATGCGCTCGGGTCAAGCTTGATGGCGCGAGTTAGGGCAGACTCAGCGGCGTCAAAATCTGCCAATTTTAGGCAAGCGTGCCCCAGTCCGGTTAGCGTGGCAACATCCTCGATACCGCCGTCTATCGCCATCTCGTATGACTGACGGGCAGCACCAACGCTGTTGGTCGTAAGCAAGGCATCACCAGCGACGGCGAAGTATTCAGGTCGATCGTTCAACCGAATTGCCACCGTAATCTCTTGCATCGCCGCACCGGCGTTATCGACCTCAAGGTACGCTCTGGCCAACTGATAATGAGCCTCGGCGTTATCGGGGTCGTTCGCCACGGCTACCGAGAGGTGCTCAATCGCCGCGTCCCAGTCCTGTTGCTCCACGGCCGTCATGCCGGCGGTGAATTCGCGCTCGGAGAGGGGCGCGCGACGCGCGGCAACAATCCCCACGATCGCGATCGCCACGGCGACAAGAATCAATGTCGCACGAAACGATGTGGCTTGCCACAGTTTATGCCCAAGCTGCCTGGACAAATGCGAGAGCGACGGCCGGATCGCGGCTTGGACTTCCGAAATGGTGGATGGAACGCGGTAAACGGAGTCGAGCAGGGGGCGACCGTGGAACTGTAAGTGGAACAGTTGAGACACCCGACATCGCTCGTAGATCTCTGCCGCGCAGTCACCGAATCGGTCGGCGAACGTCTGTGCGTCAAACGGTTCGCCGCGTTTGATACGAAGCACGGCTTCAAACGCCGCGAGCTCTACGATGTGATAGGTGTCCCACGAAAGTGACTGCGTGGCCACGATGGTGCGGAGCGCGTCGGGCTCTTCGTCGCCGTCAGACCAAAGTCGGCGACAAAAGGCGATGGTTCGGTCAAGCGCCAATTCGGCTTCGGCGTCGGGAACGTAGATCATTGCAGAAACTCCAGCTTGAGTTCTCGGAACACACGGTAAACCGTGCGTGATGAACAAAATTCTCGATCGGCCAGTTCCTCATGAGACTGGCCGTTGATCTGGCCGACCACGAGTCGCTGGTCTCGCGCAGGCTGCGAATCCATGAAATCCTGCCATTCGACTTGGACTTCGCCGTCTACGTCGCTCGTCGATTCGCGTCGCATCGCGAGACTCTCGGCGATCCTTGATCGTTTCTGCTTGCGAAGTAGATCGATGCGAATATCCCGGGCGACCTTTCTTAGGAAGCCCAAAAGAGCGTCGTCCTCAATATGGCGGAGTTCCTCGCCGCGGCGATGTAGCCGCAGGAACACTTCCTGTCTCACGTCGTCGGCCTGATCGCGGGGCCATCGTTCATCCGCAATGGCCCGCTCAACGTCTCGATCAAATTTTTCGGCAGCATGCATGGGGAATTTATATTATTTTTCGCTCGCCGTGTCAAAAAGCGGCCTGCCGTTCGGTATATCTATAGAGGGAAAGTCTTCGCCCGCGTTTTCCTCCGGGATTGATATGCTCCGAGAATCAATCCAAAAGAGGTAGGGTTCCCGGTGACATCTCACCGGCGCCCCCGTGTCCGATGGTCCGTTTGTCGGGAACGAACCCGATGATGCGCGATGCGTCACCACGGGTACATTCTTCGGTGCGACCTACGCAGCAGATTTTCCAGGTTTTCTTCCGCTTTTCTTATTTGGAGAGGTCCGTCTGATGGGAACCAAAGCGAGGATGGTCGATCTCTGTTTGAGTTTCCCTAGCCTACGTGGCGTCCCAGGAACAAAACCGTGGGACCAATACGAGTTCGCCGAATGGGCGAGCGGCCCGGAGCCGGGCAGCGGTGCCGCGGCGCCCAGCAGTTGTGCTATTTTGGCCGCCCAATTCGCTCTCTCCGTCTGGAGCGGCAGCAGCCGCGATCCATGGTGGGACTGCGGCACGTTTGACGTGGTTCGAGCGTTCACGATCTGGGACGATGCCCATCAAGCGGCATTTCTCGAATGGTGCAAGTCGCCCATCCTTCCGCGGCCCAAGCCCCGGCGATTCGTCGCCGTCAAACGGGGCCACCCAATGAATTGGTCGGGACGGGTGGATTCAGAGCGAAAGGGGGCAGCGAAAGGAGCCACCCAATGATTAGAGCGAAAGGAGCGACACCACCTCATCAAATTGGAATTTTGAGACAGCGCCTTTTCCTCAAAGCGATATCTTCTCGCCCGGCTTGAGCACGACCGGCTCCGATTCGGTTTCCGCTCGCACTAGGTCGGCCCAGACGCCGGCGTCTTGGGCGATCGGCGGCCAGGTGTTGTAGTGGGCCGGGACGACGCGCTTTGGCGTGAGCAGCTTGACCGCTTCGATCGAGTCTTCGCTGCCCATGGTGAACAAATCGCCGATCGGCAACACGGCCAGATCGAGACCCACGCTGCCGATCCGACGCATGTCTTCAAACAGCGCCGTGTCGCAGGCGAAGTACACCTTGCCATCGGCGAGCGTCAGCAAGAAACCGCCCGGGTTGCCGCCGTCGCTGCCATCGGGTAGTTGCGAGCTGTGGTGGGCCAGCGTCATCTTCACATGCCCGAACGGCTGCTGCAGACCGCCGCCAAGATTCATGCCGATGGTGTTCTCAACACCTTGCTTGCCGAGCCACAGCGAGATTTCGTGGTTGGCGATCACGGTTGCCCCGGTCCGCTGGGCGATCTTAACCACGTCGGCGATGTGGTCGAAGTGCCCGTGCGAAACGAGAATCACATCGGCCTCGACGTCGTCGGCCTTGCAGCAGGCCGTGGGGCATTCATCCAGAAACGGATCGAGCAGCAGGCGATGCTCGCCCGCGCGGATCGACCAGCCGCCGTGCCCCAGCCAAGTCAGTTCGGTCGCCATGGTCACTCTCCTCGCAAGAAGGCGTTCATATGTTTTTTGTAGGCTTCGACGCCCGGCTGGCCGTAAGGATTGACGCCGATCAACCGACCCTCGACCACAGTGGCCAGCATCAGCATTTGCAATAACTGCCCCAGCGACGCTTCGTCGAGCTGCGGCAGCCGCAGATCAGTCGTCGGGCGGCCGTCTTCAGCATACGCCTTGTTCGTGCCGGCGATGGCGGCGGTCATAATCTCCGGCAGCGTCTTGTCGGCCAAGACATTGAGTTGGTCCTGGTCGAGTTCGGAAATTCCGATCGACAGCGGATCGCGCCGCCAGGCCTCGACGATGACGTTGGTAATCAGCTTGTCGCGGCGGCCTGCCTGGTGTTGTTGTCCGCGGGAGTGCAAGTCGCGGGTGTTGAGCACGGTCAGCGGCGTGGCTCCGTGCTGTTCGGTCTTGCCGAGACTTTCGGCCAGCAGTTGATCGTACCACAGGCCAATCGATTCGAGGCCCTTGGCCCACACACTCAGCACGCGCATCGTGGCCCCGTGATCGCGCTCCATGAGGTGGCTGACGCCGACGTAATCGAGCACCGGATTGTCGCCGACCGGGGCGTCCTTAAAGCGGGCATTCATCGCCGCGGCGGCTTCCAGCAATCGCACCACGTCGAGCCCGAGAATGGCCGCCGGCAACAGTCCGACCGCCGAGAGAATCGAAAACCGTCCGCCGACCCCGTCGGGCACCGGAAAGACATCGGGGCAGCCGAGCGCCGCAGAAAGATCGAACAGCCGGCCGCTGCTGCCGGTGACCGGCACGACCCGTTGGGCGATCAGTTTTTCGTCGTTGTTGACCGATGTTCGCAGCGCCGCGAGAAACTGGCGAAACGCCGCGGCCGTTTCCAGCGTGCCGCCGCTCTTGCTGATGACCACGATGGCCCAGGCGTCGTCCGTTCCCCTCAGCAAATCGAGCAATCCTTGCGAGGCGTCGTTGTCGACGTTGTTACCCTCGAAATACATTCGCGGCACGCCGCCCCGCTCGCCACGCGGCAGTTCGTTATGATACGGATGGCAGCAGCCCTCCATCAAGCTTCGCGCGCCCATGTACGAGCCGCCGATGCCGAGCACCACCACGCGGTCGACCGACTCGCGCAGCCGGCGGGCCGTGCTGAGAATTCGTCCCAGCTCGCTATCGTCCCGCCGCGCGCGATACTCGGCCAGCAGCCGCTGCGGAAGTTCCATAAACCCGGCGTCGAGCGGCTGTTTCTTGGCCGGCACATCGCCGCCGGCGTCCCATAGTTCGGCGTCGGCCAACACCTCATCCCGCGCGGCATCTAACTGCGGCGCGAGCTTAGCAAGATCGTCCGCCGCCAACCCGTGCTCGGCAATCGTGGCGGCCGATGGGTCATACGTGATCGGCTTAATTTGGGGCATGTTCATGACCGCCGAAGATAGCCGACGGGCAACCAAAGCGACAGGGGAGGGCCAGCGACGAGAGATGATCCGATTTGGTCAGATGCGTGACCGTGGAACGCATCGGGTGAATCTGGGTAACCGTTCGCGAAATGATGAACCGACACTGTCTCGAAAGAAGAGCCCGTTAGAAATTTCACGATGGGAACCGCTAATAAACGCTAACGAACGCTAATCAGATGAACCGCGTCGCTTTGACTCCAAGTAAAATCGATGAAGCGAAGCACAATCTCCTTGTTTCTTTGTCGAAAATACGCGGGAGTCCACGCGAGCCGAGCGACTTCCTTTCTTTGCGACCTTCGAGACCTTCTGTTCCACAATTTATGTTTGAGAAATAAGCCCTCTACCGTGGATGAAGCGGACTCCAACATTTTAACAGAAGGACGCGGAGGCCGCAAAGGAAAGACCGAGATGGTGACTGCGTAGTTTTCTTAACTCGAAACGAATTCAGATACTTCGGTTTATTAGCGTACATCAGCGTTGATTAGCGGATCTCTGTTTCAAGCCTCGCGAGCAGTTACGGAATCTGGTGACTACGATCCGACGCTTCCAAACACCAACTCGCCCGCCACGATCGTGGCCCGCACTTCGATCTCTTCGGGCGGACGATCTCCGACGGCGCCGCGCAGGTCGAATAACACGAGATCGGCGGCGCTGTCGGGTTCCAGCGACGGTGCTTCGCGGCCCAATAACTCTAGCGGCCCGCGGCTGGCCATGTCGATGGCCGTGGCCAGATCCAGCTCGGCGAAACGCATCGCACGAGTAACGCACATGCCGAGGGGCCGCGACGCGCCAGCTAGATATTGCTCTTGGCCGGCCAGCACGATCTTGCCGTCGGCGAGAATTTCCAAATCGCAC
>JADFKK010000080.1 GCA_022564995.1 Planctomycetota bacterium | reverse complement strand
ACAATTCCTCATAGCGGCCTCCTTGCTAGCAGGGTTGAATGACAACACCCAACCAAATTAAGCAAGGCAGGCCGCTTTCACTTAGATCAGTTTCCTGTAACGAGTTACGAAAATATCAGTGCCATTCTACTCAGTACTCAGTACTCAGTACTCAGTACCCAGAACGCAGCCGCCAGCACATCTTTCAACGGACACACTCGATTGAACCAACAGCAACACGAACAGCCGATCGACACGGTGCCGGAAGATTCCGCGGAAGCGGAAATGACGCCGCAACAACTGGCCGAGGCGGAAGAATACGGCCGGCGAGGGTTTGTCTGCGATCTGGCCGACAAGGCGCTCGATCTCGGCTATCTCGGCGCGATGGCCTTTGTTGTCGCAGGACCATTGCATGATTGGCTTGGCGGATTCACGTTTCTGGCAAACGACTCGCTGCGGCTGCTGGCGATGTTTCTTGTCGTCATCGGCTTGCACATCGCCGTTTCGTTTCCGCTGTCGCTCTACGCCGGCCACTTGCTGGAACATAAGTACGGACTGAGCAAGCTGTCGTTCGCCGGCTGGCTGTCGCGCTACGCCAAGCGCAACGCCCTGGCGATCGTTTTCGGAGCGGTGATGTTCGTCGGCCTGTATTGGATCATCTGGACCGTTGGCCCTTGGTGGTGGCTGATTGCCGCCGCGGTGTTTTTCCTGGTCAGCATTGTGTTGGGCCAGCTTACGCCGGTGCTCATCCTGCCGCTGTTCTATAAAATCGAGCGGCTCGACGATGAGGAACTCAACGCCCGCATGGAGAAAATCTCCCAGGGCACCGGCCTGTCGATCGAGGGCGTCTATCGCATGGATTTGAGCGCCGAAACCGTCAAGGCCAATGCCATGTTGGCCGGCATGGGACGCACCCGGCGGGTGTTAATGGGCGATACGCTGCTGGATGGTTTTACGCCCGACGAAATCGAGGTGATCTTCGCCCACGAGATCGGCCATCACGTCCACCGGCACATTCGCAAGATGATGGCGACCGGCGTGCTTTATAGTTTGCTGGGGCTGTGGGCCTGCGATCGACTGCTGGCCCTGTGGATCGGGCTGGCCGAATACGACCCGCACACGCTCGGTGTCGCCACGCTGCCGCTGCTGATGTTCGCGATCACGGTTTTCTCGCTGCTTACTGAGCCGTTGCAAAACATCGTCAGCCGGCACTTCGAGCGACAGGCCGATCGCTACGCGCTCAACCAAACCGGGCTCACCGAGGCCTACATTTCGGCCTTCAAGAAGCTGGCCAAGCTGAACAAGGACGACCCGAACCCGAATCCGGTCGAAGTCTTTCTATTTCACAGCCACCCGCCGATCTCCGAGCGGCTTTCTATGGCCCAGCGGAGTTAAAACCGTTCGAGTAATAAGCGTCGCATTCTTGCTTGGCGAGCCCCGAGTTCTTGCCTGGCGAGCCCCGAGCGTTAGCTCGGGGGTAATACGGCTGCACGCGAAGAGCTTGACGCCCACCGAGGAATTACCGACGGCCTCACGGCCGCCGCTCGCCGGATGTCATTTCGTGAGACACTTATTTCCCGCACGATGCTAAGCAGTTCGCGACATCTCCCTCGTTTCGATCTCCCCCCTCGGTTTCCATCGTCCGAGGGGATGGCCGTTGGAGATTTTCCCCGAAATCAGCCATCAGGCAGCCCGCTTCAGAAACATCGGACCCGAGTCCGACAAAAAACTTGCATCGGCCGCAGCGTGCAGATAAAGTGGTTTACAGGTAAACGATGGCTCCAAAAGACTAATCACCACGAAAGGATACGCAACTGATGAAACCTACCTCTTGTCTTTTCATCTTTTCTGTTCTCGTCATGGCCAGCCACCTAATCGGCCAAGAATTTGCGGCCGACTTGGCATCCGATGATCTGCTCGGCCATCAGCTCGCCGGATTGCTCGGCTGGTCGATTCCTGCCGCCGGTTTTCTAGGTCTGATTCTCTACAACGCCCTCCGCTGGCGGCAACGCGCAACCGAACCCGTCGCGGCGGATGAGAGCTAACGATGGGGAATGAGCGATTCCCGCTTTGCGTCGATCGGTCACATTCTAGCTACGCTGCTGCCGCTGATGCGGCGCACCAGCCGGCGCATCTCTAGCACGCTGACGATCGAAAGCACTTGCTGGGGTGCCAAGCCGGTTTCACGGATGACCTGATCGATCAGCGTCGGCTCGGTGTCGATGGCTTGCAGCACTTGCTGTTCCATTTCGTTGAGTTGGAGTTCGGCCGGATGACGCACGACCTGACCGTCCGCGGCGGAGGTGGCTTCGACCAGCGGGCCGAGCTCTTCCAGCACGTCGTCGATCGTTTCGACCAGCTTGGCCCCGTCGCGAATCAGCCGGTGACAGCCTTGCGACAGCCGGCTATCGACGCGGCCGGGCACGGCGAACACCTCACGGCCCTGTTCGTAAGCGTGACGGGCCGTGATCAACGCACCGGATCTTTCGGAGGCCTCGACGACGATCGTGCCCAGCGCGATGCCCGAGATGAGGCGGTTACGCTGCGGAAACGCCCCGGCCAGCGGCTTGGCCTGTGTTTGGTTCTCGCTGATTACGGCGCCGGATGCGGCCACCTCGTCGGCCAGCGAAGCGTGCTCCGGCGGGTAGATGTCGAGCAACCCACTGCCCAACACGGCGATGGTTCGCCCGCCCGCCGCCAACGCGCCGCGATGAGCCGCGCCGTCGATGCCGCGGGCCAGGCCGCTGACGACCGTCACCCCAGCCCGGGCCAGCGCCCCGGCCAGCCGCTCGGCCTGCGTGATGCCGTAACGAGTGGCGTGACGCGCGCCGACAATGGCCACGGCCAGGTTGTCTTGCGGCAGCAGCGTTCCGCGGCAGAACAGCAGGCCGGGCGGATCGTGAATTTCGTGGAGCATTCGCGGATAGCGATCGTCCTGGTCGGTGACGATGTCGATGTTGCCGCCGCGGCAGCGTTCGATCTCCGCCTCGACGTCGACCTCTTCGCCGGAAAGCGAAATCGCCCTGCTGAGCTTCGCCCCCACGCCGGGCACGCCGGAGAGTTCGCTGGGAGCGGCCTGCAACACGGCCGACGCCGATCCGAATCGCTCCAGCAACGCCTGCCGCAGGCGCGGGCCGATCCCGGAAATCATGCACAGCCGCAACTGATCGATGAGCGTGTCGTCGGGCATGTGCAAAGAAGCGATCGACGTTGTTGTGTGGGTGGCTGAGTGGTCATCACCCATCGGGCAATAATCCAATCCCCTCAGTGTAGCAGTGGCAAATGGCGCCCGCCAGCGGCGGTTTGGTTTTGTGGCGAGACGGTGCCAAGAATATAATGAACGCCCCGAGATTGCCGCCGCTTCCTTACGGAGCCACTGAAATGCTGCGTTATCGACTACGAGCCGGCGGACAAGAACAAGCCTTGATGGCGTCCTCGGCGTAGGGTGCCAAATCAGGAACCACGATTTGCCGTAAGTCACTATTTTAACGAGAGTTACGTCCGTTCGATCACCGTCTCCCTTGCTGTCGGCGGGGCGTTCTCCCAGTGAAATGTGTCTTTCTTTTCATTTCAGCAAAATAAATTCTTGACTTCGCAAACGATTCGACTAAACTGACCAACTGATACCACACCATCGCGTCCTCTCGGTGGAGTGTTCCAAAGTAGGTTTTTGACGGTTTGTCTTCTCAACGCCGTCGCGAAAAAAACGAAAGGCCATGCTCATGACTTCCGGAAACCGCCTCACTGCCTTGCTTCGTGCTTCCCTCGTTCCTCTTGCCGCGTTCGCATTGACGTTGTTCTGCATCAATGTCGCCCACGCGGAGTTAGTCGGCCTCTGGCGCTTTGAAGGTGACGCCACCGACAGTTCGATGAACGGCAACCATGGTACGTTTGTAAACGGCGCCTTGCTCGATCCGGAAGTCCCTGCCGCCTTGGGTGCCGCTTCGTCGCAGTCTCTGTTTCTTTCGGGCGTCACGCGCCATACACAACACGTGCTGGTGCCGCACCACGACTCGCTCAACATCACGCGCGACATGACGATCGCGGCTTGGATCAAGCCGGAAGGCAATATCGAGTGGGACGGTGTGATCGCCAAGAATCCCAGCGACGGCTCAGCTAACAATCACGCCGGCAATTTTGAACTGCGGGTCGAAAACAATACGCGAGTCCTCAATCTCCTGTGGCAGCGAGGCGGCGTGGACGACACGACCGGCACGACCTGTTGCGGCGGCACGGTTCTCGAGGGCACCTGGACGCATGTCGCCGTGACGACGAACGGCATCAACAGTCTGTTCTACGTCAACGGTTCCTTGGTCGGCACCAACCTCGCGCCGGCTGAATTGTTCCCAAACACAAGCCCGCTATTCATCGGTAGCCGCAATGACCTGTTCACTCCGATGAACGGGTACCTAGACGACGTGGCGCTGTTCAATGAAGTGCTTAGCGAAGCTCAGATTGGGACGATCATGGGCGGCGATTTCTCCGAGCACATCATCCCCGAGCCGAGCAGCTTGGTTCTGGCCGCGCTTGGCCTACTCGGCGTGTTGGGTCTGAGGCGGCGTCGCACGAGCCAATAGGAATACGTCGATCGACCGTAGATACGACCGTGTCGTTAATTGGACAGCGCCGCTTTGCGCCGTACTAGCACAGTCAGGGCTTGGAATTGTTGCGCGCTACAACAGTTTGCGTGAATGACTTCTCGGCTCTCTCTTCTCCCCTTTGCGGCCATCGCGACCTTCTGTTCCATCGCCGGGGTTCACCTCAGAAGTTGGTTTCGAGGAAGGCAGAATAATGGAGGGCAGAATCATAAGTGAAAGAAGGATGGATTGCGGAGTGAAGTTCGCCTGCGCGTATTATTCTGCCCGTCATCATTCTGCCTGTCGTCGGCACGCAAAGTATTCAATGGGTGAACGCCGCCACTCAAGGAACCGTCGAAGAATGACTTGCCGAGTTTTTTCTTTTGGGTGGCTAGTGGCTGAGCTTGCGAAGAGGCCAGCCACCCAATTCGGCAAGATGTTCACGCGCGGCCCTTTAGCCGGTCTCGTGCTCTTCCCCGTCATCGTCGGCGAACACTGCCCTGAGCCGCCGCATGGCTCGCAAATACCGCATTCCGGCGGCCGGCGGCGAGAGGCCCAGGGCGGTGGCGGCTTCGCTGTTGCTGAGCTGCTCGACGTGGCGCATCTGGACGATTTCGCGATCTTGCTCGTCCATTTCCGACAGCACCTGTTGGAATCGCTGTTCCAATTCCCGCCGGGCGACATGGGCCGCGGGCGTCAACTCCCGGTCGCACAGCTCGGCCATGAGTTGCATCGTCGAGCGGTCGGGCCCGACCGGCACGTCCAGCGGCTGCTCGCGATCGATCGAACGCTTGGCGGCGACGCGATGCCGGCGATGGGCGTCGATGATGCGATCCTTGGCGATGTGCCGCAGCCAAAGGTGAAACGGCATGGCCGGGTCGCGCAGATAATCCTGCAACCGGCGATTGGCGTCGATTAACACGTCCTGCACGATGTCGCTGGCGTCGACCCGCCGCTGCAAGGCCCGATCGAGCCGCATGTCGACCAACCGGCGCAGCGCGTCGCGGTGTCGCTCGAGCAGGCGATTGATCGCCCCCTTGTCGCCGTCTTTGGCGCCGATCAAGAGTTCCCGCGTCTTTTCCGCTTCTGGCCACATGCGATCCAGTATAGCAGAGGGCGTCTCGAAAGCGGACGCCAACTCGGCGGTAATCGTACGCGTGTGCTGGATTGTCGCGAACTTAGGCCCCGGCGAAGTGTCCTCGTTTTTGGCCGCATCGTTTTTTGCGACCGTTTTTCCGCTCCAACTTACGACTCCCAAACAACTTGCCGTAAACCGTCTGGAACCACCGCGACAGCTTGCTATACTAGGCTTTGCCTGAAAGCATTAGCCGCGACGCGCTAGCGTCCGGTTGCTTGGGAAGGGTATCTTCCACAAGGAACAAGGAACCGAGGGCTAGCGCCCGGCGGCTGATAAACGTCGGCGGTCGCTTTGAGCCTGTCGTGGTACAATGGAAGTGTCTGACCGCTCAATTCAATCGAAGCCTCGGAGGACCAGACTTATCGCTACCGAACTCAACCGAGACGGCTCGGTCGCCCGTGAGTCGGCTATCATCGTCGGCGTTGTGCTGCCCGAGCATCAAATTACCGGCGACCCGCTGGAGGAACTCGAAGGGCTGGCCGAAACGGCCGGGGCGCACGTCGTCGGGCGGCTCACCCAGAACCGACAAAAGCCCGACTACGCGACCTATCTGGGCAAAGGCAAAGTCGAAGAGCTTTCGCAGATGGTCGAGGCCACGGACGCCGATGTGGTGATCTTTGACAACGATCTCTCGCCCGCGCAGACGCGTAATCTCGAAAAAGCTTTCGATGTCAAGGTGCTCGACCGTACCGAGTTGATTTTGGACATCTTCGCCCACCGTGCGCAAACAAGCGAATCGCGGTTGGCGGTCGAGATGGCCCAGTTGGAATACTCGCTGCCGCGGCTGAAACGAATGTGGACGCATCTCTCGCGAATGAAGATGGGCGTCGGCACCCGCGGCCCGGGCGAAAAACAGTTGGAGGTCGATCGCCGGCTGGTCGAGAAACGCATCGTCGATCTGCGGCGGCAGTTGGTCGATATTCAAAAGCGCAAGGAGCGAGCCGTCGCCGGGCGGCACCAGCACATGACCGTCTCGCTGGTCGGCTACACGAACGCCGGCAAGAGCACGCTGATGAACGCCCTGACCGACGCCGGCGTGCTGGTCGAAGACAAGCTGTTTGCCACGCTCGACACCCGCACGCGGCGCTGGAATCTGCCTGGCTGGGGGCCCGTGCTGCTCAGCGATACGGTCGGCTTCATCCGCGATTTGCCGCATCATCTAATCGCCAGCTTTCGGGCCACGCTGGAAGAAGCTCGGCAGGCCGATCTGCTATTGCACATTGCCGACACCAGCAGCCCGCAGTGTTACGAGCAGATTTCGGCCGTCTATAAGGTGCTGGAGGAACTTGGCATTGAGGCCAAAGACACGCTGTTGGTGCTGAACAAGATCGACGCGCTGCCCGATCGCGCGCGGATCGACGGTCTGCGGCGTCGCTATCCGAATGCCGTGGCGATCAGCGCCGTGACGGGCGACGGAATGCGCGAGTTCGCCATGATCGCCAGCAACATGTTGAGCCGTAACTTCCGCGACGTCGACGTGGAGACCGGCGTCGAAAACGGTCAGTTGTTGGCCTATTTGGCCTCGCACGGCAAGGTGCTTTCGCATCGCTACGACGAAGACCGTGTGATCGTCCACTGCCGCATCCCGGAGAAATACCTCGGCCACGTCGAGCAGAACGGGACCGTGGTGCGGCCGCACGAGAGCAATGAAAAACCGCTGGCAGAGGGCGTGGCGTAGGTTATGCTTTAGCATAACGCAACCATCGTGCTGTCGACGCCTATGCAATTGTTATGCTAAAGCATAACCTACGGCCCATGGCACGACGCACCATCAAGGACGCACGAGCGATTGTTACCGGGGCATCGAGCGGGATCGGGCGGGAGATCGCGCTGGAGCTTTCGCGACAGGGTGCCAGACTGGTCGTTCTTGCCCGCCGTGAAGAGAAGCTTCAGAGGCTGGCCGAGGAGATTCGCGGTCGCGGTGGAGAGGCGGCGATCGTCGCCGGCGACGTCACTGATCCGGCGGTGCGCGCCGCGGCGATCGAAACGGCTCGCCGCGTTTACGGCGGGCTCGATATTCTCATCAACAACGCCGGCGTTGGCGCGCTGGGAAAATTCTCCGACGCCAACCCCCAGCGGCTGCGGCGGATCATGGAGGTCAATTTCTTCTCCACCGCCGAGATGATCCGCGCGGCCTTGCCGAGCCTGCGCGAAGGCACTCGCCCCATCGTCGTCAACATCAGCAGCGTGCTGGGCCATCGCGGCGTGCCGCTGTGCAGCGAATACTGCGCCAGCAAATTCGCCGTGCAGGGCCTCAGCGAATCGCTCCGGGCGGAGTTTTCCCGCGAGGGCATCGACCTGTTAGTCGTCAGCCCCAGCACGACCGAGAGCGAATTCTTCCAGAGCGTCATCGAGCAGACGGAACACGTCGACCGGACCACCCGCCGCACGACCCCGGCCGCCACGGTCGCCAAAAAAACCGTCCGTGCCATCGCCCGCGGCAAGCACGAGATCGTCATCAGCTTCCTCGGCTGGCTGCTGACCTGGGGAAATCGGCAGAACCCAAGATTACTCGATTATCTACTGGCGAAATACGGGCAGTAGGCCAGGCTCCGCGTTCTTTCCTCGTTTACCGGAATTCTCTACTGAAAGTCGGCTTGGGAAGGTCGTAAGGCATGCGCGCAAGGTCGAAAAAAGTCATCCCGTAGTCGAACAACTCGATGTCTTCCTGGTGATGTCGCTTGACGTGATTGAAGGTCGCCTCGTCGTAGCCGACCCACCAAGGGGTCGGCTTTCGGGTTCGGTTTCCTCCCGGCAGGCCCGTAATGCCTCGGGGAGGCATGCGTCGGTGGTCCAGAATTGCTTGCCAGTCATCGAGCAGTGTCTCGTAGGCACCGACAAAGTTGACGCCGATCTTGCCGTCGGCATTCTTGAGCAACGAGGCTTGCGTCACTTGCGGCTGCATTTGCCTAAGCACGGGGGCGTCGTTCTCGACGCACATGACCCACTGGTGAAACCCCAGCCGCGTTAGTGTTTCGACCGTACGCCGATCGTCTTCAGGGGGAATCTGTCGTGCTTGGTTCGCACGCGTTCCATCGACGCGGTCCTGAGCTGCATGAACGAGAAAATGGTACAGCGAGAAGAGGCGATCCCAAGGATTGCGAACAAATGCAAATGAAAACAAATCGCGGACGCAGGGTAGTTCTTGCTCGATCTCGGAAAACGAGCAATGGGTATCCCTCAGGGCGGCGACCTGCTGGCAGGTTCCGGCCAGCGCATCGCCCCCGGGCGAGCCGTCTTCACGACCAAGGATTATCTTGTTTTCCAGGCAGTCCTCGAATTCATGCACCAATACATACGCCATCGCCAAACCGGCGGTCTTCGGCACGTGCAGGAAAATGAACTTGCAAGTCGTATTACAGATCATGATCGAACGACTCCGTCGCTTGTCGAGTCGAGAATCGGGCCTTCACCGCCCAGACAAAAAAGTCTACTCGCCCAACATCGGCGTATCCTACGCGATCGGTTAGAAAACGCCGATAGACGAACTCCGCCCTCAATCGCCCCGCTGAAGAGCTTTTTCGGGCGACTGCCGGTCCCCCAAAGTCCAAGGTTACTGGACTATCTTTCGGGAAATGCGAGCAGGGGCTTTCGGGAAACGCGAGCAGAGGGCGGCTTTCGTCGAAAAGGCTGGATTGTTCCGGTCGGTTTCTGTTAAACTGATCCTGCGACACATGCTGCTCGCGGATGGTCCACATTGTTTCGTCAAACGAGCCAGTTACATCCTTACCGATCAATCCACATAAGGAGACCCTTCCGATGATGAAACGAACTCGACGTGAATTCCTCGAAGACTCGATGTTTGCCGCGGCGGCGGCTTCGCTGGCCGGCGCTTCGACGCAGGTGTTTGCTGAGGAAAAACAAAGCAGCAGCCCCAACGAAAAGCTCAGCGTTGCCTGTGTCGGCGTGCGGGGGCGGGGCAATAGCCACATCAACGCCTTCGCCGGACGCAAGGACACCGAGATCACTTACATTTGCGACGTCGACGAGGGCGTCGGCGAAGGCCGGGCTTCGCAGATCGCCAAGCGCCAGCGCAAGCCGAAGTTCGAGAAAGACGTGCGTAAGATACTCGAAGACAAGTCGATCGACATCGTGACCATCGCTACGCCCAACCACTGGCACTCGCTGATTTCCATTTGGGCCATGCAGGCCGGCAAAGATGTTTACTGCGAGAAGCCGGTCAGCCACAACGTCAGCGAAGGCCGGCGGATGGTCGAGGCGGCCCGCAAGTACAAGCGGATCTGTCAGACCGGCACGCAAAGCCGCTCGAATCCCGGAATGCAGGCCGCGATCAAATACGTTCACGACGAGAAAATCGGCAAGCTGCAGGTCGCCCGCGGGCTGTGTTATAAGCGCCGCGGCTCAATCGGCGCCAAGGGCAAGTACGATTTGCCCAAGGGCCTCGACTACAATCTTTGGTGCGGACCGGCTCCGATGGTTCCGCTCACTCGGCCGCGGCTGCATTACGATTGGCACTGGATTTGGGCCACCGGTAACGGCGACCTCGGCAATCAGGGCATCCACCAGATGGACATCGCCCGCTGGGGTCTGAATATCAATCAGCTCTCGAACGCCGTAATCAGCTACGGCGGACGTTTCGGTTACGAAGACGCCGGCGAGACGGCCAACACGCAAGTGGTGGTTCACGACTTCGGCGATCGTTCGCTGGTGTTTGAGGTCCGCGGCCTGCCGACCGGCTCTTACAAGGGCGCGAAGATCGGCGTAATGTTCGAGGGCAGCGACGGCTTTGTCGTGATCCCCAGCTACTCCGGCGGAGTGGCCTTCGACAAGGACGGCAACAAAGTGGCCTCCTTTAGCGGCGGCGGCAATCATTTCTCGAATTTCCTCAAGGCCGTCCGCAGCCGCAACCACAAGGATCTCAACGCCGACATTCTCGAAGGCCATCTGTCCAGCGCCCTGTGTCACATGGGCAACATCTCCTTGTGGCGCGGCGTGCAGGCCAACGGCGCCGAGGCCCTGGAGCGGATGAAGACCGTCAAAACGGTCGAAAACGTGGTCGCCACCTACGAGCGCACCGCGGCCCATCTGGCCGACAACAAGCTGAGCCTCGACAAAACCAAATTGACGCTCGGCAAGCTGCTGGCCTTCGATCCCAAGAGCGAGACCTTCAAGGACGATTCGGCGGCCGACCTCTTGCTCACCCGCGAGTATCGCAAGCCGTTCGTCGTGCCGGCTAAGGGCGAAGTGTAGACTCGGTTTTTCGTAGATTCAGCACCGAAGTCTATTTGAGTTCCAGGTGTTTTTTCAAGAACATCACCTGCACTCCGCTCAAGTAATCTCGATTCGCTTTCTTCCCGAACCCGTGGCCTTCGTTTTCGGCGTAGACGGTCCACACGGCGCGGCCTTGGCTGCGGACTTTTTCGGCGATCTGCTGGGCTTCGTAGAAGGGAACGCGGGGATCGTTGGTGCCGTGGGCGACCAACAACGCCGAGCGAATTTTTTCGGCGTTCGCCGTGGGGTTGATCCGCTCGAAAAACTTGCGGATCTTCGGATCGCGCTCGTCGCCGTATTCGGCCCGACGTAGATCGCGGCGATAGGCGGCCGTCTTTTCCAGGAACGTAATAAAGTTGGCAATGCCCACAATATCGATGCCGGCCTTGATCCGCTCGGGGAAGTGGGTCAGCGAGGCCAGCACCATGTAACCGCCGTAAGAGCCGCCGGAGACCGCCACGCGCGAGGCGTCCAGTTCCGGCTGCTCGGCGATCCAGTCCAACAGCGCGCCGATGTCGCGCACGCTGTCTTCGCGCAGCACGCCGTTGTCGAGTTTGAGATACGTTTTGCCGTATCCGGCCGAGCCGCGAACATTGGGGGCGATCACCGCCAGGCCCATCTGGCCGACGTAATACTGTGTGCTGCTGGAGAAATACGGCCGGTATTGGCTCTCCGGCCCGCCGTGAATGCGGATCAACACGGCCGCCGGTTTTTTCTTCGAGGCGCCCGGCGGCTTGAAGTAATAGGCCGGAATCTGCCGGCCGTCGAACGACTTGTACTTCATGCGGGCCGGGGTGACGAACGCGGACGTGTCGAGCCCGCCCACCTCGCTGTAAGTCCAGCGGGTCAGCTTGCCGCTGGCGAGCTTGAGCGAATAGGCGTCGCTCGGCGCGTCGGGCCGCGAGAGCGTCATGCCCAGGTGCTCACCGTCGGGCGAGAAGTTGAGGCTGCTGATGATTCCCAAAGGCGTGTCAATGCGGCGCCGCTTGCCGTTTTCAATCGCATACAGCCGGCTGGCCCCGTCTTCGTTGACGGTGAATACGACCGTGCCGGTTTTCTCGTCGACCAGCACCGCGTTGACGTCCCAGCGAATGTCGCCGGTGAGCCAGGTGAACTTCCCGCTCGCCAGATCAAGCCGGGCCAACTCGTGAAACTCTCCGCGGACGTCGCTGGTCAGGTAAACGCTCTTGGCGTCGGGCGAAAACTCCAACCCGCCAATGGCCGCCGGCTTTTCGCCCCGCAGCGGCAGGTCGGTTCGCTGGCCGGTTTTCAGATCGAGCAGCGCCATGTACGACTCGTTGATCGACACGTAACGGCCGATGAGCAACGTCTTCTCGTCGCGCGACCAATCGGCGGCGAACCAGCGCTGGCCGGAGGTCTTGAAGATCAGCTTCTGCCGGTTCGGCGTGCGAGCATCGGCCACGTACAGATCGATGTCGCGGCCGTTGCGGCGATTGTTGCTGACGATCATCCGCCGGCCGTCGTCGGAGACCGGACCGAGGCTGTTGCGCGATTTGCCGTCGGTCAGCAGCGTCGTGGTGAACTTGCTGCGATCAACCCGATAGATCTGATAGTTTTCGTTTCCGCCTCGGCTGAGCGTGACCAGCAGCGAACCGCTTTGGTCCTTTGGCACGAATCGCCCGCGAACCGGTTCGTCGAAAAAGGTGATCTGCTCACGGCGTCCGCCCCGCTGGTAAACACGGTGCAATTGGATCGAATCGGCGAAACGGGTGCGAATCAAAATGCCACGCCCGTCGGGTGCCCAATCGGCGAATCCGGCGCCGCGGACGTTCTGATACCGGGCCAATTGCCGGAAAATCGACTCCGGCACCAGCGGCACCTCCTTCGTTTGGATGGCCGCCGGGCGGCGCGGGTCGGCCTGCTGAGCGGTTGCGACCTGTGGTGCGAGAAATGTTAGGCCAACCAGCAGGATAATGCGGGATTGAAGCGAGGCGGATTGCACGGTTGGCTCCTATTTGGGGAGATACTGAAGATTTCATTACTTTTCTAAACACGGCGATTGATCGAAACCGATCTGCTCCTCGCACCACTCGGCGACCGATAGCAGGTGGGCGTCTGTGCCGGCGGCGCCGACCCATTGCAGGGCGATGGGGAGCTGCTGACTGGACAATGCACAAGGAAACGACACGGTTGGCACACCGGCGTGGCTCCAGGGCGAGTTGAAGCTCGGATCGCCGGTGGTCTCCAAGGATGCGGGAGCCGGCGTCACGGTGGCCGGCGTGAGCAGCGCGTCGAACGGGCGCAACAGCTCGCCGAGGTCTTGCTTGAACTGTTGTTGATGCGCCAGCGCCTCGCGGTATTGATCCTTCGACGTCGAAAGCCCCTCGTCAAGCAGCGCCGCGATGTTCGGCCCGTACTCGTCTCGCCGCGTAGGAAACCACGGTTTGTGATGCCTCGCCGCGTCGACCGCCATGATGGTTTTGTGCATCGCGTGAAGTTCGGCAAAGCTGCGGGGCAGTTGGACCGATTCGATCGTCGCTCCCGCTTCACGCAATGTGGCGACCGCTGCGCGCACCGCTGCGGTGACTTCCGCGTCGGCTTGTTCTAAGAAGTATGATTCGACCAGTCCGATGCGCGGCCCAGCTCTCAACTCGCCGCACGGCAAGACCACGTCGGCCAGCACTTCGAGCATCATGCGCAAATCGGCCACGCAGCGGGCCAGCGGTCCGGGGTGATCGAGATGTTTGCTGATCGGCACGACTCCGGTTACGTCGACCAGATCGAACGTCGGCTTGCAGCCCGCGATGCCGCAATAGCTGGCCGGTCGGGTGATCGATCCGCCGGTTTGTGTGCCGATCGCCCCCAGGCACATGCCGGCGGCCACCGCCGCGGCCGACCCGCTGCTCGAGCCGCCGGGCGTGTGAAGGATGTTCCATGGATTGCGCGTCGGCGCGGGATCGAAACAAGCGAACTCGGTGGTGACCGTCTTGCCCAAGATGATCGCCCCCGCCGCGCGCAGCCGGGCCACCAGCGGCGCGTCTCGCTTGGCGGCGTGTCCGGCCCGCAACGTCGAACCGGCCAACGTCGGCATGCCGGCCACGTCGATGATGTCCTTGATGCCGACCGGTATACCGTGCAGGGGGCCGCGAATACGATTTTGAGTGACCTCGTCATCAAGCCGCTTGGCCACTTGCATCGCGCCTTGTCGATCGACGCTGACCCAACAGTGCAGCCGCTCCTCGTGCGCGTCGATCTGTGCCAGACATCGCCGGACACACTCGGTCGGCGACGTGAGACCGGCGGCGATCTGCTGACTCGCCAGAACAATCGTGGTCGGCCCACTCATGCGAGAATCCTCGTGGTAACACGGCGCAGCTGTAGGAGGCGTCTCCGACGGCGACCCATGATCGAGAGAATCGCCGTCGGAGACGCCTCCTACAGATCGGTTTGAACGGCAAAATCCGCACAATCCGGCGGCTTGGTAGGCTAACCGCCTGGCGTTTTTCCGACCAGGGGGGACGATGCGTAAGTCGTGTGATAACGGCACCTTTCGGCCCCTGCGGCATCCGGTAGGCGGCCATCTTTTTCGATGTTCCGCCGCGAGCCCGTTGCACATTTGGCGTTATGGGGCGAGAATACCCAATGGGCAACTTGCTTTATGCCAGGGCTCGAACATTTGCCGCGAGCCGTCGGGTAGGTCGAACCATGCGGAACTTTGAACTCGGAAAACTCGTCGTCACGCCTGCTGCCGCGAAAGTGCTGCAAGACAGCGGCTCTTCCGCCGAGGAGGTGCTCAGACGGCACGCCCAGGGCGATTGGGGTGAGGTGTCTCGGCAGGAGCGGGAAATCAACGAGCGCGCCATTGACGAGCGGTTCAACCTCGTCTCGAACTACCCCATGACGGGCGATCAGTTCATCACGGTCTTTACCAAGGCCGACCGTTCGCTGACCATGATCCATCTCCGGCCGCAAGCGCCCGTGCCGGTTCACGCGGCCGAAGGCCACAGCGCAGAATAGACGCCCGAGCGCAGGACCGGCGACCATGGACGATCGCGTTGCGTTTCAACAAGAGTTGATTCACCCCTCGGTCTTTCTGGCCGAGGGTGTCGTCATCCGCGGCGACGTGACCATCGGCGAGCAGTCGAGCGTCTGGTTCAACTCCGTGCTGCGGGGCGATTGCGAAGCGATCCGCATCGGCCGCCGCACCAATATCCAAGACACCTGCGTGCTGCACGCCGACCCCGGATTTCCGTGCGTCTTGGGAGACAACGTCACGCTCGGCCACGGCGCCATCGTTCACGGCGCCGAAGTGGCCGACGACGTGATGATCGGCATGAGGGCCGTCGTAATGAACGGCGCGAAAATCGGCCCCGGCAGCATCGTCGGCGTCGGCGCCGTCGTGACCGCAGGCACCCAAATCCCGCCCGGCTCGCTCGTCGTCGGCTTGCCCGCCAAAGTCAAGCGCGAACTGACCGAAGACGAAGTCAACTACATCCGCCGCGCGGCCGAGCATTACGTCGAACAGGCGCGGCGGTATCAAGAAAGGGGATAAGTCCAATTACCGTTAATTGGACTTATCCCCTTTTTTTTCTTCGCCATAGTCGTGCAAGCGGGCAAGCACGTCTTTGACGGACAGCGCCGATTTGTAGCGGACTACTTCGTGACCTAGCTGCGCGAATGGCTCGCTGGCTTGCTGCGATATCGCCAGCAGAATGCGGCGGTCGCGGAACACGTGCAGCGTTTGCAGCTTGGCCTGCAAATACTCGGGCGTCCAGAAGCCGACGATCTCCAACAATACTTTGCGGCCGTCGTCGTGGCGGAACACGAAGTCGGGCAGAAAGACTTTTTGCCCTTGGTGCAGAATTTCAGTTTCCCGCTCGAGCAGCCATCCTTCTCGCCGGTCCGTGCCCCATTTCTCGGCGAACGCCTGTTCGACTTGTGAATCGAAATCCTCCGGCGGGGGCAGGTGGCTGTTCAATCCGTCCGCCGACGTCAGATCGAGGCTCAGCGGCGGCGCGCCTCGACGTGGCTCGACGAGGGCGTGCATCCGCCACTGGCGACAAGCCACCAAGGCCGGCAGAAAACGGGCCATCGCCGCGCCGTAACGCCGCGTCTGGCGCAGCACCGACGCCGGGCCATCGAGCCGCAGCCGATAACCTGAGAGGCCATCGCGGGTGATCGTGTGCATTAGCCGGGCCAGCTTGGCGTAACGCAAGATGGTCTTAAAATCGCTCGACGCCCAAACGGTCATGTGAACCGCCCCAAATAGCGCGGCCTGGACCTGCGCCACGTTATATCGGGCGAGCAGTCGCTGTGGGGAGTCGTACCCGTCGAACTTTACCAGGCGATGAAACTCGATCACGTCGGAGAAAAGTTCCTGCTCAATCTGCTGCCAACTCCGGCCGAGTTGCGCGGCGATGTCGCTCTGCATCGCGCTGCGCTGCCGCTCGAACAGCCGGTCGGCCCGCTCGACCAACGGGTGATGCGGGGCGGCCAGACGAAACACTTTTTGGCGCAGCTTCGCAGCGCGACCTTTGCGGTCACCGTCGAAGTCGGACGCATCATCCAGCAGCTTGCAAAAGGCGTCGATCCTGCGCGTGGGACAGCCTTCTTCGTCGGCGAAGACGTGGCGCACCGCCCGGTGCAGCTCGCGCCGCGTGCGCCCGACGCCGATTCGATAGACGCTCAGCATCCGCTCGGCATAGTCGACATATCCGCCGTGTGCCCCGCGCGTCAGCCGGTCGGGCAGCAGGCGTCCGCGGCGAAAGTCGTACTCGGCGATGGCCAATTGACGTGTGAGCATGACAAAGTAATGGTAGCTGAATTCGCAAGAATGTAGCTGAATTCGCAAGAATTCAGGCGAGCCACGCCGAACTAAATTCTTGCGAGTTCAGCTACCAACGGCGATTATATCATTTTCCCGCCGTAGGGCATATAATCATAGGAAGAAGCTAGTTCCTCTCTCGTCACCAGAACACTCGGAGGAAACATCGATGCGGACTCAAGTCATGCGTACCGAGGTGCAGCGACTTTTGCAGCAGGTTCCGTTTCGGCCATTTGTGCTGGCGCTAGAAAACGGAGAAACTGTGCTCATCGATCATCCGGAAAACATTGCTTTCGAGCCGGCTGCAAACGGCTCCGGCAACGGTTCGGCCGACTTCTACGTGATTTCTGGCGGCCTACGACTTTTCAGCACCTTCGGCGCGGTCACCAGCGCGACCTTGGTGGATGTGCCGGGCGTCGTGTAGCCGACACGGAAGAATCGCGGTCATGCTCGCTGCTCACGCCCGACGCCGGTGCCGTGTGCCCTCGTAAGCATCGCTCGCCCGGCGGCGGCGCGAACGCTGGACGTCGCCCGTGTCGGCGGTGACGATTTCGTAGAGCCGCGCCCGGGCGTTGCCGGACCGACGCAGAATGCGGCCCAAACGCTGCTTGGCTTGCCGGCTCGAGGCCAAGCCGCCGATCACCACGGCCACCTTCACTTCCGGCAGGTCGACGCCCTCGTCCAACACCCGATTGGCGACCAGCGCCGGGTAAACGCCCTCCTGCAGACCGCAAAGAATCTCCGCCCGCTCTTGCTTGCGGCAATGGCTCAGCAGGCAGGGTATCAGAAAGCGTCGCGATACGTCGCGGGCCATCGCGTTCGAGCCGGCAAAGACGAGGCACGGCTCGCCGACGTGCAGACGAAACAAGTCTTCCAGCACGCGCAGCTTGTCTTCGGCCCGATCCTCGATTGATTTCTTGGCGTAGTATGCGGCCATCGCCGCCCGCGCTTCGGGCGATCGGCCCGTGCTGCTGCAGAGGTCTTCCCAGGAAAACCGCGGATCGTCTTTGCGGCGCTCGGCCATGTAGGCGCGCACCTGACGAGAATAGCCGTCGTATTTCGCCCGCTCTTCGTCCGACAGATGCACGGCGATCCGCGTCACTTCGTAATCGGCCAGTGTGCGTCCCTTGACGGCGGAAATCGGCAACTCGTAAACGATCGGCCCGATGAGCGTCTTGAGGTCGACGTGCCGGCCGTCGGATCGCTCGGGCGTGGCGGTCAGCCCCAACCGCATCGGCGCGGCGGACATGCGGGCGGCGTCGCGGCGGATCGGCCCCGGCAAGTGGTGACACTCGTCGAAAACGATCAGGCCGAACTGGTTGCCGAGCTTGCCAACGTGGATGCAGGCGCTGTCGTAAGTGGTCACCGAGACCGGTTTGACGCGATACACGCGATCGCCGATGATCCCTGCGTCGTAGCCGAGCCCGGCGAGAATCCGCCGCTGCCATTGGTACATCAAATCGCGGACCGGCGCCACGATCAGCGTGCTGCCGGCCGTCCGGCGCATGATCTCCAGCGCCACTTCGGTCTTGCCCGTGCCGGTCGGCATCACAACGCAGCCGCGCATCGTTTTCATCCAGGCGGCCACCGCCTGTTGCTGCTCGTCGCGCAGGGGGTGGATGTCGACGTGGGGCCAACGCACGGGTTGCCACTGCGGAACCTCGTCGTCGATCGCCACGCCCGCCTCGTCCAATCGCCGGCAGACGCGATCGTGCCAGATCGCATCGCAGCGCCAAGCGTCGACCCGCCGATCCCAGATCCACGGCCCGTCCGGAAAGAACTGCTTCACTAATTCGGGCCGCGCGCCGGTCAGTACCAGCGTCCCCTGCGAAAACGAAAGGCGTGCGGCGGGGGCGGGCATGAGCACCGAGGATGCACGGGGAAGGTTAAAACAGACCGTAGGTTATGCTTCAGCATAACAGAACGTCGGCAATGTCGTTGCCGTCACGGTGTTATGCTAAAGCATAACCTACGTCCGATTCGCGGCGTTTATTGGACTTATCCCCTTTTTCAGTCCGACGCTTTGTTCGCCGTCTTCGGTTGCCAGACTGGACGACCCGACTCTGCCAGACGCCGGGCAGCATCTTCTGCGATGGCGTCGATGTCGCCGTTGAATCGTTCGGATATTTCGCGCCGCGTTCGATGAATCTCCGCGATCACGCTGTCAGTCTTCGACGTCTGTATCATCGCCCGGAAGTTCCTCGGGTGTGCAAATGATCGGAATCGGAATTTTGAAATCGTTCAGGACGCTGTAAATCCGTGGCAGTATCCTCGCGTTCGCGATATGCTTACAGTTCCACGTCAAAAGGTATTGTATCCGATGGTGAGCGACACACGCTATGTGCAATGCGTCGACCTGTGCCTTCGGCGGCAAAATCCCGCGGGACATGACCACCGAGGTTTCGATATAGACCGTCTCCATGGTAACAGTTTAGGGTGGCGAGGACACCGTCGCAAGTCAATCGTGGGTGGCAGGTGGCATCGGAGGGAGAAAACGGAGGAGAAAACGGGACAGGTCTAGGAGAAAACGGGACAGGTCTAATATCGAGTGATTCGATCCCATATATTAGACCTGTCCCGTTTGTTGTCTCCGGAACCGTGAATCAGCGGAGGCAGCGAGATGGCTAAAGTAAAACGTACCGTGCGCAAGTTGACCGCCGAGGAGAAAGCCCGCCACGCGAAAATTCGCGAGCAGGTGACCGAGGAGTTCCCACCGGCAAAGAAAAAGCGGCACCTTCCCGCACGCACCGGCATTGCCGCCGCCTTGCGAAAGGCCCGCAAGGCGCAGGGGCTGACTTACTACGCCGTCGCTAAACAAGCCGGCATTCCGAATTCCAACACCGTCAAGGACGTCGAATACGACCGAGACGCGAAACTGTCCAACATTGAGGCCATCGCCAAAGTTCTGCGACTGAAATTAGAGTTGGTCGATGCGTTAATTCGGGACTGAAAAGCCTGCCTCATCGGTCTCATTTGACCGCTCGGCACAGTATGACACCGCCGGCGGTGGATGAACGACGCCAGACCCACCGGTCTACCCCGTCGTAGGCGCTGCGTAGCGGGCCGGGAGGAATTGGCGGAAAGTGAACCGCGGTCTTGACCTCTGCGACGTTCAGGCCCGCTTGCTCACAGGAGGCACGAACGTCCGCCTCACTGAAAAACTTCCCTTGGTAGTAGGCCTGCCGGCTGAACGGACGCCGCAGGCGGCGCGCCCATTCCCACACGCTGTGGCGGTTCAACATGCCGAGGATGGCGATACCGTTGGGACGAAGAACGCGGGCGATTTCGTCGAACGCCGCCTCTCGATCCTCGACGAATTCGAGACAGTTGATGCATACGGCAACGTCAAAAGTCGCGTCCGGAAAGGGAATCCTCTCTACCGTGCCGGCGACAAAATGGCGTGGTCGGGCGGTCTGCCGACTTAGCGAGTTCGCCCGCTGCGCCATTTCCAGGGAACAATCCAAGCCGATGATCTCGCTGTCGGTCGAAAAGAACTGTTCCATGGCCAGTCCCGGTCCACAACCGATGTCGAGCACAAGCGAGCCCGCGGATGCACTCAGCCAGGGACGCAACACACGGGCCAGGCTATCCGAATAGACTCGGCCCAGGGAAGAAACGCACCACCGTTCATACTTGGTGGGCTCGTTCCAGCGGGAACGCACGTTTGATGTGGTCGTCGTCATCACTTGTCCACGGTTCTCGACAGGCCGGAAACGCATTGTAATCAAATCTCATAATTCGCGTCCGCGTTAATCTCATCCGGCACGCCGCCGCGGAGTCTTAGGTTGGGCTTTTCTAACAGCACGGTGGTGCCCGGCTCGATGCTGCGGGTGAGCCACACGCTGGAGCCGACGACGCTGTCGCGGCCGAGCACCGTCTTACCGCCCAGCACGGTGGCGTTGGCGTAGATCACCACGTTGTCTTCGATCGTCGGATGCCGCTTGACGTTGTCGCCGCGGAGCAATTGGCCGTCGCTGTCGGTTTTGAAGCTCAGGGCGCCGAGCGTCACGCCTTGATAAATTTTCACGCGATTGCCGATCTCACACGTCTGCCCGATCACCACGCCCGTGCCGTGGTCGATGAAAAAGTAATCGCCGATCTTCGCGGCCGGATGAATGTCGATGCCGGTCCGCGAATGGGCCCATTCCGTCATCATCCGCGGGATGAACGGAATCTCCAACTCGTACAGCTCGTGGGCCAGCCGATAAACGGTGACCGCCTCCGGGCCGGGGTAGCAAAAGATCACTTCGTCTTTGTTGCTGACCGCCGGGTCACCGTCGAAGGCGGCTTGAACGTCGAGCGCCAGCCGGCGGCGCACCTCGGGCAGGCGCTCCAGAAAGATCATTGTCTTGGCCTGCGCGAGCGCCTCGAAATCCGTATCGGCCGTTTCCAGGCAATCGGCCCCGGCCTCGTGCCGCAGCGCCCGGGCGATCTGCGTGGTGAGCTTGTCGTGCAGCCCGTCGATCAAATCGCCGACGTGATACTCGACGTTGCCGATATGCAGACCCTCGCGGCGGCGATAGCCGGGATAGAGAATCTCCTTCAGGTCGGCGACCACGCCGATGATCACATCGTAGCTCGGCAGCGGGCAATGGCCCAAGTGGTTGATCGTGCCGACTTCGCTGTAGGATTGGACCAGTTTCTTAGTCAGCGCGGGCAGGCTTTCTTTCAGCCGTAGGTCGGTGGCCATGGGTTGGCTTTCTTGGTTTTTGGCTGGCGGCCAATCGCATGTGAGCGGCAAGGCGCTAGCCGCCGGTAATTTCAGTTTATCGCCAGACACACTCGCTGGCGCGTCGTGCTGGTATTCTCACCATCTGGCGAGCGGCGGCCGTAAGGCCGTCGGTGATTCCTCGTTCGGTTTCCCGTGTCGGCGTATTACCCCCCGACTAACGCCCGCGGCTCGCCTGGGTTCAGTTTATCGCAGGAATTACCGGCGGCTAGCGCCTTGCCGCTCACGCGCAACGCGAACGGCAGGGCAACAACAACTTTCTGGAGATGGGGCACAGCGAGAGAGTCCGGCTAGACCGGACAGGAGCACCCGGACAGCAGACACAAGCAGCAAGTGGTGTGCGAGGTCGTTTTCATAAGAGCGGGCCTGCCAAAGGAGGGCCAGGACTTCAGGGAGACACCCACATCGTAGGCGCCTCGGCCGGAGATATCAAGGCACTACGTGTTTTCTTCGGCTGAAAAGGCAAAGGCGGATGAGGTAAAGTCGGTTGGAGCGGGGATCGAAGGGCGGAGCCGCCGTGTCCCCACGGCGATGCGGGATGGCAGCACAACATACATCGCCCTGGGGACAGGGCGGCTCTGCAATCTCACACCCTGGCGCGACCACTGGTCGCGGCTTTCCAAATCCTAAATCCTAAATCCTAAATCCTAAATTCAATCGTCTTCCTCTTCCTTCATCTTCGCCTTGGCGATAATCTCTTGCTGCACGTTGGGCGGGACCACGTCGTAGTGGCTGAACTCCAGGGCGTAGCTGCCTTGGCCGCCGGTCATGCTGGAGAGGCTGCGGGCGTAGGTGGTGACTTCGGCCAGGGGGACTTCGGCGGTGACGGTTTGTAGATCGCCGCCGGCCGATTCGAGGCCGATCGGACGGCCGCGGCGGCTCGATAGATCGCTGTTCACGTCGCCGACCTTGGCGCTGGGAACCGTGACGTGCAGATGCACGATCGGCTCCAACATCGCCGGGCGGGCTTCCTGAAAGACGTTGCGGAAGACCATCGAGGCGGCCGTCTTGAAGGCCGCTTCGCTGCTATCGACCGGATGATGTTTGCCGAAGTGGACATTGATGCAGACGTTCTGAACCTGAAAGCCGGCCACCACGCCCCTGGCCAGCCGCTCGGCGAAGCCCTTGCCCACCGCCGGCATGAAATTGCCGGGAATCGTGGCGCCGACAACCGAATCGACCCACACGAAGTTGTTCTCTTCGTCGAAATGATAAGTCTTCATCGAAGGAAACTGGGCCTTGGTGCAAAACTCCTCGACGTCGGTGCCCTCGGGGAAGGGCAGCATGTGGATGTGAACCTCGCCGAATTGGCCGCGTCCGCCCGACTGCTTCTTGTGCCGATAACGGCCTTCGGCCTTCGACTGGATCGTCTCGCGGTAGGGGATTTTCGGCAGCTTGGTTTCGACCTCGACTTTGTCGCGCCGCTTGAGCCGCTCCTGGACGATCTGCAGATGCAGCTCGCTCATGCCGGTCATCACCAGTTCCTTGGTTTGCGCATTGCGGTTGATTGAGAAGGTGGGGTCTTCTTCAACGATTTTATGGATCGCCCCGGACAGCTTCGCCTCGTCGCCGCGGCTCTTCGGCGTAACGGCCAGGCCAACCATCGGCGTCGGGAAAACCATCGGCGGCAGCGTTAGGTCGCCCAGCATCGCCCCCGTGGTCAGTTCTTCCATTTTGGCCACCGCCACAATGTCGCCGGGACCGGCCGAATCGACCGGGCTGGTCTCGTTGGCTTGCAGCTCCAACAGCGGCCCGATCTTGACCGGCTTGCGAGCCCCGGTGGCCGCGACGGTTTGATCCTTCTTCAACGATCCGCTGAACAGGCGAATGAAGCTCAGCTTCTGCACGAAAGGGTCGATGCGGGTTTTGAACACCTGGGCCACCAGCGGCGCGTCGGCGTCGGCCTTGATCGTCACCTCGTCGCCGTCTTTCGTGGCGGTACGTTTGATCGAATCGGGCGGCAGCGCACAAGAGGCCAGCGCGTCGAGCAATTCGCTTACTCCGACGCCCGTCTTGCCGGACGTACAGACGACCGGGATCAGGCTGCCCTCGACAATCGCGCGGACGGTCAGCCTTGAGATCTCCTCGTCGGTCGGCGGCGTGCCCTCGAAGTAGCGCTCGGTCACTTCCTCGTCGACCTCGACGATCGACTCGATGAGCGATTCGTTGATTTCGGCCGGGTCGATCAAGGCGCCCGTCGTGTCATCCGGAACCTTGAGTGTGCTGGCCACGCCGCGGAAGTCGCTGCCGGAGCCGAGCGGCACGTTGAGCGGCACGCAGGCGTTGCCGAACAGCTCCTTGATGCTGGCGAGCAAGGCCGGAAAGTCGATGTTGTCGCTGTCCATCTTGTTGATGACGATCATCCGCCCCAGCCCCGCCTTGCCGGCTTCCTGAAACACCCGGCGGGTGTTGACCTCAATGCCCGCGGCGGCGTTGATCACGATCACCGCCGTGTCGACGCCCCGCATCGTGCTGATCGTTTGGCCGATGAAGTCGGGATAGCCCGGCGTGTCGAACACGTTCAATCGCTTGCCGGCGTGGTTGAAGTGGGTGAACTTCGACTCGATCGTGTACTTGTGCGTCTTCTCTTCCTCGTCGAAGTCGCAGATGCTCGTGCCGTCGTCGACGCTGGCCTGACGGTTGAGCGTGCCGGTCGAGGTGAGAAACCGGTCGACCAGCGTCGTCTTGCCGGAGGAACCGTGTCCGCAGAGACAGATGTTGCGGATGTCCTGCATTTTGTGACTCGCCATGCTTCGAGCTTCCTTAGATGGGAACGATCGGATGGTCCTTCGTGGATTACAGCGATGGATTGTCGTAACACGCCTGAGATTGGAACGCTCAATCCGTCGGTACGCGGGGGACTGGGGACTGGAGGCTGGGGGCTGGCGATGCACGATACCACGATTCCCCAGTCCCTAGTCCCCAGCCCCTAGCTCCTCCTTTTCGGCAGCCGCCAACGCTTCCGCCAATGTCAATTTTCCTTCATACAATGTTCGTCCGATAATACACCCAGCCATGCCGGCCGCGGCCAACCGGGCCACGTCGTCGACCGTGGTCACTCCGCCGGAGGCGATCACCGGCACCTCGACGCTGGCCTGCATCTCGGCCATCGCCCGGACGTTTGGCCCGGCCATCATGCCGTCGGTGGCGATGTCGGTGTAAATGATCGCCGCCAGCGGTTCGCCGGCCAATTGTCTCGCCAGTTCGACCGCCGAGGTTTCGCTGGTCTCCAACCAGCCGTCCGTGGCCACCTTGCCATCTCGGGCATCGACGCCCAAGGCGACTTGCCCGGGAAACTTTCGGCAGACGCCGCGGAACCAATCCGGCTCCTTCAACGCCCGGGTGCCCACCACAACGCGGGCCAGCCCCATTTCGAGCAGCTTCTCGATCGTCTCTTCATCGCGCACTCCGCCGCCCAACTCACACGGCACGTCGACCTCGGCCAAAATTGCCTCGACACTGGCCAAATTGGCCGGCCGCCCGTCGCGAGCCCCGTCGAGATCGACGAGATGCAGGAACTGCCCGCCCTGGTTGACCCATTTGCGGGCCATCGCCGCCGGATCATCGCCAAAAACCGTCTCCTGCTGATAATCCCCTTGCCGCAGCCGCACACACTGGCCGCCTCGCAGATCAATGGCTGGCCAGATTTCCATAGTAGCCGCTTCAAGGGAGATAGCCTGTCGTCGGGAAACGATAATCCCGGAATATCTCACACCAACCGCCAATTTGCAAGTGGCGGGCGGGTTCAGAAGAGGGCCACCCTACGCGGCGGCCGCATCGCCACTGCCGTCAGAGTCGAAGTCGGCGAGCTGTAGGCGAAAGGCGGCCAATTCGCAGGCCAGGTCGGCCGATAGCCGGGCCAGATGAGCGGCGCGAAGGATCGTTTCCCGCTGAGTGTGGGTGCGGGGAAATGTTAGCAAGTCTTGCCGGCCCTCAGACGCGAAACGATGGCAGTGGTCGGAGGCGGCATCTTGGATGGTCTGGGCCAGCCGTTCGATGGTCGTCGCAAAGTGGCAGTCGTCGCCATCTCCAGCCATCCGTCTTTTGTCGGCCGCGTAGTCGCCAGCGTCGATCGAGATGATCCCGATCACTGCACTTGGTCGTTGCCGCATAAATCGCCTTTCGTTTTCTGGTTAGATTGCTCGTTTGGGCGCCAAAGACCGTTGGCCGCCTGTAGCCAGTGCCCTGGTGTGAGCCGAAACGGTGAGACTTTTTGCCGCCGCACGCTTGGCGTCGCCGGCGGCGAAGCACGGCAGGGGAGGCCGCAGCCAGTGGGGTAGTCTTAACGATCCGCCAAGTTTTTCGCCGGGCGGCGCCATATCGGCATTCGGCGATTCCGCAAAAGCGATCAACATGGCCACCCCACCTGGGGCGTCATCGCCATCGCCCGCGTTCAATTCGAGGTCGATCTGGTCCGACTCGCCAAACGGACGCCCTCGATACGGCGGCGGCGAAATGCGCACCAGAAACTCATACCGGCCGGTGCTGATCGTGTCGCCGTCGCGCAGCGCCCGCGTGCTAACCTGCTCGTCGTTCACCAACAGCGGCGGGTCATCGCCCATGTGGCGAATGGTTACCCCGTGGGAATCAAGCAAGATGTAGGAATGTGCCTCGGGGAATTGAGGATCGCCCAGCACCAGGTCGCTGTCGTGTGCCCGGCCAATCAAAAAGGCCGGGCCGTTCACTCTCCGCTTCCGCTGTCGGGCGGCACCGCGGATGATTTCCAACTCGACCTGCGGCAGGTTCTGCAGCCCGTGCGGGCCTCGTACACTGTGCGGGTCGTGCGTATCGGGCTTCTGCGGCATGAACGGCTCAAACGAAAGAAAGAAGAAGGCAGTGGGATTACTGCTCCACACGTTTCGTTTCGACCACCGATGCTCCGCCAATCAACTTGTTGTAAGTCAAATAGCGAGAAAGTCACCGCGGGCGGTGCGGTGCCGCCAGTTGGCGAAAATAGAACGGCGAAGGCCTGTTGCGAGCCGCCGCAAGAGCGCCAGAACCGGCAGTTATTACCGAGGCGCGATAAGGCTCACGGGTGCCATGGGCAGCTTGCCTGCCCTTGCTGCGTCGTGGCACCGGCGTCGTGGCACCGGCGTCGTGGCGCCGGCGTCGTGGCACCGGCGTCGTGGCACCGGCGTCGTGGCACCGGCGTCGTGGCACCGGCGTCGTGGCACCGGCGTCGTGGCGCCGGCGTCCCGCCGGTGAAACACAGGCGGGACGCCTATGCCACGAAGACGCCAATCTGCCCATCGCACCCCGTTTCATCAGCCGGCGAATGATCTGGGTTACTTTGCCCGAGAGGCCAGGCGAATCTGGGCCCGAGACTGGGCAACGACGCGATCGCGCGCGGCCATTAACTCGGGCGATTTGGCTGGCTTGGAAAGGGCCTCGGTGAGTTGATCGCGGGCGGCCTGAGCGTCGAGTTTTTCCAGCGGAATGGCCCGACCGGTGAGGACTGAAACGATGTTTCCGGCGACCTGCACGAAGCCGCCGTCGACGTAATAGCGGCGAACCGAGTCGCCCTGGGTGATTCGCATTTCGCCGTAGCCGAGTCGGCCGATCAGCGGGCTGTGCCCTGGCGCGATGCCGATCTCACCGTCGAACAGCGGCAGCGCGACAAACGTCGTCGGCGTTTCGAGCGCTGTTTCTTCCGGCGTCACGACGACGCATTCGAGGATTTTTTCGGCGAGTTTGACGTCGCCGCCATGATTTACGGTATCGGCCACGGGTTACTTGTCCGTTATTGGAGTGAATCGTCGGTCGCAATGACAAATGATGAATGACGGATAACAAATGATGAATTGGCCGACGCTTCGACATCGATCGTACGAACGAGCCCGCATCGTCAACACCCACTTCAATTCATCATTCGTTATCCGTCATTAGTCATTTGTCATTGAAACTTGGTGATTATCTCACTTCTTGTTCTTCTTCCACTGTTCTTCGGCCTGCTCGATTGGGCCGACGTACATGAACGATTGCTCGTCGAGATGGTCCCATTTGCCGTCGGCGATTTCCTCGAAGCTGCGGATGCAGTCGTCCAGCGAGGTGACTTCGCCCGGCTTGCCGGTGA
>JADFKK010000079.1 GCA_022564995.1 Planctomycetota bacterium | reverse complement strand
GCGGTAAGTTCAGCGCGACCAAGGGCGTCATCAAGCTCGACGGCGGTCGCGGCTGGCTTCGCTCCGACAAAGAATATACCGACTTTGTGCTCACGCTCGAAGTTCGCTGGCTCAAGCCCAAGCAAGATAGCGGCGTCTTTCTGCGGGCGAGCAAGGAAGGCGGCAATTGGCCCAGCCGCAAATATGAAGTGCAATGCGAAAACAGCCCGCGCATCGCTTACATCTTCGGCGCCCCGCAAAAGCGCGACGCGAAGCTGGCCCTCAAGCTGCTCAAGGAAGACCAGCAGTGGAACCGCTTCGAGATCAAATGCGAGGGCTCCAAGTGCGAAGTGAAGTTCAACGGCCAGGTGGTCGCCACCAGCGACGGCTTCAAAAACCTCAAAGGCTACATCGGCCTGCAAGGCGAAAGCGGGCAGTTGGAGTTCCGCGACATTCGGATTAAGGTGCTGAAAGAACAGTAGCTCGGGCGGGCGTGGCCGCGGCCGTCAAGAAGTGATCCGCCGCCATAGAATCCTGGTTCCCAAGCTCCTGTGAAAATAGCTCCCCATCCGGGCTTGCCCCGGTGGAAGCAGGTTTCTGCACTATCGACGCTGCTGACCCAAAACCTGTCTCGACGCACCGACGCCTCCGGCGTCGGTGCGTCGAGACAAAAGTGGGCGTAGCCGGCGCTGAATTAGTGCAAAAACGTGCGCTCCACCGGGACAAGCCCGAGTGGCGGCGGAACGTCCTTCCTGACGTTCAAGTTTCCACGATATCAGCCGTTTTCGTTCGCCCCAGCGAATGAAAACGGGCTATTTTCGTAGGAGCTTGGGAACGAGGGTGGTTGCGGGGCCGACGGTAGTGGGGTCTTTTGAGCCTTTTCCGGCGAGTGCCAAGAGAAAAGCGGTGGGAATGATTAGAAATTCAAGTACCGTTCTAAATGCAGGGGCTCGTCGCGTTCTCGCAAATAGACTTCGGCCGTGACGTTGAACTGTCCCCAAGCCGTCGGCCGCGTTCAAAAAGAACGTCACCCTCGACGGCAACAACAGCAAAACCCTGCTCACCGGCGACGTGGTCCAGGGCCACATCACACGCTGCGAGCCGCCGCCGATGCCGCGCCGGTCAAGAATCAAATCGTGTCGGTGATGGCCAATGTCTCTCTGAACTTCGTGATGAAGGCGACGTATGCAGCCAGGCCGCTGTCGGTGACAGTGGTTGGGGCGGAGCAGGCGGGCGCAGAGAAATAATCACGTCCGGAAAGACCTACCCCTGCTCGTCTTCGGGATTCACGACGATCAATCCTTCAACGCCGGCGGCATCGTTTAGCTCTTTGTCCGAAAAAACGAAACTAATCGGCGGTCCCTCGTGATCGACGCGATGTAGATATCGCTGGCTCTGTCGTCGGCGGTGGCCCGCACCCAGTCGCTTCCTTGCTCGACGGCGTAGCGTTTGACCAGAGCGCTCGTATCAAAGAAGTAAGCCGGCACTATCGTCGATCCTCAACGACCGAGTCCGAGAGGGGCTTTCCCTGCACTTCGACCGGAGTGAATGGTCCTTCCGGCGTGGGCACTCTTCCATTGGGCTCGCGCAGGCGGCCCATCTCGCGGAGTTTCGCCTTGAACTCCTCTTCGGAGAATTCGCCGGCGGCCGGCAGCGCGTCCGGTTCTTGGTCTTTGGATTTCGCCATGATCGTAAGCATTCCCGTGGTTATGATGCGCGACGAGAAAGTCTACGCGAATCGTAGGACGATGCTAGAAAACGGTCAACACCAACCCTGCTGACGTGCGTTTTCTGAACGGTCACAAAACGGCAACCGGACACTGGGTGCCCCTGTTAATCCCCTTGCCGCTACCCACTTGTGTGGGAATAATGACCCATGTAGGAGTTTTGCTGGTCTACTAGCGGGGACGTCCACGATGTTTGATAACAAGAATGAATTTGGTGCGATTTTGGCGTTCCTTGGAATTGCGGTGGCGATTGGCATTTACATGGCGGAAGGAACCGAGAAAAGGGAAGCAGCGGAGCGTCCCATAACAATCCAATCGGAATGGAATCCCGAAAAGGCAACGACCGACGGCCATGTCGGGAATCCCAGCACGACCACCTACCCGGCGCTTGATGCGACGTTTTATGTCACCAAGCGTCATCCGCCGGGTCGGTGCGGTGCTGCAAAGGAAGTGGACCGCATCGTCTTCCACGCGCGCGACTATGATCGCAGGCATCGCTGCTATCACAAATCGATCTCGTCCATCAAATTCCCGTCTAACGACGTGTCAGCGATTCGCGTTTACATAGTAGACCCAAGACACGACAACTGGGTTTTTGAGGGGCAACTAATCATTCGTTACGGTGATCGAGCGAAACCTAAGCGAGTCGTATTTCCGGTTTCCAGTGTTGTGCGTTCTCGCGATCCGAGTTAGGACGAAGGACGGCCGCGCGTTCGGCGCGAACCAACCGCGCGGAGGTTGTGTCTGTTGCCGAAGATGTTCTCTCATTGATAAGCCGTGGAGATAGATAAGTGAGTACGCTTGCAAGAGACCGAAAGACGGCGACCGAGTTGATCAGTCGACCGACGCGTCGCGAATTGCGTGAGTATTTTGTCGGTACAACTCTCCGCATTATTGATGACGAATTCACGGACGCCGACATTGAATGCGATCTGGATTATTCACCCGGGACAAATGGCCAACGACGCACGCGTGTCGAACAGTACTACCGCACCCTCGATTTCACAAAACACACTGACGTCAAAAAATTCCTTTCTGTGTACAAGTCCGCCCTCTCCGCTTTGGGTATATGTCAGGGAGGGTGGAATGAGGAGATCAACAATCGCACACTCGCGACGTTAACAGAGCGAATTCAACGCGACGGCTACGATTTTGTAGACGGCCGACTGATCTCTCGTAGTAGTGCCGTTCCGAGTGCCCCGGAACTGAGAGCGGAGGCCGTTGCCATGGATGCACCTTATCTGTCGCAGCAGATTGATCGAATTGAAAACGAAGTTGATTCGGACCCTCGTCATGCAATTGGCGCAGCAAAGGAATTGGTCGAAACAACCTGCAAGACCATTCTTCGCGAACGAGGCATCGAAGTGAACAAGAAATGGGACGTCATGGGGTTGGTCAAGGAGACTCGCAAGCAACTCAAGTTGGTTCCCGACGATATTCGAGATTCGGCGAAGGCCGCCGACACCATTAAGCGATTGCTGAACAACCTCGCGACAATCACGCAAAACCTAGCTGAGCTTCGGAACAACTACGGCTCAGGGCATGGGCCCGATGGCAAGTACGTGGGGCTTCAGCCGCGTCACGCACGTCTGGCCGCCGGATCGGCGTGTGTGCTTGCCCAGTTCCTATTCGAGACTCACAGCGAACGAACTGAAGACGAATAGCGAGAGTCCACACCTCACGCCAAACAAAGCTCACCCTCAACCACCGTCTCGCCCGACACTTCAATCAACTTCCGATAAGTCAGCGTCGCCAAATCATCGGGGTCGAGTTCTTGCGACCACATGCGGGCTAGGAAGATGTGTTGTAGGCTGATCGGGCCGTCGTGAATCTCGATCTTGAAGCCGGGCATTCTGCTGAGCGTCTCGCGGCAGAACTGGGAGACGCCTTTGATGAACGAGCCGACCACTTCGTCGGTTTCCTGGCTGTAATAGACCGTGACCAAATCGTCGATCCGTTCGGCGTAAAACGCCCCCGGCTTGGCCAGAAATTCGATGCAGTCGCCGTCGGGATCGTACGTGGCGGTCGGCTTGAACTGCTCGGCCGAGCCCGCCATCAGCGTCATCCGCCTGGCGAAATCACTATTGGAAGTGACGGTCATAGCAACCTTTTCTTGAATCGTGATTCGTGGAAACGGTTTTCGCCCATGTCACGCCGTATCGTACCGCGAAGCGGTTCAACAACACAGCCCAGGGTCGCGCAGCGCACCCTGGGTACGATCGCCAATTGATTCGATTACCCCGAAGGGGTTACACCGTTCGAATCCCCGATCGTGCGTCCAATCTGTGGAACCCCTGCGGGGTTCAAGGGACTCGCGGGACGTGAACCCACGCTTGCGCTGCGCGACCCTGGGCTGTGTTGTATAACGCCTTCGGCGTAGAACTCCTTTCGCAATTCCCAAGCGGAGCCAGGGAACTCCTGAGTTGACGAGCCCCCGGTCGGCAGATTACAGTGTAGGTGGATGCGCCCGCGTGATTTACGCCGTCCCGCCCACCTTTGCACGCCAACGCCGCCCGCGCCCCGCGTGCGGCTTCTTTCTTGACACTTGGAGCACAACGATGCGCCCCAGCCAGTTGCTTGCCTCGCTCGGTCTTGTTGTCGGTCTGCTGGGCATGTCGGCCCTTGCCGCCGCCGAAGATCCGGTCGACTTCAATCGCGACATCCGTCCGATTCTTTCCAATAACTGCTTCGCCTGTCACGGGCCGAACGAGAAGGATCGCGAGGCGGAATTGCGGCTCGACGTCGAGCAAGGCGCCTTCGCCAAGCGCGACGAGTTGCCGGCCGTTACTCCAGGCGAATTGAGCAAGAGCGCGATGTGGCTGCGGATCACGTCCGATGACGAAGACGAACGAATGCCGCCGGCCGATACGCAAAAGACGCTCAGCCCTAAGCAGGTCGCGCTGATCAAAAAGTGGATCGAGCAAGGCGCCACGTGGCGCGGACATTGGTCGTTCATCACGCCCCAGAAACCGGCCTTGCCGAAGGTCAGCAAGCAAGCTTGGGTTCGCAACGCGATCGACGCTTTTACGCTGGCCAAGATGGACAAGGCCGGCTTGAAGCCGTCGCCCGAGGCCGACCGGGCCACCTTGCTGCGGCGCGTCAGCTTCGACCTGACCGGCTTGCCGCCGACGCCGGCGGAGATCGACGCCTTCGAGAACGACAACAGCGCGGGCGCTTATGAAAAAGTTGTCGACCGGCTGCTGGCCTCGCGGCATTACGGTGAGCGGATGACGCTGGGCTGGATGGACGCGGCCCGTTACGGAGACAGCAGCGTGCATCACGCCGACGGCCCGCGCGACATGTGGGCCTGGCGAGATTGGGTCATTCGGGCGTACAACACGAACATGCCGTTCGATCAGTTCACGGTCGAACAGTTGGCCGGCGATTTGCTGCCCAATGCGACCGTCGCCCAAAAGGTCGCCACCGGATTCAATCGCAATCACGGCACGACCGACGAGGGCGGGGCGATCGCCGAGGAGTATCGCGTTGAGTACGTCGTCGATCGGGTCAAGACCACGTCCAATGTTTGGCTGGGGCTGACGATGGAGTGCGGCCAGTGTCACACGCACAAGTTCGATCCGATCTCGCAGAAGGAATACTATCAGTTTTATGCCTTCTTCAATCAAGCGGCCGACAAGGGCATGCAAACCCGAAACGGCAACGCGGCGCCGAAGATTTCGACGGGCGATTTGCTGGCGAGTGTCGACACGAGTGACGTGAACGAGAAGATCACGGCCGCCGAGAAACAACTGGCCGCTCACATCGCGGCTGCGGTGCCGAAGTTTGAGGCCTGGCTGAAGGAAGCCTCGGCAAAAGTCGACCAGACCGTTCCGCTGCCCGGCGGAATGCTGGCCCATTGGACGCTCGACGAAAAGCAAGGCAATACGGTGACCGACGCGGTCGACCCGCAGCGGAAGGGCACGATCAAAGGCAAAGTGCAATGGGAAACCGGCAAGCACGGCGGGGCGCTGCGTTTCGACGGCAGCAACTACGTCGACTTGGGCGACATCGCCAACTTCGAACGGACTGACAAGTTTTCCTACGGCGGCTGGATCAACACGCCCGGCGGTGTCGGAGCTCCGATCGCGCGGATGAACGACAAGAACAAGTTCCGCGGCTACGACCTGTACAGTGTCAACGGCAAATTCGCGATGCACCTGATCAGCGCCTTCCCCAACGACGCCATCAAGGTCATCACCAAGAAGACCTTCCCGCTCAACCGGTGGCATCACGTGATGGTCACCTACGACGGCAGCAGCAAAGCGGCCGGAGTGAAGATCTACGTCAACGGCAAGTCGGAACCTTGGGACATCGAGCAGGACAGCTTGAAGAGCACAACCAAGAGCAAGGTGCCGCTCTATCTGGGCCGCCGCAATCCCGGCTCGGCGTACAAGGGGCTCATCGACGACGTGCGGATTTACCCCCGCACGCTGACCGCCGCCGAAGCCGCCGCCCTGTCCGGCAGCGACCCGATCGGCCCGCTGCTGGCCCTGCCGGCCGGGAAGCGATCCAAGCAACAGATCGAAACGCTGCGGACGCATTTCCTTAACAGCCACGACCCGCAATACGCCAAGCTGCAAGCCAGCTTGAACACCCTCCGCGGCCAGCGCGACGCAAAAACCAAAACGATCACCACCGTGATGATCATGCAAGATCTGCCGGGCGGGCGGAAAACCTACATCCTCAACCGGGGCCATTACGCCTCGCCGATCAAGACCGAGGTGATCCTGCCCGGCGTGCCGGCTTTCCTGCCGCCCATGCCCGCCGACGCTCCGAAAAATCGCCTCGGGCTGGCCCGCTGGCTGACCGAGCCGACGCATCCGCTGACCGCGCGGGTGGCGGTGAATCGTTACTGGCAAATGATCTTCGGCCGCGGCATCGTCAACACGGTGATGGACTTCGGCTCGCAGGGCGATTGGCCGAGCCATCCGCAACTGCTCGACTGGCTGGCGACCGATTTCACGTCCCACGGCTGGAACGTGAAGCGCACGCTCAAGCAGATCGTCATGTCGGCCACGTACCGGCAATCGTCGCGGATCACGCCGGAGTTGAAGCAGAAAGACCCCGAGAACCGGCTGCTCGCCCGCGGGCCAAGGTTCCGATTGCAGGGCGAGTTCATTCGCGATAACGCCCTGGCCGCCAGCGGGCTGTTGGTCCGCAAGATCGGCGGCCCGAGCGTCAAGCCGTATCAGCCGCCCGGCTTGTGGAACGAGGTCAGCCTCGGCGGAAACGTCCGTTTCAAGCAAGACAAGGGCGACAAGCTTTACCGGCGGAGCATGTATATCTATTGGAAGCGCTCGGCCACCGCGCCGTCGATGCGCATCTTCGACGCCCCCAGCCGCGAGAAATGCGTCATGCAGCGTCAGCGGACCAACACGCCGCTGCAGGCCCTGGTGACGCTCAACGATCCGCAGTTTGTCGAAGCGGCCCGCGTGTTGGCCCAACGGATCATGACCGCCAAGGCCGCGGGGCCGGAAGATCGCATCCGCCTGGCGTATCGGCTGGCCACGGCCCGCTCACCCAGCGCCAAGACGCTCGGCATCTTGCTCGACAGCTACCAGGAAGAGTTGGCGTTTTTCAAGCAGCAGCCCGAGAGCGCGAAGCAATTGCTCTCGGTCGGCGAATCGAAGCGCGACGAGAAGCTCGACGCGGCCGAGCACGCCGCCTGGACGATTGTGGCCAGCATGATTCTGAATCTCGACGAAACCTTAACCAAACGGTAACCGCGATGGACCCGATCTACGAACACGGCCTGCAAGTCACCCGCCGGCATCTCTTGGCCAACGGCACCCGCAGCCTGGGCGCGGTGGCCCTGGCGTCGCTGATGAACCCGGCCTCGCTGAGTGCGGCTGCCGTTGGGCCGAAAACTGCCGAGCCGAAGCAGCGCGGCCTGCCGGGCCTGCCGCATTTCGCCGGCAAGGCCAAGCGGATCATCTACCTGTTCTTCTCCGGCGGCCCGTCGCACATCGACATGTTCGACTACAAGCCGGCCCTGAAGAAAATTCACGGCACGGAACTGCCCGCCTCGATTCGCCAGGGCCAACGCATCACCGGCATGACCAGCGGGCAAAAGTCGTTCCCCTGCGTCGCCCCCATGTTCGAGTTCAAACAATACGGCCAGCACGGCACCTACGTCAGCGAAATTCTGCCGCACATCGCCTCGATCGTCGACGACATCGCGATCATCAAGACGGTCAATACCGAGGCGATCAACCACGACCCGGCCATCACCTTCATCAACACGGGCACGCAGCAACTCGGCAAGCCGAGCCTGGGCTCCTGGCTCAGCTACGGACTGGGCAGCCCGAACGAAAACCTGCCGGCTTACATCGTGATGATCTCCAAGGGGCGCGGCCAAAGCCAGGCGCTCTACTCGCGGCTGTGGGGCAGCGGCTTTTTGTCCTCGGCCCATCAAGGCGTGCGGTTTCGCAGCGGGGCCGAGCCGGTGCTGTATCTAAAAAACCCGCCCGGCGTCGACCCGGCCATGCGCCGCCGCATGTTGGATCGCATCGCCAAGATCAACGCCGAGCAGTTCGACGAATTGGGCGATCCCGAAACGCAGGCCCGCATCACCCAATACGAGATGGCCTTCCGCATGCAGACCTCGGTGCCGGAACTGATGGACCTCTCGAACGAGCCCAAGAGCACGTTCGATCTGTACGGCCCGGAGTCGACCAAGCCCGGCTCGTTCGCCAGCAATTGCATTCTCGCCCGGCGGATGGCCGAGCGGGGCGTGCCGTTCATGCAGCTTTTCCATCGCGGCTGGGATCAACACGGCAACCTGCCCAAGCTGCTCCGCGGGCAATGCAAGAACATCGACCAGCCGGCCGCGGCCCTGGTCAAAGACCTCAAGCAGCGCGGCATGTTAGACGACACGCTAATTATCTGCGGCGGCGAATTCGGCCGCACCATCTACTCCCAAGGCAAGCTCACCAAAAACAACCACGGCCGCGACCACCACGGCCGCTGCTTCACCATGTGGCTAGCCGGCGGCGGCATCAAACCCGGCGTAGAATACGGCGAAACCGACGACTACTGCTACAACATCGTCCGCGACGGCGTCCATATCCGCGACCTCAACGCCACCATCCTGAATCAAATCGGGATCGATCATCGAAGGTTCACCTACAAGTATCAGGGGTTGGATCAGAGGTTGACCGGCGTCGAGCCGGCAAGGGTGGTGAAGGAGATTTTGGTGTAGGCGTTAAGTGAAGGCGACGGCAATTTACTCATCTGGCGTATCGATGAGATCACATTCGCTCAAGAGATCGTATGCCATCTCAAGCTCTTCACCTTCAAACTTGTCTTCCTTGAACTCCTTAAACCTCTCGAACACATTCTCTCGCGTAGGTGTAAATTTCTTTGAGGCGTCCAATTCACGGTAAGCATAGTGCATCGTCGATATGAGTTCCAACTGAATCGGTTTAACTTTGACAAGCGTCGGAACAATCGTTTTTATGACGTCATGATGCGGCGACAACTCTTTCTCAAATCTCTCGATCAAAGCCTCGCCCTCGTCAGTGAGGCGATAATTTGAATATTTCTCACGATTATTCGAACCATCTTTAAGATCACCGGTGAATAATAGCCAATCGATGTCGCTGAGAATGTTCGCGCAGAATGGTCCGTAATGATGGACGCTAAATCGATACCGCATGGGAACGTGACACACCTGCAGGAAATACAAAATTTTCTGCATCGCAGTCCGTCCAAGATAACCAGCCCCGGAACGGCTCGTGGCATCCGCTTCTTTAACGACCAGGGCCAACAGCGCCTGATCTCGTGTAGGACGTGTATCGAGTTCCATTATCGGCCTCCTAGTTCTTGATAGCGACGTCTTGCCCAGTCATGAATTTCTCTTCGCTTGACAGCGTCGCTGTCGGCGAAAATGCGCGCGACTTGAAACTCCCTTGGCACGTGACGAAGAATGTGACTTTGCTCACCAAGGAGTTTCTTGTCACCCTCATTGCCAACGACCCAGAGGCCTTGGCGCCCCTCATCACTCATGTCGTCGGGAAGCAGAAGAGAATGAATCTTTGCTGACGCGCGATCCCACAAAAACTCGGTGTCCTGAAACTTCTCTCGCAATTCCGTGACAAGTTCTTTCGAATACTTCAAATCCATCGCGCTCGTCATTTCACCCGTCTCGTGGATGACTTTATGATGATCTCTCTCGACAATGCGTCGTGCCCAATGCTTGACCCCTGAATCGCCCCGCGATGCGTCATTTAAGATAAGGGCCATCATGGTAACGTCGTTCTGCTCGAGTATCTTCTCTACCGTACCAAACCGCTCGTCTCCCATTGCCTCGAAATACCTTTCCAAGTACAGGTCATAGATTCTGCGAATCCGGTGAAAATATACTTGCGAGTTCATCTGATATCGAGCGAGTATCAGGGCTTCAAACGTATGAATTCCTCCTCGATTGAGCGCAATCTCCAGCGAGTCGCCAGGACCGCGAAAAAGTTCCAGGCACTCAATCATTCGACGATAATCAAACCGCCCGTAATCAACGCCACAATGCAACGAGTCGCGAAGCAAATAGTCCGTCCGGTCGGCGTCCATTTGGCCGGAGACGATGTCTCCCAACACCTTGAGTTGCGGGGGCAAAGCTGGATCACCCCGGATGATATTTGCCGCGGCCTGTGAACAACCTTCAAAGAATGTCTTGTCGATCTCGCTCCCAAGGAAATGCGGCTTTTCCAAAACCTCGATCGTGAGCTGCTCATGGCCGGCATTCTTGTGAATGACATGTTCCACCGCATGGGAAAACGGCGCCGTGGCCCACGTCGTGGAGCAAGGCTGCGAGACGAAGCACTTGTCTTGCCCTGGCTAGCGTATCGTCTTCGAATCCTGCGACTTTCTTGAATATCTCCTCGAAGACGCCGCCGTTTGATCGTGCGAGACGATCAAATGCCAGCGTCGCCACGTGCATTACGCCAAGCGAGTGCTCGAACCGTGTGTGCGTCGCTCCCGGGTAAAGTAGCTCTGTTAATGCAAGCTGCCGAATCAACCGAAGGCGTCGAAACAGACGATGGTCGATGATCCGGCGTTCGTTTTTGGAATAGTGGATGAATCCGTGAACGGGGCATCGAATGCGGCACGTAGGTTCGTCATTGGGGCTAAGGTATTCAGGATGACGAAATGACGAAGCCATAGAATCTCATTCGTTTCACACTCGCCAACGCCCACGACGACAGTATACATAAGTACACATTCGGCGCCTACGGGAGCCAAAATTCAGCCTTGCCCATGATATGGGAAGAATTCTTCACAAAGTCGGCCTGTTCGCAACCCCGGTGAGTACCTCTCGCCCGATGGCGAGGAGAGAACCCTCGGCTTTTGCAGCGTCGAGCTTCCCAAGTCTTGGTCGTCTCGGCGGATAGCACTCCGCCCAATCCGTAATCACCGGCCAGCGCACCGGCGCGAGCAGTCCACCCTTTCCGGCCACAGGCCGCCACGGCGAATTACTTTAGCAGATTGCGGCGTCGGCGGGTACATCAACCCACCACAGAAGGAAACCGCGCGCAGCTCCGTTCTGCCGCATGTCGGCGTAAAGCGGGCAAACAGCTCCCCGCCGGGCTTGCCCCGGTGGAAGCAGGGTTTCTGCACTACCGCCGCTGCTGACCTCTCATCTGTCTCGCCGCCCCGACGCCCGAGGCGTCGGGGCGGCGAGACAATAGTGGGTGCGCCCATCCGTGAGGTAGTGCAAAAACGTGCGCTCCACCGGGACAAGCCCGGTGGCGGCGGAGCATCTGGGAAACCGAGCGGGACAGGTCCAATGATCGGTTTTTCCGTCGTCGCTGGAAACGGTCTCGTTCAATTCACTACTTGCCGTTTGATCTTCGCCGCGATTGCCGCATAATGGTAAAGAGGAGATCACCATGAGCACCGCCGCGGACTATCCGCATTTGAGCGTCGAGAACGGCACGGCGCGGGTTGCCGGCACCCGCTACACGGTCCTTCATCTGGCCGCCGAACATTATCACTACGGCTGGACCGCTGAGGAACTGCTGCGCCAACATCCGGACCTGCGCCCGGAGGAAGTTTACGCCGCACTCACCTATTTCTACGACCACTTCGACCGCCTCGTTGATGAAATGAAGGCGACGGCGGACGAGGCACGTAAGCAAGCCGGCGCCGCAACGACCTTTTCCCGCGCTGAATTGTTGCAACGCACATCTTCCAGAGACTCGTAGTGATGTCTCTGGCCACCGAACGCATCTACCGCTGACTGCTGACGGGTTTGATCGTGGCAAGACCTGATTGAGCACTCCAGCCGGGGATTTAGGATACAAAAAGTTGCCAAGAAAGGCGAAGAAGGACCGTCGACGGATTGCATCGGAGGCACTGTGCGAATTAGAATTCATAGCAGGGGCATGCTGTTTTGCCGAGTCACTCGGGAGGATCTGACCATGACTACTATCGCAATTCGATCGAGCCGCCCTTGGGCGTCCGTCGCCGCGTTCGTTGGACTTGTGGCCGCGACCGTCGCGCTCGCGCCGGGCTCGCGCGCTTCGGCCGACGGGTTGATGAAGGGCCTGAAATCCTATAAGGGATCGATCAACGAAAGCTCGCAGGAAGCGGTGATCATATTTCACGATGCCAAACGTCCGGGCGATGCGGTCGAAGACTTGATCCTCAAGGTATTCGTCCAGGGCAAGGGGAAGGAAGACGTAAAGAATTTCGCCTGGATCGTTCCGTTTCCGAACGAACCGACCGTCGAGAAAGAAGATCCGAAGCTGTTTGAAGAACTTCACAATTACGTCGAGCGACGGCTGGCGGCCAGAGCGAAAAAACCCCAGCTTAAGGGCGGTAAAGGTGGCGCCGGCGGTGCATTGGGGGGCGTGGAAGTCCTTGCCAAGAAAGTCGTCGGGGCGTTCGACGTGGCGATTGTCCGCGAGAAAGAGAAAGGTGCATTGAACAAGTGGTTGGACACCGAGGGATATCAGACGATCGACGACGCGGACGACGTCTTGGCGTTCTATCGCGAAAAGAATTATGTGTTTGCGTGCATCAAGGTGACCGAGGCCCAGTTGAATCGTAAGGAACCGGCCGCGCTGCATCCGCTCCGCTTCACCTTCAAGACGGGTGGTCGCGACGGCATTTTCTTTCCGATGAAGCTGACGGGGCTTCAGACGGAACCGTTCGACGTGAATCTGTACGTGTTTTACCGCTGGTGGCTGAACGATCATCTTTCCAAATACGGCTACGAACACCGCGGCTTCACTCGCAAATACCGCGACTGGGATACCAAATTCTGCAAGCCGGATGCCGGTAAAAAGTATTATGCGCCCGAGAAAGATCACTTTCTAAAAAGCTATGCCGGCGATATTCCCTCGGTCGTCAAGCTGATGCAGAAGCTCCATCCGGGCAAGCAGTATTACCTTACGAACATCTACGCTAGCAGGCTCGATCCGGCCGAGGTACGCAAGTGGAAGAACGACCTCTGGCTGTTCCCTTATTACACCGATCGCTCGATGATTCCGTACGACGCCCGCCGCGGAGGCCCGGCCGCCGTGACACAGCAGAAATAGCAGGCTTGCGGCGTCGGCCCGGGTGGTGAAGGAAGTTTTGGCGTAGCGTTTTTTGCCAATGTGAGAGAGCAACATGAAATGGAGCAACGGACGACCTATGCGACGTATTGAAATTCTTGGCGTGGCCATCGTTCTGGTCGGTCTGGTCGTGGTGGTCGCCCCACGGTCCAGCCGGGCCAATCCGTCGAGTGAACAGGTCATGATTGCCGGCCTGCGGACAAGCCGCCTGGATAACAAACTAAAAGGCTTGGTGCTGTTGGAAGAACTAAACTGTGTGGCTTGCCACAGCACGGATTCCTCTTTTGCCAAGACCTCCAAGCAGGCGCCGCGGCTGCCCGGCGTCGGCCGCCGTGTCAATCCGTATTACTTGGAGCGGTTCATCCACTCGCCCCATGTCACCAAGCCGGGCACGACGATGCCCGACGTGCTATCTCATTTGGACGCTGGCGAGAAAAAGCGGGCCGCCAAATCGATCACGCATTTTCTGCTGTCGTTGGACACAACGCACGCTTTTGATTTGCAGGCCACCGACGCGGTTGCCGCCGAGCTTGGAGAAAAGCTGTTTCACTCCGTAGGTTGCGTGGCTTGTCATGCGCCTCGAAACGCGGCGGGCGAAGAACTCCTCAAAGAAACATCCGCTCCCTTGGGTGCCCTGGAGAAAAAGTACAACGTAAGAAGCCTCATCGAGTTCCTGAGCGCCCCCCACAGAATCCGGCCCTCCGGGCGGATGCCCGACATGCGTTTGCCGCGGCGCGACGTGCAGCGGATTGCCCATTATCTTCTTCGAGACACGAAAGTCCCCGGCCATCTCACATACACGCTGCTTCGCGGTAGAGTGTGGGAGGGTCTGGAGGTGAATGTAGAGAAGGAGAGGTCAGGCCACGTCGACGATTTCGACTTGAGTTCCTTCAAACAGGTGCAGGGAAACTCGGCGATTGTGTACGAAGGCTTTTTGGATATCGACAACGCCGGGGAGTACACGTTCTTTCTGGAGATGAACGGCGGGGAGTTGTGGATCAACGACCGCGAGATCGCCCACCTGAAGCCGAGTTCGAGGCGGGGTGTGAAGAGCGTTCAAGGAAAGGCCAGACTCTTCGCGGGTTGGAACAAGATCAAGCTCGTTTACATCCATGCCGGCAAGGAACCGAAATTGAAGTTCGAGATGGAAGGCCCGGCATTCAAACGGCAATCCATGGACTCATCGCGGCTGTCGATCTCGAAGACGCCCATCGAGCCGTATCAACCCTACAAAATCGACTTGGCGTTGGTGAAACAGGGCAAGGCGGCCTTCGCCAAGCTGGGCTGCGTGAAATGCCACGACGATGTTCTTCGCGGTGTCAAAGTCGCACTCGATGAATTCACGCCGCTCTCCAAGCTCGACCCCGCCAGGGGCTGCCTGAGCGATCGGAAAGGTCCGTGGCCGCAATTCAATCTGTCCGCTGCACAAACGGCGCTGATTCGATCCGTATTGCCCGGCATCGAGACGACCAAGCTCAACACCCGAGAAACCATCAACAAATCGCTGGTGACCTTTAACTGCATCGCCTGCCACGACCGCGCGAATTTGGGCGGCGTGATGCCCGAGCGCAACGACTTGTTCACCGGGACGAAAAAAGAGCTGGGCAATCAAGGCCGCATCCCGCCGCCGTTGACACACGTCGGCGCCAAGCTCAAGAAGTCGTGGATGGCCGAAGTCATGCTCCGCGGCGGGCGGCAAAGGCAATATCTGGCGACCACGATGCCGCAGTTCGGAGAGGCCAACGTCGGCCATCTTGTCGATCTCTTTGAAAAGGTCGATACGATCGAGCAGGTCACCTTCGACAAAATCAAGGACTTCAAACAAGTCAAGCTCGCTGGGCACGAGTTGATGGGCACGACCGGTTTCAGTTGTATTGCCTGCCATGACTTTAATGGCCAAAAGGCCGGCGGGCCCGGCGCGATGGAGATCATTCACACAACCGAGCGGCTCAAGAAAGACTGGTTCTACCTGTTCATGCTCAACCCGGCTCGGTTCAGTCCGGGCACCATCATGCCAACCGCCTGGCCCGGCGGGCACGTCTTCAAGAAAGATATTCTCGGCGGAGACGCCAAGCGGCAGATCGAATCGCTATGGGTTTATCTTGAGGACGGCAGGCGAGCGAGGAACCCCATTGGCCTGTCGCGAAAGTCGCCGGAACTGCGGGTCACGGACGAAACCGTGATTTGTCGGGGCCGCGGAAACGCCGGCTACCGGGGCATCGCGGTCGGTTACCCGCAGCGGGTCAGCCTGGCGTTTGATTCGCAGGAAATGAACTTGCGTTTGATATGGAAGGGCGATTTCGCGACGGTCAATGAGGGTCGCTTCTCTGCCCGCGGACGCGATCGAATTCAGTTTCCGCAGGGCATCCCGTTTCATCGTCTCAAGTCGCTGGAAGATAACTGGCCCTACAAGCGAAAGACGGACTATCTCTTCCCGCAGGACCACGGCTATCAGTTTCGCGGATACTTTCTCGACAAGCAGAAGCGGCCCACGTTTATGTATCGCTATGGGGACGTCAAGGTGGAAGAATTTTTTGAGGACTTGTTGGACGAAAAGAAAGTCGCCTATTTCAGACGGACATTTACTTTCGAGGCGCCCGACGCTCAAGAGTCGTTTTACTTCCGAGCGGCGTCGGGTAAGAGCGTCACGAAGAAGTCAGACACCTCGTTCGTCGTGGATCGGCTCAGCGTAATCATCAAGGGCTCCCGCCGCGGCATCATTCGAGACGGCGACCCGAAAGAATTGCTGATTCCCCTGACGCTTCCAAAAGGCAAATCGACGCTGATTTTGGACTACAAGTGGTAACCGCTCACGTTATGACAGGCCGACCGAGATTTGAAACAGAGAGTCGATCAAGAACTCAAAACAGGAAAACCGCTAATAAACGCTGATGCACGCTAATCGCTGAGGAACGCAAATGAATGAAAAGACGGGATTCCAAGTTCTGGCCTATATGATCGTCTCACACATTACACCCGAGCTCGGCAAACTTGTTTGTCCAAGTGTGACTGAATTATTAGCGTTCATTAGCGTTTATTAGCGGTTCCCTGTTTCAACCCCCCATGAACTGTTGCTACAAGTCGCGGAAAGGTAACGAAAATGCGAATACTTGCGTTGATGATGACTGGCGTGCTGGCGTCGTCGCTGTGGACGTCGACCCTCCGGGCGCAAGAACTCGGCGCCATGTGGGGCACGGCCCAGGAGGAATCGAAGTATTACAAGCTCGTTAGCATTCCGATTCCCGCCGAAGTTCCGCTCAAGGCCGGAAGTTTCGATATCCTTCCCGACGGGCGTCTTGTGGTCGGAACGCGCAAGGGCGACGTCTACTTCATCGAGGGTGCTTTCGACAAAATCCCCGCGCCGAAATATCACCTGTTTGCCAGTGGGCAAGATGAGATTTTTGGCGTGGCCCACAAGGACGGCGACATCTACATCACCCAATTCGGCGAGGTCACCCGGCTCTCGGACACCGACCACGACGGCGTGGCCGACCGTTACCAAACGCTCAGTAATAACTGGGGCTACGAGGAAGGCCACGAATTCGCGTTCGGCTCAAAGCACGACCCCGACGGCAACATTTGGGTCGTGTTGGGACTGACCGGCTCGTATCACTCCCGGCAGCTCTTTCGCGGCTGGTGTTTGAAGATCACGCCCGAAGGCAAAACGATTCCCATCTGTAGCGGCCTGCGAAGTCCGGCCGGCGTCGGGCCGAACGCCCAGGGTGTGATGTTTTGCGTGGAAAGCCAGGGGCCCTGGAACGGCGCCTGCTCGCTCAAGCATCTCAAGCCGGGCGGTTTCCTGGGGCATCCCGCCAGTTACAACTGGTATCGGTTCGCTAAGAACATGACGGTGCCGAGTGTCGAACCGACTTCCAATTCGCGAATTAAGATTGAAAAACGACGCGTGAAGGAACTCGTGCCGCCGGCGGTGCTATTTCCCTACATCAAGATGGGAAGATCGATCTCCGGCTTCACACTCAACAAGACCAAGGGCAAGTTCGGCCCGTTCGATGACCAGATATTCGTGGGCGACTATACCTTGAGCATCATCATGCGAGCCACGACGGAGGAGATCAACGGAGTTTGGCAGGGCGCCTGTTATCCGTTCCGCGAAGGGCTTTCGACCGGCATCATGAACGTCGAGTTCTCACCGCAGGGTCAGTTGATCGCCGGCGGATTTACCACAAACCGACAGTGGCCGGTGCGGGGCGAAAAGCCGTTCGCGCTCGATCGCTTGGACTGGACCGGTCTGACGCCTTTCGAAATGCAAGAGATCAAGATCACCAAAGACGGCTTCCTGATCCAATTCACCAAGCCGGTCGACGCGGCCGTGGCGGCCCGGCCGGACACCTACCACATCACCACTTACACGCACATCTACGCACGTTTTTACGGCAGCCCGGAAGTCGACCAGACGACCGCCAAAGTCACCAAAGCGATTGTCTCCGCCGATGGGCTGCGGGTGCGCATCTATTTGGACAAGATCCAAGAGGGGCACATCCACGATTTCGACCTGGCGAAGATGAAGTCCAAGGACCGCGAGAAGCTTCTGCACAAACGGGCCTACTACACGGTGAACGAGATCCCGAAGGCGGATTGACGTTTACTTCCCACATTATCAAGGAGGATGACACGATGGTAACCGCCATTTTCCTTCCTTTGCGATCTTCCTGACCTTCTGTTCCAAGAAACTTCGGGTCGATGTGGCGGTCCTCAAGTCGTGGAAAAGAGGATTTGAACAGAAGGTCGCGATGCAACCCCTCGAACTCTTCATCGCCCAGATCGACTGGAGCAGCAACTGGTGGTGGGCGCTGTTCGCGCTGCCGTATTTGTTGGCGCTGGTGAGCATTCCCTCGGTGTTGTTGCAGCGCCGCGGGGCGCCGCTTTCGGCGCTGAGTTGGTCGCTGACGCTGTTCTCGCTGCCTTATCTGGGGTTGTTTCTGTGGTGGGCGATGGGGCGCAATCATTTGAAGCGACGACGTCGGTTGCGGCGGCTGGCCTCGCTGCACGTGTCCGACCGTATGACGGCGCTGCGAGAAGACCTGCCGCACTGTCCCGAAGTCGACTGGGATCTGCTGCCGATCAAGCGGCTGCCCGAGGACATGGCCCAATGGGTCTTTCCATCCACCACAGGCAACCGGGTCAAGCTGCTGGTCGACGCCGCCGAGGCCTATCCGGCGATTGAACGGGCGGTCCGCGAAGCAACGGATCACGTCCATGTGATGTTTTACATTTGGAAAAATGACGCAACCGGTCGCTGGTTTCGTGATCTACTGGTCCAAAAGGCGGCCCAGGGCGTTCTGGTTCGCGTGATGGTCGATGCGGTCGGAAGCAGCCGCTTGTCGCGGAGATTCATGGACCCGCTACGGCGGGCCGGGGCTCAGGTCGAGGCGTTTCTGCGGCCCAATCTGCTCAGCCGGGCACCGCACTTTAATTTTCGCAATCACCGCAAGATCGTCTTGGTCGACGGTCGGGTCGCCTTCGTCGGCGGCATGAACATCGGCGACGAGTACACCCACGACTGGCACGACACGGCCATCGAACTGCGCGGGCCGGTCGTCGACCATTTGCAAGAGGTTTTCGCCGACGATTGGTTTTTCGTCAGCGAGCAAAACTTGACGCAGTCGCGATACTTCGGGCGTTGGGCTGAAGACGCGACCGAGACGCCGTCGTGCGAAGCGGTTTGTCACGTCGTGGCCAGCGGACCGCACATGCAGCAGAACACGACCCGCGACGCTTTTTTCGCCGCAGCGACCCAGGCCAAGCGGCGGATCTACATCACCACGCCATATTTCATCCCCGATCAGTCCTTGCAAACCGCCTTGCGCACGGCCGCCTATCGCGGAGTCGACGTGCGGGTATTGCTGCCGGGCAAGAGTGACTGGCGGCTGGTGCAATGGGCCGGCCGTTCGTATTATCCGGAGCTGTTGGCCTCGGGCGTGCGGATATTCGAGTATCAAGACGGCATGGTCCACGCCAAAAACATCGTGCTCGACGACGACGTCTCGATGGTCGGCAGCGCGAATTTAGACATCCGCAGCTTTCGCCTGAATTTTGAGTTAAGCTGCTTTGTAAAAGACGCCGCACTGAACCGGGAACTCTCGGCGTTGTTCGAGCGCAATCTACAGCGCAGCCAAGAAGTCGAACTAGAAGCCCTCCGCCGCCGGCACGTCATCGTGCGATTGACCGACGCCGTGGCGAATTTGCTGAGTCCGCTGATGTGAGGATTAGGGGCTGGGGGTTGGGGGCAGGGGGTTGGGGGCTGGGGATTAGGGGCTGGGGACTGGGGACTGGGGACTGGGGAAACCTTGCTTCCCGCGTTCCTAAGCCCCAGTCCCCTGCTTCCAGGGAAACGACCGATCCTGATGCGTCTTCTATCCTTTGAGCGTCGCCGGTGACTTAGCGCTGTCGTATTACGTTCGCCCGCCATTCCCCACTTTTTCTTGACATTGCCGACCCCTGCCCGCTACTCTGACACAAGGCGTGGAGGCTGATCGTCCACCGCGTCGCAACTCATCCGCCGGTGTCTTGCCATCCATTCAGAGGCCCGCCATGCGACGAAAATCCACCCCGTCAAGAAACAATCCAAACACCCGCCGCGCTCTGCGTATAGAACCGCTGGAAGACCGGCGGATGTTGGCCGTAGGGGGCGTGGAAACTCCCGGGCAGGCGCTGGAATTGTTCAGCGTCTCGCCGGCGTTGTTTGTCGAGAATCAAGGGCAATGGGCCGATGAGTCGGTTCGCTACGCATTCTTCGGAGACGGAGCCAACGTCCTGCACACCGACACCGGCCCGGTGTTTCAGCTTTTCGATCGCGACGATTCTGAAGTCGGCGTCTCCGTCGGCGATGTAGGAGGCGTCTCCGACGGCGACCAAGACCCATTTGAATTCGAGCCGCCTTCTGCCGTTGACACAAGCGACATTCAAATGGCCGAATTCTCCGTCCGCTTCGACGGGGCCGCCGCGATCGCGCCGGTTGGGCTCGATCCGGCGCAGACAGTCTACAACTACTACGTCGGCGACCAATCGACGTGGCGGAGTGGCGTGCCGACGTTTGAGACGGTCGCCTACCCAGGGTTGTATGAAGGAATCGACCTGCTCACCTGGGGTCGTCGGACGAGCCTCAAATACGAGTTCCACGTCGCCCCGGGCGCCGACTATCAGCAGATTCAAGTTCACTACGACGGCATCGACGACCTCTGGCTAGACGAAGCCGGCGTCCTGCACGTCGTCACCCCGCTCGGCGAACTCGTCGACGAAGCGCCGTACATCTATCAAGTGATTGGCGGCGAACAAGTCGAAGTGCCCGGCGAGTTTGAACTCGTCGATGAAGATACCTACACCTTCACCCTCACCGGCGATTACGATCCGACGATTGAACTGGTGATCGATCCCGTTCTCGACTGGGGCACGTACCTCGGTAGCCACGCCTGGGACGGAGCCTATGCCGTCGACATCGACTCTGTTGGCAATGTCCTGCTGACGGGAGTGGGTAGGCCGGGCACGGTCTCCGGTGGATTTGACACATCATTTAACGGCGCCAACGATGCTTTCGCAGTCAAGCTCAGCCCGACGGGAGCCCATCTGTGGAGCACATATCTCGGTGGAAGCGAGCACGACATCGGCTATGGCATCGCCGTGGACTCTGCCGACAATGTTCTAGTGACAGGATTAACGAAGTCACCCGGCTGGGTTTCGGGCGGTTTTGACACGACGTACAACGGAGGAGAGGACGGCTTTGCAGCGATGCTCAGCCCGCTGGGCGCCCACGTGTGGAGCACGTATCTCGGCGGCAATGCCGACGACTCCGGCAAGAGCATCGCGGTGGACTCCGACGGCAATGCCCGGGTGACAGGTTACACCGAGTCTTCCGGCTGGGTCTCGGGCGGATTTGACACGACGCTCGGCGGCGTCCGCGACGGCTTCGTGGTCAAACTCAGCGCGACGGGTGATCACCTATGGAGCACCTACATTGGAGGGACGACTCTTGATGGCTCCGAGAGCGTGACGGTCGACCAAAACGGCAATACCATCGTGACAGGTTATACCACGTCTGCCCGCTGGATCTCGGGCGGCTTTGACACAACGTACAACAACGGCGACGATGCGTTCATCGTCAAGCTTAGCCCGGCGGGCGAGCACCTGTGGAGCACGTATGTCGGTGGTAGAGGCGGAGAACGCGGCTATGGCGTTGCCGTGGACTTCGCTGGCAACGTGCTCATGACGGGCAGTACGACATCCTCCGACTGGGTCTCAGGTGGATTCGACACGACTCACGGCGGCTTGCGCGATATCTTCGTGATCAAGCTCAGCCCAGCGGGCAAACGCCGATGGAGCACCTATCTCGGCGGCAGCGGCCACGACGAGGGTTTGGGTATCGCGGCCGACGCCGTGGGAAATGTTCTGCTGACCGGACGGACGGTGTCTTTCGGTTGGGTTTCGGGCGGCTTCGACACAACACACGGTGACGACGTTTACGCCGACGCGTTCGTAGCGATGCTTGACCCCGCGGGCAAGCACCTGTGGAGCACATACCTTGGCGGAGATCGCGACGACATTGGCCGTGGTATTGCCGTGGATCCGGCCGGCAATATCCTAGTCGTGGGTTCAACGAGGTCGACGTTTGGCTGGCTCTGGGACGGTATCGACATAACGTACAACGGGGGATGGTGGGACGGATTTGTAGCAAAGATCGCTGACGTTGACGACCGCGGACCGCGGGTGTTTGAATCATCCATGCGCGAAGGGAGCGTGCGGCCGGTAACTCGGCTAGTCTCCTACACGGCGAACTTCAGCGAACCCCTGGACCCAGCGAGCGTAGTGGCCGACAACGTGGTGCTTGTGGCCGATACGCTTGGCCCTGTCGCGCCAACATCGGTCACCTATGACGCCCGCACGTCGAGGCTGACGGCTTGGTTTCCCAGCCTCCCCGGGGACCAATACACGCTCACGCTCCGCAGCGGCGTGGACGGCCTTAGAGATTTGGCCGGCAACCACCTCGACGGCGAGCGCGACCCGATGACGACCGTCCCTTCGGGCGACGGGACGGCCGGAGGTGATTTTGAGTTTCGCTTTACGGTCGACGACACGCCTCCACGAGTGATCGACTCTTCGATTCTGCAGGGAGACATCCTGTCGTCCGGCACCTTCTCTTACACGGCCCGATTTGACGAGCCGCTTAGAACCAGTTGGCTGAATTCCTACGTTGTGACACTGGTCGGGCAAACGCGCGGCACCCGCGAGCCGGCGAGTTTTCAATACGATCCGGACGCTTGGACGATTACGGTCGAGTTTAGGGATTTGCCCGACGACGCCTGGACGCTCACGCTCATCAGCGATGGAGAGAGCGGAATCGAGGACGCGGTCCGAAATGCTCTCGATGGTGAGCGAAACGCAGTAACGACCGTTCCCTCGGGTGATGGCGAGGCCGGCGGTGACTTCGCCATCGAATTTCTCGTCGATACGAGCCAGCCACGGGTGACGGAATCGTCAATTTACGAGGACGGCGCACGCGAACCGGGGCCGTTGACTTACACGGCGCGGTTCAGCGAGCCGCTCGACGGGGACCGGATTTCGGTCGACAGCGTGGTTCTTGTCGGCAGCACGGTCGGTCCGCTCGCTGCCGCGTCGGTCGTTTACAACGCGGCTACGAACTGGCTCAGCGCGACCTTCGACAACCTGCCCGAGGACGACTACACGCTCACACTCGTCAGCGGCCAGAACGCCCTGGCGGACTTGGCCGGCAATGCGCTGGACGGCGAACGTCATGAGACGACGACGGTTCCCTCTGGCGACGGCGCAGCCGGCGGTGATTTCGAGGTTCATTTCACGGTAGCGGCCCGGCCTCCAGTGATCGACCCGGGCCCGGACTGGGGCACGTACATCGGCGGTGACGACAGGGATGGGGCCACGGCCATGGCCGTGGACGCCGAAGGCAACATCCTGGTGACGGGAACCACCAAATCTGCCGGCTGGGTCTCTGGCGGATTTGATACAACTTACAATGGCCGTGATGACGCCTTTGTGATCAAACTCAGCCCGACAGGCGAACATCTGTGGAGCACGTATCTTGGCGGCAGCGGCAATGACCGAGCGCGAGACATCGCGGTGGACTCGGCCGGCAATGTCCTCGTGACGGGGAACACAGATTCTAGGGACTGGGTATCGGGGGGATACGACACGAGCTTCAATGATGGCTTTGCCAACTCCCGTGACGCCTTCGCGGTCAAGTTGAGCCCGGCTGGCGACCATCTGTGGAGCACGTATCTAACCGAACGCAACTTTCCCGACGACTTCGGCTTGCCCGACAACTTCGGCGGCGGCTATGCCTACGGCATCGCGGTGGACTCCGCCGACAACGTCCTTATAACGGGATCCGTAAATCCAGCGTGTATCTGCGGAAACGACGCCTTCGTCACACAACTTAGCCCAACCGGCGATCTCCTATGGAACACGTACCTCACCTACACCTTTTACGGCAATGTTGGCAATGACATTGCGGTGGACGCAGACGACAATGTTTTCGTAACGGGGGAAACGACGACTGAATTCGAAAATTCAAACGGATTTGTCACCAAGATTTCACCGTCCGGCGATCCCGTCTGGAATACATTTTTCGGCGATGTCGAAGAGGACGTCGGCCAAGGCATCGCCGTAGACACCGCTGGCAACGTCCTTGTCACAGGGTTTACGGAGTCTCCCGGTTGGGTTTCCGGAGGCTTCGACACGACCTTCGATCGATCTGACTGTCCAGAATTGGGTGAAGATGATTGGGGTGAGCCGATCCACGTCGACTGTGGCGATGCCTTTGTGGTCAAGATCAGCCCGAATGGCGAGCATCTTTGGAGCACTCTCGTTGGCGGAACCGACAACGATTATGGCCGCAACATCACGGTTGATGCCGAAGGCTACGCCCTGTTGACGGGCACGACTCGATCTCCCGGCTGGGTCACCGGCGGCTTGAATACGACGCTCGACGGATTCGCTGCTGCCTTCGTAACGAAGATCAGTCCCTTCGGCTCGCACGTGTGGAGCACGTATTTTTCCGATGGCGGGATCGGGGATCTCGCCGTCGACTCCCAGCGGCGTATTCTGTTGGCCGGAACCACGGTTTCTTCCGGCTGGCTCTCGGGCGGCTTTGATACGACTTTTAACGGCGGGCGCAACGATGCGTTCGTAACGACGATGGTCGATGTTAGCGGCCCGACGCGGGTGGTCGATTCGTCGATCCGCGAAGGCGATGCGCGAGCCGTTGGGGAGTTGGTGTACACGGCGCAGTTCAGCGAGCCGCTCGAACTCGACCGTGTTGTCGCCGACAACGTGGTACTGGTCGGCGACACGACGGGCTTGGTTGTCCCTACGTCGGTCAACTACACTTCAGGCACGGCCACGCTCACGGCCTCGTTCCCGGTTCTCGCCGAGGATCAATACACGTTGACGCTGCCCGGTGGTGAAGGCGGCCTGATTGATTGGAAGGGCCGCCGGCTGGACGGCGAGCCCCACGCGACGACGACCGTTCCATCGGGTGACGGCACAGAAGGCGGGGATTTCGAGGTCCATTTTTCGGTCGACGACACACCACCCCGAGTGATCGCGTCGTCGATCCTACAGGGAGACGTCGTGTCGGCCCACACATTCCTGTACACAGTCCAATTCGACGAACCACTGCTTGCTAGTGTGTTGGACAACGCCGACGTACGTCTGACGAGCGACCAAGGTCACGTCCGCCCCACGATCTTTTCCACGACACAGTTCAGTTACGACCAGGAAACTTTCACGCTGACACTCGGGTTTTTAGCCCTGCCCGACGGCGTATTTACCCTCACGCTGCTTAGTGGTCCCGATCAGTTCAGTGATCGGGCCGGCAACCGCCTCGATGGCGAGCGGCATCCTCAAGACACGGTTCCTTCAGGCGACGGCACCGACGGCGGCAATTTTGAAATCCAATTCACCGTTGACGGCCCGCCGCCGGTGATCGAAGCCGTCCTCGATTGGAGCACGTACCTTGGTGGTGACCAAGAGGACCGTGGAAATGGCATTGCCGTCGACCCGGCTGGCAACGTGTTGGTGACGGGGTCGACAGAGAATCCCGGCTGGGTTTCGGGAGGATTCGACACGTCATTCGCTGGAACGCAGGATGCCTTCGTAGCGAAGCTCAGCCCGGCGGGCGAGCATCTATGGAGCACGTATCTCGGCGGCGATCAGTACGAACGAGGCATTGCGATCGCAGTCGACTCGGACGCAAACGTCTTTGTGACGGGCACGACGCGTTCTCCTGGATGGGTTTCAGGAGGTTTCAACACAACGTATGTCGGTGGAGTTTGGGGTGACATTTTCGTCGTCAAACTCAGCCCGAACGGCGAACACCTGTGGAGCACCTATTGGAGCACGCCCTTCCTCGACGACAACGACCGCGAGCAGGTTTTCGACATCACCGTCGATTCCGTCGGCAATGTTCTGCTAACAGGGCGGACGAACGACGGCGAACTCGATGAGGACAGCTACGCCCTGGTGATCAAGATCGGCCCGTCTGGCGAACATTTGTGGACCAGATACCTCGGTAGCGGCGGAAGTAGCTTCGGGTTTGGCATCGCCGTGGATTCCGACGATAACATCTTGGTCACCGGAGAAACGACTTCTTCTCGATGGGGATCGGGGGGCTTCGATACGACGCTAGACGGCTCGACAGACGGGTTCTTGACCAAACTCAGCCCGGACGGTGACCGTCTTTGGAGCACGTATCTCGGCGGCAACGGTGCCGACGGCGGCCGCGGCGTCACGGTAGACTCCGCCTCCAATGTTCTGGTGACGGGAATTACACGGTCTTCCGGCTGGGTCTCAGGCGGCTATGACACGACATTCGACGGCACACACTGGACCGCGTTCGCGGTCAAGGTCAGCCCGACGGGCGACCACCTGTGGAGTACATATTTCGGGGGCGCGGGTCTCGATTTTGGTAGTCAAATCACAGTGGACTCTGTCGACAACGTCCTGGTCACCGGACACACCGAATCTGGTCGTTGGGTTGCAGGGGGCTTTAGCACGTCGCACAACGGCGGCTTCTCCGACGGCTTTGTTGTCAAACTCAACCCAAGCGGTGAACATTTGTGGAGCACGTTCCTCGGTGGCAGCGAACGCGACAGTGGACTGGGCATTGCCCTGGACGCCGCAGACAACATTTTCGTGACCGGGTTTACGCACTCGTCGGGTTGGATCTCCGACGGCTTTGACACAACGTTCGGTGGAGTGCGTGATGCCTTCGTGGTAAAGATCTCGCCGCGCGAGTCGCCACCTGCCGACCTGACCGGCAACGGGTTTGTGGACTTCGAGGATCTGACTTTACTGCTGAGCAACTGGAACGAGGATGTTTCGGCCGCCGAGGGGAATCTGGTGAACCCGGGCGGCACGCCGGTGAACTTCGAGGATTTGACCGTGTTGCTAGCCGCTTGGACCGGGCCGGCAGCAGCGGGAGCACCCGTAGGCCGCCGGCTTGCCGCGGCGCGGGAGGCTGTAGGAGGCGACTCTGTCGGCGATGTTGTCGGCGATGGTCCGTTGGTTGCCGTCGGAGACGCCTCCTACAGACGGCGCGATGAGACGCCGCGGCGAGCTGCGGGCGACGGGTCGGCGACGGGAGTCGCCTCCTACAGAGGGCGGCGCGATGCGGCGAGATCTCGCCCGGCAGGCGGGATCTACGGGGGGCGGTTGCAGGCCGCGGCGGTGGATCGGGTGTTGGAGGTGGAGGAAGGGATCGTTCGGTCGAGGGCGTTTGCTCGGCGCCGGTAGATGCCTTCTGCCGGAAGGGATCTGAATGGGCTGATGAATCGGACGGTGAACATCTTTTCAACGGCCATTTCTGCGGCCGAACTGCCCGGCAAGGTCGTCAGCCGTCTGTTCCTGCCTTTCGACATGAATGACCGGGGCCAGGTCGTGTTTGAGGTTGTCTTTGAAGATCTCTCCAAGGCGGTCGTTGTCGCGACCCCAAGCATCCCAGAGCCAAGTTCCTTCGTGCTCGCCGTGATCGCTGTATTGCTTTTGCTGGCAGCGCGGCGCAAGCGGCGAGGCGCGAATCACTTCGGAGCGAAGAATCAATTCACGCGAGGAACACCGTAGCCGTTTCTTGGTATTAGAAGAATTAACCGTTTCAATTTCACTAGAGCCAAGGGAGTGCCATCATGTTATTTCGCCGATCGAGACGCGACAGGAATTCCAAGAAAGCCAGAACCACGCAGAGCGGGCGTCAGACACGCTTGTGCGGTTTCGAGC
>JADFKK010000393.1 GCA_022564995.1 Planctomycetota bacterium | reverse complement strand
CGTAGAAGTTGCCGTTTTCAGGCCACTCCACCAAGGTTAACCCGGGTGGTATTTCAACAGGGGGAGGAAACGCCGTGTCCTCGTCAGCAACATACTTGTCATCGACCGTGACCGGTGCGTCCTGGACCGCGTTGACGTCGATCGTAACCGTGGCGACGTTGGAATCGCTCTCGCCATCGTTGGCGACGTAGGTAAAGCTATCCTCGCCGAAGAAATCTTCATCCGGCGTGTAGGTGAATGAGCCGTCCTCGGCCAACGCGAGCGTTCCGTGGCTCGCATCTTCGACAAGTCGGGCCGTTAGCGGATCGCCCTCTGAATCAATATCTCCGACAAGAACGCCGGCGTCGGCACCGACAATCAACTCGCCGTCCTCGTCCAACTCATACCCGCCATCGTCGTCCGCCGTCGGCGCGTCGTTGACAGGTGCAACCGTGATCGTCACCGTGGCCAGTTCCGACTGGAGAACGCCATCGCTCGCGCGGTAGGAAAACGTATCGCTGCCGAAGAAGTCGGCCTCGGGCGTGTAGGTGAACGTGCCGTCGTCATTAAGATCGAGAACGCCGTGCTCCACCGTGTTGTTTTCGTCCAGAATCACCGTGAGCGGGTCGCCGTCGACGTCGGTGTCGTTGAGCAGCAGGTTGTCGGCAAAGGGCGGCTCGAATTCGACGATGTAGCCGAGGTTTTGCTTGTTGATAGATTCGTCGTTCCAGCGCCACCCAAAGGACGACTGGAGTTCAACGTAATCGTCGTTGTTCGCATTATTCGGCTCGCCGCCTCGCCAATAGGTAAAGTCGAACGGTTCCCCGGTGACCCAGCGAAAATCACCCTCAGCCACCTCGTCGGTCAGTCCGATGAAGACTTCGCCGGTAATGGTATTGAGCACGTTTTGATTGAGAAACGTCTGCTCTTGCAAGCTGGAGATCGTCGCCAAATGGCCGATGGCGCCACGATAATTCATCGCCGCCGCCGCGTCCCGAGCATCCTCCCAGCGGACCTGCTCGCGGACCAGGGCGTAGAAATGACCGTTGGCGGACCATTCGACCAAATCAAGCTCCGGCAGCAGCCCGCCGGAGGAAACGACCGTGTCTTCAAACATTGTCACGAGGTCGTCGACCGCCACGGGCGCGTCGGGCTGAGAATTGACGGTGATCGTAACCGTGGCGAGGTTGGAGATATCCTCGCCGTCGTTAGCGCGGTAGGTAAATGTATCTTGGCCGAAGAAGTCGGCCTCCGGCATGTAAGTAAACGACCCGTTGGCTCCCAGCACGAGCGTGCCGTGGGAGACGCTGCTGACGAGGCTGGCGGTCAGGGTGTCTGAATCGACGTCGCTGTCGTTGGCCAGCACGCCGTCGGCGGCGATAACGACGAGTTGTCCGTCTTCGTCGACGACGTATCCCGGGTCATCGTCGGCCAGCGGCGCGTCGTTGACGGGATTGACGATGATCGCCGCGACAGCAAGGTTGGAATCCTCCGTGCCGTCGTTGGCGCGGTAGGTGAACGAGTCGGTGCCGGAGAATTCGGCGTCGGGCGTGTAGGTGAACGTGCCGTCGAGGTTGAAGGCCAGATCGCCGTGCTCGGGTTCGTCGACCACGGCGGCCGTCAGCGCATCACCGTCCGCGTCACTGTCGTTCAGTAGGACGCCGAGTGCGCTACCGGTTGTGACCGCCAGGTACATATTCTGCACTTCTTGGGCGCTGAGCACGCGGTCGTATACGCGCAAGTCATCGAGAGCGCCCTGCCACGAGGCGCCGTGATATCCGGGGTTGATGTGATGGCCAATGAGCCAGGGGCGGCCATCCGGCCTATCGGGCCGGAAGGTGCCGGTGCCTACGGCCACGCCATCTCGATAGATGGTGGCTGCGCCGCTAATGCGGTCCGTCGTCAGCGCGTAGTGTTCCCACTGGCCGACGACTGGATCGCTCGGCGAGTAGGCTTGGCCGCTCTGATACTTGAAGTAGATTCCCACGCCGCCGGCAATTTCCGTATTCTGCAGCAGCCAGCCGAGAATGCGTGGGTTGAGCGCCCCGGTCTGATCGAGCCGCGACCAGACCGAAATCGTGTAGGTGTCGCCGCTACCGATGGACCCGTCAAGCAAAACGTGGTTGTCTGCGTCACCCATGTCGAGCGCGCCGCCGACGACACCTTCGACCCAAGTCTCTTCGCTAGCGCCCCAGTTCACGAGCGACCCGTTCAACTCGCCCGCGGAGTCGGAAAGCACATCGCCAGAAGTCTCGTCGAACGTCCAATGATGCACCAGTCCGTCGCTGGGGGCCAACAGGTTGGTCGTCGTGTCCTCATTGACTTCATAAGCGTCGTCGATGGCGACCGGTGCGTCCTGCACTGGATCGACGGTGATGGTCACGGTCGCGGGTTCGGAATCAAGCTCTCCGTCGTTGGCGACGTAAGTAAAGCTATCTTCGCCGAAGAAATCGGATTCCGGCGTGTAGCTGAATGAGCCGTCGGGATTAAGCTGGAGTGTTCCCTGGTCCGGGCCGCTTACGAGTGTTGCAGTCAGCACGTCGCCGTTGGCATCGACGTCATTGTCCAACACGCCCGCGGCAGCGTCGACCTCCAACAGGTTGTCCTCATCGACACGGTAGGCGTTGTCGCTGGCCGTCGGCGGAAGATTGACGTCGACGACGTTGAGCGTCACGGTGGCGAGACTCGAATTCACCGCGCCATCGTTGGCCTGATAGGTAAACGTGTCGGTGCCGACGAAATCCTGATTTGGCGTGTAGGTGAACGTGCCGTCCGCATTGAATTGCAGCGTGCCGTTTTGGACGTCATCGACGAGCGAGGCCGTTAGCGGTTCGCCTTCGGCATCGGAATCGTTGGCCAGTACGCCGGCCGGAATCGCTTCGCCATCGAGGAAAAAGTGCGATGCGTGATTCGTCTGGCTTATCCATCTGCCTTGCCACATCGTGAGCAGCTCGTGGCCGCCGCTGCCGGTAGCAGGAGCATAACCGCTCCCGGTGGCCCCAAATTTCCCTGAGCCGTAGACCATTGCGTACCATCCGCGAGCTAGCTCGATATCCAGCGGAGCCGCAATCAGATCGCCAAAGATGTCGGATGTATCGAGTGGCAGCAGGGCGTGTCCCACCACGTCGGGCGTCGACAAATCGACCGAATCGGGCAAATCGTCGGGCCCCGAGAGTGCTACGATGGCCGCAAAGAGCATTCCATTTCCTGCCGCACTGTTTCCGCCGATCTCCCCGCCGATGCGGCCCGTGCGTATTGTTGCATCGACGAAGAAACGCGATGCCAGGAATTGGGCGGCGTCAATGTTCGATCCGCCACCTCCGCCGCTGGCACCCTGCTGCGTGCTTTCGTAAATTCTGGCGCCAAATTCTGGCTCAAGCACGCTAACCACCAACGTGGTGTTTAATTCGGTCGAAAACAAATCATCGACAGCTACGGGCGGGTCGTCGACGGAGTTGATCGTAATCACGACAGTCGCGACTTCAGATACGGTCGCCCCATCGCTTACCCGATAAGTGAAAGTGTCGGTGCCGAAGAAGTTCTCGTTGGGTGTGTAGCTGAAGGAGCCATCGAGATTCAACTGAAGTGTTCCATCGCTGGGACCGCTAAAGAGTTCCGAGAACAGCACGTCGCCATTAACATCGACGTCGTTATCCAACACACCGGCGGCAACATCGACGTCCAACACGATGTCTTCATCTACACTGTACGTGTCGTCATTGGCCTCTGGCGGTAGATTGACACCGACGACGTTGATCGTCACGGTGGCGAGATTCGAGTCAGATGTGCCATCGTTGGCCTGATAGGTGAACGTGTCTGCGCCGACGAAATCCAAGTCGGGCGTGTAGGTGAACGTGCCGTCCGCATCAAATTGTAGCGATCCGTTTTGGACGTCGTCGACGAGCGAGGCCGTGAACGCATCGCCGTCGGCGTCGGAATCGTTCGCCAGTACACCAACAAACAGCGCCTGGCCGTCGAGGAAAAAGTGCGTTGTGCGATCCGTCTGGCTCGTCCAGGCAGCACCATTCGTCGTACGGAGTTGTTCATGGCCACCGGTGCCGGTGTCAGGAGCAGAGCCGCTGCCGGTGGCCCCGAACTTTCCCGAGCCATAAACCACGGCGTACCATCCGGCAGTCAATGAAATATCGAGCGGCGCCGCGATCAGATGGCTCTTGAAATCGGAGGCATCGATCGTAAGCAGCGCGTGCCCCAACACGTCGGGCGTCGACAGATCGGCCGAATCGGGGAAATCGTCGGGCCCCGACAATGCTACGACCGCCGCAAAGAGCTTTCCATTTCCTGCCGCTGCGTTTCCCGCGATCCCCCCGCCGATGCGCCCCGTTCGCAGCGTTGTGTCGACAAAAAACCGCGAGCCCAGGAATTGGGCAGCGTCGATGCCCGATCCGCCGCCGCCGCTGGAACCCTGTGGCGTGCTTTCGTAAATTCTGCTGCTAAATCCCGGTTGGGTGGCGTCGACCGTCAACGCCGCGTTTGAATCGGTCGAATACAGATCATCGACGGTCACCGGAGCGACGTTGAGCATCCGGCGATCTTCAAGCGGTTCGACACCAAGGCGACAGGAGCGCTGATCGCGGCGCGGCGGACGCCGCAGGAAGGGGGCGCGGGACATGACGGGGCTCCATGGAAAAAAAGAACGCCTCGGACAGAGTGCCTTGCTTCCTGCGATTGTATCGATGGTGCTGGACGATTGCAATAGACGCGGCAAACGGCACTCCCCCACATGGGCCTTTGCGAGCGGCGGGCCGCAGTCAGGGTGAGCCGCCAGACGCTAGCCGTCTGTTGGAAAAGTTTGTAAGAGGCGACTCCCGTCGCCGATTCTAGCGTTAAACGTCTACTGTCGGCGACAGGAGTCGCCTCCTACATCGGATATCCGACTATTTCACCGGCGGCTAGCGCCTTGCCGCTCAAAGTAACCGCCGGTGGGCGGCGGGCCCATCGCGGACAGCGAACGGACCAACGAAACCCACTCACTCGGCGCCGCATGCCGGTATGATTGGACCCCGCTCACCGAAGCCGACGCGGCGTCCAGCGAACCTTCACGGCGGCCCCAGCACAGGTGCTTGACAACCGTCCGGCGAACGGTACTAATCTGGGGGAATGTCTTTACGTGAAGGCAGGGCCACAGGACTCGCCGGAGCAAATTCTTCCGACCGCAATACTTTATCCGAAAGGAGGACGACGCTTCACGACTCCCGAGCCAACCAATTTCTCAACATCACGCGAAGGACACTATCGTGAGCGGATACGATCCGGAATTCCTTGGTGAACAATTCAAAATCGACATCCCCTGGATCCATTACGACGTTTTTGTCGACGTCCTCAAGCGAGACGAGTTGCGGGCTACGCGCAACTTCAAAACGCGTAAGCGAGGAAGAAGCATGAAACGGGAAAAGTCTTCGCCTACATTTTCAGGCGGTCAATCCCGAAAGTCATTCTCGTCAAAACGAGGGTTGTCCGCAGCCGCAGACAAGCAGCAGGACAGGTAAGGGGGCGGAAGACCGCGTGGGCAGCGTTCATAGGATACACGGGCCGAGGCGGGATACTTCTTAGTCCCGGAGGGACGACAGTAAATGGCCTGGGGCGTCAGCCCCAGGAATCATCGATTACGAAGCGGAAAGCCCCGGAGGGGCGACACGCAGCGCGGTGTCACCCGATGTCGCCCCTCCGGGGCTTGAAAACGGGTTTCGACACGACTCCCTGGGGCTCGCGCCCCAGGCTATTCAATGTCGCCGCTCCGCGGCTGAAACTCACAACTTCAAACGGCCTGAGCGAGGAAAACTGAAACGGGAAAACTCGTCGCCTGCACTTTCAGACGATCAATCCTGACAATGCATTCGGGGTTGTCCGCAGATGATCTCAGATCCTTCGGTAATCTGCAGAAGGTTTGTGGAGGGCTTGCTATTTCGCTTATCTGCGCGTATCTGTGAAATCTGCGGACCATTCAAGTACTCGGTTGATCCTACAAGTCTTTCCCGGCAACGTACCAGATTGGCCAGGCGAATCCGATCAATTGACGCCGAAAAACCGGTCGGACGGCCCTTCCTCAGCGTGCGTTTCCTTGTAAAACGGCCCGCGAAACGTGTCAAATTCCGGCGGGAACGGATTGCGGGCAGTTTCCATTGCCCTTTCCCTCCGCCAATCCAGACCAGATAATGGGGAAAGTGTTCGACGTCGAATATGCCGTAATCGCGTAGGGTTGCCAGACGGTGCGACACGTTGGCGGCCACGCTACCTGAAAGGTGAACCGATGGATTTGGATGCAGACCTGCAAGAGAAGATCGATGCGGCGAGACCGCCAAGTTCTGCGGCGACCTGCTTTCGCTTCTTCCGCAGATTTACGATCGTTGCATTAGTCCTTAAACAAGCGAAGCCGGTTCGCTTGATTTTGTTTTTTCGAGCTTGGTTTTCGGGGCGCAGGCTGTCCGGCGGCTTTTGGGGAAGCCGTTTATTCGGTTCGGGTTTCGGGTTCGATCATG
>JADFKK010000392.1 GCA_022564995.1 Planctomycetota bacterium | reverse complement strand
CTATCACGTCGTCCAACTTCCGGTCGCTGACCAGCCGCCACACGTCGTCGCCCGAATCGATGGTTTGCATCTTGGCAACCAAACCGCCCATGCTGTGGCCCACCAGCACCATCTGATCGAGCGCCGGCGCCGCACGTTGCGGGTCGAGCGACTGGCGAAGCTGATCCAAGTCTTCGCGCATCTGGCTGGCGCTGACCCAAAACGGCTGGCCGGTCGGATAGAGATAAAACCAGAACTGGTAATTCTCGCGAATCTCTCGCAAGCCGCGCAAGTCGTTGAACATCTCCATCCAAGTGATCGGGCTCGACCACAGCCCGTGAATCATGATCACCGGAATCTTCGTCGGGTCGTACCGCTCAATCATGTACAGCCCGCGGGTCTGTTGGGCCCGATCGGGAAACAACAGCCCCTGAGTGGCCAAGCTCACGTCGTCGAACGTCGGCTGGCTGAGAAAGTAAGCCAGCGGCGTCGTGATGTCGCTTTCCAAAGGCACACGGCGACCGGCCACCGTGACTTCGGTCGTCGTCAGCGGGTCGTAGATTTCCAGCACCGCTTGATGCACCTCTGTACGTTCGCCTTGCCGCGGGTCGATTCGCAGGAAGGCGGTCACGGCGAACGTCAAGTCGGGCGGATAGTATTGCTCGCCGGCACCGTTGGCAGTGTCTTTGCGTCGCACGGCGATTAGCGGCACTCCGAGCCCGTGGGTGCGGTAGTGATTGCGCAGCCCGGTCACGTCGTAGTCAGAGACGAACTTGAAGTGGTCGATTTCGTCGGCCCGCCAATGGTCGTCTCGCATTTCGATCGCCACCTGCCAGGTCTGTCCGCAGACTTCGACGGTGTACGAATCGCCGGGCCGCAGCTTGCCGCGCGACTGCACGATACGCAGCGTATCTTCCAGCGCCCCGTTGTAAAGGTCGCCGGCGCTGCGGAACTGGGGATCGTACGGATTGCGTCGGGCATCGTAACGTGGATCGAAAAGGTACTGATAGGCATAGGTGACCGCGGCCCCGTAATAGCGCAAGGCCTCGGCGGGGTTTTCTTCTGCGATTTTCTTGCCTTCGACATAGGCCAATTCAGCCAATGTGTGGGCGGCCTCCGGCGATGCGCTACGCTCGACGATGTGGCTTAGCTGGGTCAAAAGCTCGTGCGGGCGGCCGTCGAATTTGTTTTCCAGATCGTAACGCCGCAGCAACATCCGGCTGCGCTCCGTCGGCTGCGGCCCATCGTCGGAGTCGAGGCGAAGCCGCGCCGTGAGCGGCGACTGCGGCGCGTCGCGCTGCGCGACCCAGCTAGACGCGCAGCCGGAGCAAGCGAGCGTCAGCAGGGCGACCCACAGCGCAGCGCGAAGCGGAACGCTCCCCAACGCGGTATGTTTTCGTCGGCAACGGTACATCGCAGCAGTCGGCGCGAGTTGCCGAGCACCCGGCGGTCAGCAGAAAAAGTTAAAAAACGCCCCGGAAAGACTGGACTGGTTGGGGGCGCAGCGGGCACAATAGAAGAATCGCCCAACGGCGGTCAACGTCACTTGGCAGTGCGATTCGTGGCACCGGCGTCTCGCCGGTGAAACACAGGCGGGACGCCTGTGCCACGAGTATCGCGACTTTACCAGTTTTGAGGAGCAACCATGTCGATCCGACTTTTCCTGCTAGCACTGACGGCGATGCTGTGCCTCGCCGCGACTGCCTTGGCCAAATCGCCCAACGTGGTGATGATTATCTCCGATGACCAGAAATGGACCGACTTCTCTTTCATGGGCCACAAGACGATTCAGACGCCGAATCTGGATCGGCTGGCCCGACAGAGTGCCGTTTTCCCGCGCGGCTACGTGCCCAGCAGTCTGTGTCGGCCGAGCTTGGCGACGCTCGTTACGGGGCTCTATCCGCACCAGCACAAAATTACCGGGAACGACCCGCCGCGCGGCACCAATCGGGCCTTGATGCTCAAACACATTGCGCGTGTGCCGACGCTGCCACGGCTGCTGGCCGGCAAGGGCTATCGTAGCCATCAGTCGGGAAAGTGGTGGGAAGGCAACTTTCGTCGTGGCGGTTTTACCCACGGCATGACGCACGGCGACCCCCAGCGGCGCGGCCGGCACGGCGACGAGGGATTGAAGATCGGCCGACAGGGCCTGAAGCCGATTTTCGATTTCATCGACGAGGGCGGCGAGAAACCGTTCTTTATTTGGTACGCGCCGTTTCTGCCACATTCGCCGCACAATCCGCCGGAGCGGTTGCTGAAAAAATATCGCGGCAAGGTCGATTCGCCGTTTGTGGCCCGTTACTACGCGATGTGCGAGTGGTTCGACGAGACGTGCGGCGAGCTGCTCGACCATCTCGACAAGAAAGGGCTGGCCAAAGATACGCTCGTCGTGTTCGTGACCGACAATGGTTGGATTCAACAACCAAAATCGAGGCGTTACGCCCCCCGAAGCAAACGCTCGCCTTACGACGGAGGAATTCGCACGCCGATCATGCTCCGCTGGCCCGGCAAGATCAAACCGGCAAAGCTGGACGTGCCGGTCATCAGCACCGATCTGGTGCCGACCATTCTGGCCGCTTGCGACATTCGGCCCAGCGAACAGATGCAGGGCATCAACCTGCTCGACGTCTGCGGGGGCAAGAAGCCCGAGCGGAAGGCGATCTTCGGCGAGATCTTCGGCCACGACGTCATCGACATCGACCGACCGGCAGCGAATCTGCTGTACCGCTGGTGTGTCGAGGGTCGTTGGAAGCTGATCTTGCCGGCCGACGACAAGAACGCCGAGTTGTATGACATCCTGGCCGATCCGGAAGAGACGAAGGATCTCGCACGGGCCAACGCGGATGTCGCCCGGCGACTCACCCGATCCATCAATGCCTGGTGGTCCGCCAAATAGCCGCTCGCGGCGAAGCAGACCTCACGGCAAGTCGCACGATGCGGTCGTTTATTCGCTGATTGCGGAGAAAATCGCGTGAGGGCTAGGTCTGCGTGTCGCTCAGCCGGCGATGCAGGAGCGTGGCCCCCGTTGCGGCGGTGGTGAGAGTGATCGCGCCGACGATCGGAATCAGCCCCAGGCCGATCGTCGACGCGCCAAGGCCGAGCATGTAGGGCCGATGCGCTTTCGTGAAGGCTTTGATTTCCGCACGCCGCTTTCCGCGCAGCGTCAGAGGATATGCGAACAGTTCGTAGCCGAAAATCAAGCTGATCCAGTAGAACGATGCGGCCACGCCGACGATCGATCCGATGACCGGCACGACGTGCAGCACCAGCAGCGCCACGTTGATGGAGATCAACAGCGTCAGACTCTTCAGCGTATCGATCGCCGAATGCAGCAGTGATACGTCGCGCATTTCGTCCGGCGAGAGACCCAGCCGCAACTCGACCTGCCGCACGAGTTTTTCGAGGAAATAATCGCTCAATAGAGCTCCAAGCGTCAGCCAGAGGGCGAAGACCATCCCCAGCAGCACGACGACCGCTACGACGTCGAGCAGTATCTCCAGTAGCAGCCAGACCCAGGTGTCGCCCATTTCGAACGGTCGGTCGTCGATGACCCAAACGAACAGCAGCACGCCACAGATGAGTACGATCGTGGTGATGATCAGGTTGATCAAGATCGGCAGGGCGGCGTAACGCCAGAGGGCCGGGTGGCGATTCATAAAAGCTAACCCGGCAAGCGGGGAGCGGGCGCCTTCGAGGAATTTTCCCATTGAGGTCGTCGGCAGCGGATGATCGTCGGACGCGGGCATGGTCGCGATCCTCAGTCCGTAACCCGATGCGTTGGCAGGGGTCGTCCCGGGCGGAAGTGTTGTAGGCCGGTGATGTCGCACGATAAATTATAGTCCCGCGCCAAACAAGCAGCTTCGGCCTCGACCACCTGGGCGAGAATTTCCGGGTCGACGGCGACACGGGCGTTGACGACCAATTGCGCGGTGTCGGTGCGGATTTCCGAGGCCAGCGAAAGTTCTGCCGGTCCGTCGCTGCTGGTCAGGTTGGCGATGGCCGGATCGCTGCCGGCTTGCCCTAATATCTTCAGGTGAGCCACCTCGGCACCGTCATTCGCAAGCGCTCGCCCCAGCCGCTTTACGAAATCGACCAACAATTCGTCGAGTGAAAACTCGCCGCCACCCGACGCGTCATCCTTCGGCTGCGAAAACTCGATCGAGCAATTCAGCCAGCCTAGCTCCGCCTCGCCCTCGGCATAGATGTCGTAATCGACCGGCATCATTTTTCGATGCTCGGCCTGCGTTCGCCCGACCGCCTCCTGAAACGCATCGAAATTGGTCCCGTCGCGGGCGCTAAAGGCCAACACTTGTTTGTCCCCGAAACGCTCGCCAACCAGCGCGAGCAATTCGTCAAGCTCCGCCGCCGAGAGCTTGTCGACCTTGTTGATCGCTACGACGTCGGCCTCTTCGAGTTGCTTGAGGAAGATGTAGGCCGCCTTGGGCGAGAAGCCCCCGCCCGTCGCGCCGCCGAGGATTTTTCGGCCGTGCTCCGGCTTGAGCAACACGGCCAGGGGCGCGATTTCGTAAAGATCGCCGTGCAGATGCCGCAGCGGCTCAATCACGGTGGCCACCAGATCGGTACAACTGCCGACCGGCTCGGTGATGATCACGTCGGGCCGCTCGTCGGCCGAGAGCGCGGCGGCCGTCTCTACCAAATCGTCGAACTTGCAGCAGAAGCAGGCCCCCGGCACCTCACCGACGCGAAAACCCTGCGCCCGCAGCGATTTCGTGTCGACCAGGTCGTAGGCCTGATCGTTGGTCACGATGCCGACGCGCAGCCCGGCATCGGTGTAAGCGCGGGCCAGCCGTCCAATGGCGGTCGTCTTTCCGGCGCCCAAGAAGCCGCCGATCATCACAAAGCGAATAGGTTTCACGCCAGAAAACTCTCGGGGGTGTAATCGGGACGGGCGGCTGCGTAGACTTACCAGTATAAATAATACCGACGCCATTGGCTATCGCCGTGCCCATCACCGCTGGCGGTTTAGCCGCCCCGCTGATCTGTCCGCCGAAGGAACCCGCCCATCAACTCCCCGCACGACCAACTCGCCATCGACGGCGGCCCGCGCGTCTTGCCCGAGGGCCCGCCCGCTTGGCCCTGCGCCGACGAGGACGTGCATGCCGCGTTGGAGTCGGTCTACGCCGATGGCGATTGGGGGCGCTACCACGGCCGGCGATGCGCTCAACTCGTCGACAAGCTGTCTGCCTATCACGGCGTCGATCACGTCATGCTCTGCTCGTCCGGCACCGTCGCCGTCGAAATCGCCCTGCGCGGTCTGGGCGTTGGACCGGGCGACGAAGTGCTTCTGGCCGGATACGACTTCAGCGGAAACTTTCGCTGCATCGAAGCCATCGGCGCCCGACCGGTGCTTGTCGACGTCGACCCGAAAAACTGGAGTCTCGATCCGCAGCAGGTCATCGCCGCCCTGAGCGATTCAACCCGGGCGATCATCGCCTCACACTTGCACGGCGGTTTGGTGCCGATGCGGGAACTGATGGAGATCGCCGGTGAGCACGACATGGCGGTCGTCGAAGATGCCTGTCAATCGCCGGGAGCAAAAGTGCAAGGCCGCCTCGCCGGCACCTGGGGCGACGTCGGCCTGCTCAGCTTCGGCGGCAGCAAGCTGCTGACGGCCGGACGCGGCGGGGCGATACTCACTTCGAGCGAGGAAGTTCACCAGCGGGCCAAGGTGTTCTGCGAACGCGGCAATCAGGCCTTTCCGATGAGCGAGTTGCAAGCGGCCGTGCTGGCGCCGCAGTTGGACAAACTCGACGAGCGGAACAAAACCCGCCGGGAGAACGTTCGCCGATTGTTGGACCAACTCGGTGGCGGAGAAAAAGGGGACAGGCGCCTTTTTCCGGAACGGCCCGGAGGGTGTTTCGCGCAAAATGTACCTGTCCCCTTTTTCTCCGGCCAACTCGACGATGGCCCGGCGTTCTACAAATTGCCCTGGATTTACGATGCAAATGCGGCCGGCGGCATAGACCGCCAGCAGTTCATCGCCGCCGTGCGTGCCGAAGGCGTCGCTCTGGACGTCGGATTTCGCGGCTTCACCCGACGGACCCTGCGGCGATGTCGCAAGGTTGGCCCGTTAGAGCATAGCCGGCGGGCCGCCGAGTCGACCGTGTTGCTGCATCATCCGGTCTTGCTGGAAGAGCCGGAAGTGATCGACCGCGTGGCGGCGGCGCTGCGGAAGGTGCTTTGGGCCAAGCAATAGCACGGCCGGCTATTTCCGCGAACGTCGGCCGCGGCTTATGCGGCGTTGCAAGCGACGGCGTTCGCCGGGACGCGGCGGCGGCTCCGGTTCGAGGTCGTAGTCGATCAATTCCACGGTGGTTCGACTGATCATTCGTCCCGTCTTGTCGATAACCTTGGTGCTCTTTGAGATAATTTCTCCCGGCACGTCGGCGCTGCTGACGGCCCAGGTGATTTTTCGTGTTTCGCCGTTCACATAGACCGCCTTGAAGATCGACGTCGGACGAATCTGCGTGAAGATCCTGCGTGGCA
>JADFKK010000078.1 GCA_022564995.1 Planctomycetota bacterium | reverse complement strand
TTGATGCCCAGATCCTTGTCTTGAGCCTTCACCGCCTGTTTTCCGCGCGAACTACCACGGCGTGAGAGTTCGCCCAATTTCAGAACGGCTTTGGCGTCGATCGAGATTCGCAGTGAATCAGATCGCGCATCTGAGGCGGCATTGAGCCGGTGGACGTTGTCGAAGATGTCGTCAGTTTCCGGAATTTTTTTTGGGGCTTCGCTTTCAGGACTCGACGCATCTTGTAGCCCATCCGGTCGAGCATGCAGCCGATGGTGCTTTCGTGCGGAAGTTCTGCGGACGAGTAGTTCTTCTGCTCGATCAACATTTCGCGCACGGCTTTGGCGGTCAGCCGCGTGTACTTGAAGAGCCCCTGGAATTTCGGGTCCGTCTGAGAATGCGGCTCGACCAAATCGATGATGTCTTGCGCCAGTTGCGGATTGGCCTGTTCGGTTTTGGGCTTGTGAGCGCGAGGCGCGTCGGGGATGACGCGGCCGGAGTTGAACTCCTTGATTCCCCTGGCGACCGTGTGCCGGGACCAGCCAAAGACGGTTTCGGTGAGCCGCGTGTCGCCGCCCAGATAGTCCAGGCTGACGCGCGCCTCAAAAGCCCGCCGCTTGGGACCGGTAAGTTTCCCAGCAGCGTCGCGTATCGTTTCAATCATTTTCGGGGTCAGCTCTTCCACCATTCTCCTCCATGAGAACGAGGCCTTCAATGACAGATCAGGAGTAGAATGGAGAGGATAGACGTTTCACTGGAATATTGGGATGCCAGATTCCAGGGATTGCCTAAGACCAAGGGCGTGTTCGTCGAAGGGCTGCGGTTTCATCGCGACGGCTTCTTGATCGGCGCCGGCGGAAACGGCGAGCGCGAAGGCGCGCTGTGGTTTTGGGATCCGGCCAAGGTTGACCCCACGTTTCAAATCAACCCGCTGCCCGGCAGCCGCGACCTCGACATTCACCCCGACGGCACCCGCCTGGCCCTCGTCCACTTCACCGCCAACGGCCGGGGCAAAAACGGCGGCAACGGCCGCAAATCGACCCCCGAAGAATACCGCTGCCACCACGGCGTCGTGGCGTTGTACGAGATGACGGCGAAGCAGTAGGCGCTCGCCGGTGAGCCGCCAGGCGCTAGCCGCGGGTTTTGTACGGGAAAACGTAACCGCGACGGACCGGCGGCTAGCGCCGTGCCGCTCAAAGCAAGCGCCGTTACCGCTCCAGCTTCCTTGTCGACAAAGTTCATGATAGACTATCGCTATGCCTGCCAGGATCACCCCGACCGACGATCAATTTGGTAGTGATACCGTTTCAGCCGTTGTCAGAAAGAAACGGCGGGAAGTTTGAAAAGTGAAGTCAAATCAGTCCTTGCCGGTCCACGTTCGGACAAACTCAATCGCGAAACACACGCCGCCAACCACCAGCAATATGGCGGAAGTTCCCTCAAGTTTGTTCCCGAAACTGAGACAAATTGCACCGGCAAGCACGATGATGGCAGACGCGACTATTCGCATGGCGGATTCTCCCGAGTGAAGGCTGGTGCGCCTCCGCCCCCATTATCCTGTCCGGGGCGGGGGAGGGGCTACTCTATATCGCCGTCATCGTCAAACAGTTCTTTCTGAGCAGACGGAGACTTCTGCGGCTTTGGTTCGGGCTGTGGCGATAGCTCCGCTTCGGTTGGAATCGACTTAATGATGATCTTGTCCTGCAAGAAGTTATTGTAATGTCGATCCTCCACATATAGCGACGTAGCACCCTGAGCGATGGCGGTGGCAAGAATCTGAATATCCGCCTTGACTGCTTGCTTGCCGATCTTGGCTTCTCTCTTTACTCTGTCAACGACTTTGTTGTCCCATATTTCAGCGGCTATTGCCGCCGCCTTATCGTCGAAAGGCGCGACGAAGTAGTTGCGAGCGATCTCGTCCAACTCCTGATCTCTGGTGTCTGGGTCGCAGCCAATCAAATACTCTCCAAGGGCAACGCTCGGGAGCAGAATCGGAGATGGTAGTTTTTCGATAAGCTTCGCGCATCGCGCAGGTAGGGACGCTCTTTCGGGATCAGGTGGCAGTTGGTTGCGAAGGCCCCAGATCAGTATGTGTACGTCGATCGCGTCCAAGGCCGCCCCCTTAATCGCTGCGCAGGTCATTAAAATAAGCAGTCGGATCAACAGCGTCCCACGAACCACCCGAGAGGCCGGATAGTCGGTCAAGCGCACCCCGTGGATCAGCCCCCGTGTGTTCGTATGGCCCGAGTCCATGAACCACGAAATTGAGCAGGCTCCAATTCCTAGTGTCCCACGTTGCCTTGCCTTGCAACTGAACGTATTTGTAAAGTGGAATTTCCTCGGCGAGTGAGGTTGATTTTACCTCGGCTGTAAAGCCCTTTCGGTCTGAGAGGTTGAATTTAACCGTCGCCCTAGGCTCTCCTCCGATGTGCGTTACATATGCCATCAGGGATGTGCTGCCTGACGAGACAGGCACTGAAAACGGTTCGTGACTGGGTGTGATTTTCGCAACCTTGTTGGTGCTTGCGCCGTTTTGAGCCGACAGCGACACAAAATCCCATTGTCGGGTTTGTGTCCTCTTCCAAATCTTCCGAATGTGTGCGCGCGCTCCAGGCTTCAATTTGCTATCGTCTTCAGATTCGATCGCGTCAATCACTGTATCGGCGGCCAGTTTTGTCTTGTGGTCAACGTCGAGTATCAGGGTGTCGCTTCCGTCTACGATATCAACAAGGCTGATTGAAGTTATGCCGCCCGCCGTTATATTTAGCGCCGCCTGAAACGCACCAAGCACCTCAAACAGATCAGACAGAGAGACGGTTGCCGGCGATACGCCGGGGCCGTCGATCGAGACTGTAATTTTATTGGACATACGCGAACCTCGGGTTCTAGTATACCGTCATTCGTGACAGGCCGCCATTTTGCCAAGCTCCCGCTCACACCGGAGAGCAGCCCGCGCCTTGGCGGCGCACCAGCATTGTACCCTGACGTAGGGAATCCCGCGCACGGATTGGGTTCGATTCCCCTTCTCTCCGCTATTTGCTGCGCCTTCTAGCAGCCCTCAACAGGAGTCCTCTGGCCCACGCGGATGTAGCCTCGTCAGCGGCACGATCCAACTCGGATCGCTCCGCTGACGTGAGGCGTATCCTCAGTTCCGCAGACTTCCTGTCTTCCGGCTGCTTTGGTGGTCTTCCCATTCGAGTCTTCATAGCAACTAAATATAGCAACAATAAATATCTGGGCAAGGGGGTTGACAGGATACTTTGTGTTGCTACAATAAGTGTAGATGAAAAACCCCGGGGCCTGCTGGAAACAGACACCGGGGCAACAACAACCCGGCTCTCGCCAGATCATCGCTAGCACCAAACGGAATTGCGCCCGTTTGGCGTAAAGAATGAGGTTTTACGGTCCTGCGCGCGAATTGCTCTTGGGACAGACCGAGAGGACCAGCAGGCGATCGTCCATCCAGGGAATACGATGCTGCTGCGAGTTGATCCGATCGATCAATGGTAACACGTCGTCTTGGTGGTTGAAGTCCTGGTCGAAATAGACGATCACCGATGTTGGCGTACAATACAACTTTCCCGGTCGGTCGAAAAACGTCCGCCGTAACGTGCGGATGAAGGAACCCTCCCACGGCGAGCCCAACTCCGCCGCAAAGTCTCCGCAGGCATTGTACAACAAAGCCGTCAGCCAACCGATCATCTGAAGCGGGCCTCGGCAAAAGCGCGGTCGCTTTCGGTCCGGGCTCTGCTTGTCGTAGCCACATCGCGCCGCGTTCAAGAAGGCATCATGCACCTCCACCCGGTAACTTTGCTCGTGGTGTTGACGCTGGCGAAACTCATCCAACACCTCGCGCGGCAGCGATTGTTCCCCGGTCAGGCTCGTGTAAAGTGGGTGCCAGCGGTCGTTCTTCGGACCAGAAATCACTTGACGGCAGACAATCGTCCGCACCGCGTCCGCTTCGCTTTCGCCCTTGAGCACCGTCGTCGTCTCCGCCAGTCGCACCTCCTTGGGCGGCGCTGCCTGGCAGTCGCCCGGTTCCTGGTAAGTGGTGAACTTGTCAGCCGACAGTTCTTTCCACTGTTTCACTCGGTGCGGATAGCGACAGGCCCGCAACGTGACGTCCAGATTCGGCGTCTCGTCGGCCAGCGTCATCAAGCCGCGCACGTCCGCGTCGCTTTTGCCCGCGCCGGCGTCGAACAAGGCGTGCAACGAAGTGGGCTGGCCATGCCGCAACACGCGTCGCGTGAGCAGACCTGATACATCACGCAACTCGACGTTTCCCGGCGTGGCCTTGAGCGTCACAAACCGTCGCTGCCGCAGATCGTAACCGTAATACAGCTTCTCGCATCGCATGTATTTGTTGCGCGTGGTGACATAGCCTTTGGGAATCGAAAACTTCTTCGTCCATCTCGTCCAAATGAAAGACACGTTCGATACCGCAGATCAACATGAAGATGCTGGTCAAAAAACCACGCTCCAGCGAGCCGTAGTCATCCGAGAAACACTGCTGAGCGATCCGCCACCAGTCGAGCACCTGGGGCATCAACAGGAAGGCGCCGGCATATTGAGTCTGTCCAAAAAAAAGTCTTCGGACGGCCGTGGCACGGGCAAGCCGCTGCTGGGCGGTTGTTCCAGAACCTCGATAAGCGCTTGTTCATCCTCGCTCACGTGGGGCGGCGGCGCCCTTTGGTTTAACGATGAGCGATCCAAACCGTACTTCTTGAGAAAATGGTGCAGCGCGGTGAGTGATACACGGAAATCCCAAGTCGATTCAATAAAGTCGAGCAAGTCGTCACGTGTGGCGCTTGGCTGCGTGACGATAAATTGCGCGATGGGTCCGGCGTAGCGAGGAAGGAGTTTGCCGTAAGGCCGTCCGGCCAGTCGATGCTGAATTTCACGAGCGACCTCTCGGGAGGAGAGCTTGTTTTGTCGCGAGGCGGTGGGACGAGTGACGCCGACGAGGCGCGCCACCTGCGCGAGTTTCCAACCCAACTGACAATTGAGGAGGAAATGGGTGATCATGCGTCCGCTGGCGTAGTCCCTACCGGCCTGCTCGAGAAACGCAAAGGCAGCCTGCAAGACGGCAAGATGTTTCGGCGAGCGCAAACGCGGCGGGATTCTGGCTCGGTCGAGCCACTGATCGAACGATTCACCATCCTTGGTCATGAGTAATACCTCCTTGACTGCAATGTCTGGAATCCAGTCGCGGAAGTATAATTGCGTTCGATTTCAAGCTAAAGACCAAACGGGCATAATTCCGTTTGGTGCTAGCAACCCAATTCTAGCGAGAGCCCCCAACGAAGGGAAGGTTTCTCGCTATGGCCAACAGAATGAGCACCGAAAAGCGCAACACGATCCTGAGACTCTTGGTGGAAGGTAACAGCATCCGCTCGATTACCCGCCTGATGGGAACCAACATTCCATCGGTCATCCGCCAACTGACCTGGGCTGGCGACCACTGCGCCGCCCTGATGGATGAGCGGTTCCGCCATCTGACACTCACCTATGTCGAGTGCGACGAAATCTGGACCTTCGTACAAAAGAAGCAATCCCGCCTCACGATTGAAGAGCGCCAAACCCGTGGCGACATCGGGGACATTTATCTCTGGACCGCTCTGGACCAAGGCACCCGCCTGATCCCCAGTTTCATCGTGGGCAAGCGTTCTGCCGACAATGCCCGCCGGTTGATGATGGACCTGCGGAGCCGTATCACGCTCCCACGGCCCCACGAAGCCGACGTGACAGGCGAGTACCGCAAGGTGCTGCAAATCTCAAGTGATGGCTTCGCCGCGTATCCCGAAGCTGTCGACCTTGCTTTCGGCCCCTACGTCAAGTTTGGCACGATCATCAAGGATTACCGCAACGCCAACATGCCCTACACGCCGAGCGAAATGGTTGGCACTCAGCGCCGGGGCGTCAAGGGAATACACGGCAGCGAAGAGCGGACGATATGCACCAGCCACGTCGAGAGAAACAACCTCACGATCCGCACGTTTATGAAGCGGTTCACCCGGCTTGCCCTGGGATTCAGCAAGAAACTGGAAAACCTGGAATCGGCCATCAACCTCCACATGGCATATTACAACTTCTGCTGGCGTCCGGGCGAAATGAGGGTCACGCCGGCGATGGCTGCGAAGATCACCAAGACGCTGTGGAGTTTTGACGATCTGATGATGGGAACGGCGGCCTAGCCTAGCGGTTTTTTCCTAACATTTGGTCAAACGGTATCACTACCCTGAATCGGGCCGACTTGACTACCGTGACGTTTGGTGTAATATGCCCGGGGGGGGTGGCGTTTATTTCTCAGTTTTCTTTCGCCTTTTCGCCTAAGTTAAGTCAACCAAAAGTGCTCGATGGAAAGCAATCGATGACCTCGCCAACCACAGAGAAGTTGATCGCCGAGCCGATTGAAAAATCCGCCAACTCAACCGTCCTGCTGGTGGAAGACAACGCCGATCATGCGGCGTTGGTGATGAGACACTTCAGGCAAGATGTGGGCGCCTACTGGCTGGGCTGGAATCACTCTGCCTAGTGCCATGTTAACCGAGATTCCTCGAATCCTGCTCGTGGACGACGATGGGAATCACGTTGCGCTAGTGCGTCGCGCGTTCGACCAGCGTCCGTCGTCGGCCAGGCTGTCGGTCGCTTCAGATTTGCGCGGCGCGCGAGAGCAGATCGCCGTCGCAGCGCCCGACCTGGTGATCGCCGATCTGCGTTTGCCTGACGGTCGGGGCAGCGAACTGTTGCCGTCGAAAGGCGACAGCGCGACGTTTCCGATAATCATCTTGACCGGTTTCGGCGACGAGCAGATGGCGGTCGAGGCGATGAAGGCCGGGGCGCTGGATTACGTCGTCAAGTCGGCGGAGACCTTCGGCGACATGCCGCACATCGCCGAGCGCGCCTTGCGCGAGTGGGGACATATCGAGAAACGCAGGAAGGCCGAAGTGCAAGCCCAGATCCATCTGGCCGAGCTGGCCCACGTATCACGATTGAGCACGATGGGCGAAATTGTTTCGGAGTTGGCCCATGAAATAAACCAGCCGCTGTACGCGATCACGAATTTTGCCGCGGCCTCGACCCATCGGCTGGAGCATTCCCCGCACGGTAGCGACGAGGAACTGTTAGGTTGGGTGCGGCGCATCTCCGAACAGGCCAAGCGAGCTGGCGACGTGATTCGCAGCCTATCGCGGTTCATTCGCAAGACCGAGTCAGACCGGTCGCCCCACGACGTGAACACGATCATCCGCGACGTCATCCGGCTGGTCGAAGTGGAAGCCACGAACCACCAAGTGACGATTGACTTGCAGTTGGCCGACGGGCTTCCGCCGGTGACTGTCGATCGGGTGCAGATTGACCAGGTCGTCGTCAATCTGGTGCGAAACGCCATTGACGCGATGAGCAAGGTCGACGTCGAGCACCGGCGGCTCATCATTTGCACGTCGCTGGACAGCGTCCGAGGTCGTCGCGATGATCGCGGCGGCGATGATGGAGCGAAGATGATCACGGTCAGCGTGACCGACCGGGGCAAGGGCATCGATCTGGTCGAGAAGGATCGGATGTTCGACGCCTATTTTACGACCAAGGACGATAGCATCGGGATGGGACTGACGATTTCACGATCGATTATCAAGGCCCATCAGGGACATCTTTGGGCTCGAAGCGAGGGGCGGGGAGGTACGACATTTCTGTTTTCGTTGCCGCTCGTGCGGGGAGATGATGAACCATGAATGAATGTCCGACTGTGCCGCCGACGGTGTTTGTCGTCGACGACGATCCCGCGGCGCGCGATTCCGTGGCCGCGCTGGTTTCATCCAAGGGACTTGCGGTCGAGTGCTTTGAATCGGCGGAGGAGTTTCTCGCCTCTTACGACCGATCGCAACCGGGATGTCTCATCGCCGATCTACGCATGGACGGCATGGACGGCTTGCAACTCCAACAGAGGCTCATCGAAAACGGCATCCGTCTTCCCGTGATTCTGATCTCGGCTTACGCCAATGTTCCCACGGCAGTCATCGCCATGAATCGCGGCGCCATCACCTTTCTGGAAAAGCCTTGCGGCGATCACGAGTTGTGGACCAACATCCGCAAGGCGATTCGTCGTGACCAGCAACATCGCAGCGATCAGGCTGCCCGCGACGAAATCTCGCGGCGGCTGGCGACCCTAACCGACCCGGAGCGCGACGTGCTGGAATGCCTGCGGCGGGGTTCTATGAACAAGGTGATCGCCGCGGAGTTGGACATCGGCCTGCGCACGGTGGAACTGCGCCGCGCCAACATCATGAAAAAAATGGAGGCCAACTCGCTCGCGCAGCTGCTCAAGACCATTATGTCGAGCGAATCGGACGGCGACACGAAGCCGCCCAACGATGTAACGCCAACGCCTTGACGGCCTGGAATAGCAACCCGAAGCGTAAGCGAGGATCGCCACAGTTTCACGCCTCTTGCTCGCTCACGCTTCGGGTTATTAGGCGAGCGGCAGATGAGAATTTACCTGTCGTAGCTACCGTCGCCAGACGGTGGATACGCTCGGTCCACGCTCTGGCGAGCGTAGCTACAGGTATGCCGCAAGAACCGGGGGCTAGCGCCCCGCGGCTGATGAATAATCGGTGCTAGCGGCGAGCGCCTGAAATCCGCCATCGCCCTTCCTGGCTCTCCGAAAACCGGGACGGTGACGGTTTGTTTTCCGCTCCGCCGCGGGCACCCGACGTTGAGTCTTCGCTAAAGAAGCGGGTCGTTTCCTCCGCCGCGAGCTTGGTGCCGAGCGACGTGCAGAGCACCTCGGTGCGGAAGATGTGGTTACCCGCCTCCGCGGCCACGGCCTTGATCTTGAAGACAATCTCTCGGCCCGCGCCCAGGTGTTCAATTTTCTTAAAGACGACTTGCCCCGCGCTGATTTCGTAGTTGGTGGTGCCCTCAACGGCAATCGGCTCGATGCCGGCACTGAAAAAAGCGACGACGTCGATCCCTTGGGCCGCCTTCGTGCCGCGATTGATGACGCGCACTTCGTAAGTCATTTCTTCACCCACCGCAACCGGTCCCCGCGGATCGCTCACCAAGAGTTTCAAGTCGGCCAGCGCCTCGACCTGGGTGGTGGCCGCTATCGAATCGCTCAGGTCGCCAGCGGCTCTGCCCGTTACCTGAATCCGATTGGCCCCGGGAGATGACAGCACGCACTTCACTTCAAAGTCTTCCCTGGCGTTGGCTCGCAGCGCGCTGAGATTCCACTGGACGGCTCCCGTTTCGGCCCGATAGGTTCCGCCCCCGCTGCTCGAGACGTACGTGGCGCCTTGCGGTAACTGCGCGGTGAGCTTGATGAGCTCGGCCGTCGCGTTGCCCGGATTGGAAATCTGAATCTCGTACGAGGCGACGGTTCCGGCGTACTTTTTCTTGGCGGCCGAAACATTGATGCGCAGCTCGGCTCGGCGCACCAACACGGAATGGTCGACCTTGCCTGTGAGACCGCCGTCGGCCGCTGCACTGGCCTTGATCGCCAAAGTCCCGGCCTGGCGCGCCGTCAATTCAATCTCGACGACGCGGCTGTCGCCGGCGGCCAGTGTGCCCAAGCGATGATTCGTGACTTGGCCGCCGCCTTGGTCGACCGGCTGCAATCGGATCGTCACGTTTTCCGCATCGCCCGTGCCAGGGTTGGAAAGGGTTAGCTTGAAGACCTTGGTTTGGCCGAACAACATCTCTTCGGGTCCGGAAACCGCCATCAACAGCTTGGGCTCTTGCACTTCGACCATCGCCTTGGCAGCCGGCGGGGCGAACGTCCAGGAAACACCCAGGTCAAACGCCCGGCTCTTGCGCGGAATGATTCGCAGGTCGAGTTGCTCTTGCACGCCCGTGCCGAGGCGACTTAGCGCCCATTGCACCGTTCCACCGGCGATCGCGTCGCGTATCGGCGGAGTCACGCCCGCGGTGGCCTTAGCACCTACAACGTCGCACCACTGCGGAACTTTGACCACCACCACCACGTCGCTGGCGGCAACCCGACCGCTGTTCTTCACGCGAATCGAAAAGGTCGCTTCCTTGCCGATGGTGATCTTCCGCGGCCCGCTGGTTGAAACGGCCAACTGGGGACTGTATCGCGTGAACACGCTAGCGCTCGATGTGGTCAGGTTATCGGTCGTGTCGGAAGTCTCGGTGGTTACCGGCGAACTACGGTCGAACGGTCGACGCCGACGCGATGAGACCCGCTCCGCCGGAGGCGCCGAAATCGGTTCCAATCGGCCGCTCACCAGCGGTGGGCTCAGGACAGGATCTTTGGCGTCCGGTGCGATGACTTGCGGGCGACGCCGGCGGGTCGCTGCCGCGTTGCCAACCGGCGCTGTTGGCGCCTGGAATACGGCCGGCGAACGATCTCTGTTTCTGGTGCTGTTTCGTCGGCTCGATGAGTTGAAGAGCGGAGGGGCTGCCGGTCGCTGCGTGGTTCGCGCCGTGGGGAGTTCAGGCGCCTGCGTGGACCGTTCGGCCGAGGGCACGGGGGGCGTCGACATCGGACGGCTGCCGGGGCTGGGGCGGAATTTTCGGCTGGACGACCAGCCGTTGCGCTTGGCCGGTGTCGGAGACGAACTCCTACCCGCCGGCCGTTTGGTTCGAGTGGAGGACGAATTGGCACCGCCCAGCAATCCACGCCGCAGCTCTTCCAGACGTTCGCTCAGCGAGGGCGAGCGGCTTGCGGCCGGCTTTTGCTGTGCCTGCACGGCCACCACACACAGGCCGCCGGCGATAATCACTACGGGAACGAAGGCTTTGCGGAACATGTCGACGTGTCCTAAACCATGTGGGGGCCTAACGCGAGACGGGCCTAGAGCGAGACGGGAGAGTCTCTTGCAGTCTCGTCCCACCTATCGACTGCGAAGCCCCGAGCGGTTTAAGCGATTCTTCAGATCGTGACGATTACCGAGACTTTTTCGCCCAGGAGGTCTGGGGAAAATGGGAGAAATCCCATCCGCTTGTAGCACAACAGGCCCGACCGCTCTGGCTTCACTTCGCCGCGGCAACGTCCTGCGTCACCTCGAAGCCCAACTCTTCGATCATGCGGTAGTCGGCCTCCGGCGATTGACCCTTGGTGGTCAGATAATCGCCCACAAACAGAGAATTGGCCGCGTACAACCCCAGCGGCTGCAAGCTGCCCAGATGCAGCTCCCGCCCGCCCGCGATGCGAATTTCGCGGTCAGGGTTGGCCAGCCGGAAAAGGCACAACACCTTCAAGCAGTAACGCGGGTTGAGATGCCGCACGCCCGCCAGCGGCGTGCCGTCGATCGGGTTAAGAAAATTGACCGGAATCGAATGCACGCCCAAGTCTCGCAACACCAGGGCCAGCTGCACCACGTCGGCGTCCGACTCGCCCATTCCGACGATGCCGCCGCTGCACATCTCCATTCCGGCGTCGCGGACCGCCCGCAGCGTGTCGAGCCGATCCGCGTAGGTGTGCGTGCTGACGATCTGTCCGTGATGCGCTTCGCTGGTGTTCAGATTGTGATTGACCCGATCGACCCCGCAGGCCTTCAACCGCCCGGCCTCGTCATCCGTCAGCAGTCCCAGGCAGGCACAGATTTTCAGATCGAACTGCTGCTTGATCTCGGGAATCAAAGCGGTCAGCGCCTGCATTTCCCGCTCCGTCGGCCCGCGCCCGGAGATCACAATGCAGTAAGTCTTCGCCTGCCGCTCGGCCGCCACACGGGCGCCGTCGAGAAGCTGCTGGCGATTGAGCAGATTGTACTTGGGGATGTCGGCCTCGGAGACCTTCGACTGCGAGCAATATCCGCAATCCTCCTGACAGAGCCCGCTCTTGGCATTCATTAAAAAGTAAAGCTGCACGCTGCGGCCGAAAAAGTGCTGCCGAACTCGAAACGTCGCCGCCAGCAGATCGAGCAGATCGTCGTCCGGGCAAGCCAGCACGTCGAGCCCCTGCTCGGGCGAAAGCTTCCCGCCAGCGAGAATCAGCCGAGCGAGGTCACCCCAGCGGTCCGCCGCTGAGGCATCGTTGCTGGCAATCGTATTAACAGGTCGAATCATCAGAAGCACCGCCCAGCCCAGGAATCGCTCAAAAAACCGCTACCGCGCGGAAGCGACACGCGGCGAGCGAACGCCTCCAAGTATGACCAAAGCCGAGTGGCCGGCAAGTGGAGACGACCCATCATAAAGCCGCGACCGCTGGTCGCGCCCTTAACTTAAGCGGCAAGGCGCTAGCCGCCGGTGAATCGACGTTACGCTTTCCCGCACAAAACCCGCGGCTAGCGCCTTGCGGCTCACATCAACGAATGATTGACCCCCAGCTAAAGCTGGGGGCTGACGGGGCGCCGGCTGAAGCCGGCTAGTTCGTAGACTACGCTACGAGCACGGGCCAAGCAGAACTTGGAAACCAGAAGGCACGTTCCGTCGCCGCCCGGGCTTGTCCCGGTGGAGCGTACGTTTTTGCACTACCTCGCCGATGGCTACGTCCACCCTTGTCTCGCCGCGTGTGTGGCCAGATTCTCTGGCAACGCGAGTCGTGGAGCAGGTTTCCTAACCTGCTAACGTACAAACACTTTGTGGCAGGTTGGGAAACCTGCCCCACGTCGTTCACGCATCGCCAGAAAAACTTGCCGCACACCTCGTCGCACCGACGCCGCAGGCGATGGTGCGGCGAGACAAATCCAGGGGGCAGCAGCGGCGGTAGTGCAGAAACCCTGCTTCCACCGGGGCAAGCCCGGATGGGGAGCTGTTCTCGCAGGAGCTTGGTGAACAGGGCATTATCGCACACCACGAACCGACTTCGGCCTGCGGAGCATGCCCTACGCTTGTATCTCGGCCGCGAACGGTGGTAAAATCGTGGGGTTCCCGCCGCGCTTTTTCTTCGGAGACCAGCATGACCACTCAAACCAGTTTTCTGCGGCGCGATCCGGCCGAGGTGACGCCTTGGGCGGAGACTTGCGGGGCGATCCGCTGCTTGATCGAGGAGGTCATCGACGGCGAGGGCTCGATGGTCCTCGACGATGAGGAAATCGAACTGCACCAGGGCGTCGTGGTTTACGTGCCGCGCGGCATGAAGCACAAGGCGGTCGGCAAGCTGACCGTGCTGACCGTCTGCATTCCCCGCGGCGTGCTCGATGACGTGCATGAAGTGGAGTGACGCGAGGCGTCGCTTTGACAGTTTGCCCCTACGCAAGGGATTGGGGATTGGGGACTGGAGACTGGGAGCTAGGAAGCTGGGAGCTGGGAGCTAGGGGAAACGGAAACATGGTTTCTCCAGCCTCCAGCCTCCAGTCCCCCAGCCTCCAGCCTCCAGCCTCCCAATCCCCAGCCGAACGAATTTCAAGCGACCCGACTTTTTGACCCAGCGCTTTGTTACGAATCATCCTCTGGAGCCATACGACATGAAGCCCACGCCATCCCAACTCATCGTTATCGCCCTGGCGGGCCTGTGCTTCGCCGCGCCGCTCCACGCCGACGATTGGCCGCAGTTTCGTTTTGGCCCGGCACGCGGCGCGGCTTCGCCTGAGCATCTGGCGGCCGAGTTGTCGCTGCGGTGGGTTCGCCAGTTGCCGGCGCCGCGTCCGGCGTTTGCCGGCGAGGTGCGGCTGCGATACGACGCCTCGTATGAGCCGGTCGTGATGGGCAAGACCATGTTCGTGCCTTCGATGGTCACCGATAGCGTGACGGCGCTCGACACCGACACGGGTCAGGTCCGCTGGCGGTTCTTCGCCGAGGGGCCGGTGCGGTTCGCGCCCATCGCTTGGGAGGACAAGGTCTACTTCATCAGCGACGACGGACACCTGTATTGCCTAAACGCCAAGGACGGCAGCCTGCGGTGGAAATTTCGCGGGCTGCCGGCGGGGCGAGAGGATCGCAAGTTACTCGGCAATGGCCGGCTGGTCTCGTTGCGGCCGGCGCGCGGCGGACCCGTGCTGGCCGATGGCGTCATCTATTTCGCCGCCGGGCTGTGGCCGCAATACGGCGTGTTTGTGCATGCCGTCGATGCCAACACCGGCAAGGCTCGCTGGTCGAACACCGACAGCCATCATCTGGCCGGGGCAAATCTGGATCACGGCGTAAAGACCTTCGCCGGCATTACGCCGCAGGGTTATCTGGCGATTGTCGGCGACATGTTGGTCGTGCCGTGCGGCGCGCAACTGCCCGCCTTCCTCGATCTGAAGACCGGCAAGCTGCGGCCCTACACGATGGGTTGGGGCGGACGCGTCGGGCTGCCCAAGGGTTCGTGGTTCGTCGCCGGATCGGGCAATTATCTAACCCACAGCGGCGACCTGTACGACATGAGCCGGCCGAACGACGAGCGATTCAAGGACCGCCGCGGCAAGTCCGATTTCAAGAGCCAGCTTTACGCCGGCGGGTGGACGCGCGTTTCGATCGACCCGACGAATCAGCGGGCACTGGGGCAATTCCGTATGCCCGTGATGGCTGGCGAGCAGATGTTCGTGGGTGGCGGTGGTTTCGTGTCGGGCTACGATCTGTCGCAAGGCAAAGTGGCCCCGCGCACGAAGGCCAACGAGCCGAAAGTTCGCAAGAACGATCGTTATCCCGACAAGCTCAAGGCGACGTTCCCCGAAATGTGGAAACTGTCGACCAAGCTGACGGTTCACATCAAGGCCGGCCGGCGACTCTATGCCGGCGGTCCTGGCGAGGTGGCGGCGATTGACATTCCTGACTCGACCAGCGCGAAACCGAAGATATCTTGGCGAAGCAAGATCGCAGGCACGCCGTCGCGGATGCTGGTCGCCGACGACAAGTTGATCGTGACCACGCTGGAAGGCCGGATTTACACCTACGGCGCCAAGGCTCCCGGCAAGCCGCTCTTTCATAAGGCGCCGCAAGCCGCCACCGCGGCCAGGCCGGACGAATGGACCAAACAGGCGGCCGAGATTCTCAAGCAAACCGGCGTCTCGGAAGGCTACGCGCTGGTGCTGGGCATCCGCGCGGGGCGCCTCGTTGAAGAACTGGTAAGCCAGTCCAAGTGTAACGTCATCGCGGTCGATTCGGACGTAAAGAAGATCGACGCGCTGCGCCGCCGGATGTTGGCGGCCGGGCTGTATGGCACGCGGGTCACGGCGCTGGTCGGCGACCCGGCGAATTATCCGTTCCCGCCGTTCTTGGCGAACCTGGTGGTCTCGGAGGATGTGACGCGGCTCGGCGGTTCGTTCGACGAGACGTTCGTCAAGAACATCTATCATCCCCTGCGACCGTATGGCGGAGTCGCTTGCCTCGGCGCAACGCCCGAGCAGCAGCGGCAGCTTGCCAATGCGTCGGCCAAGCTCAAACTGGCCGGGCTGCACGTCGAGAGCCAGGGCGAGTTGGCGTTGATCTCTCGGCGCGGTCCGCTGAGCGGCTCTGCCGACTGGTCGCACCACGGCGCCACGGCGAGTAACACCGGTGGGTCGCAAGATGAGTTTCTTCGCGGCGATTTGGACATGTTGTGGTTCGGCGGTGCGGTCCGCTGGCATCGCGCGCCCGGCGCCGCCGCAGTGCGTGTCGCCGGCGGCCGGCTGTTGATTAAAGCCGGCGACCTGTATGCCATCGACGCCTACACCGGCCGGCAGCTTTGGCGGGCGAAGCTGCCGACGGCGGTTCGCGCCACGGTCGGCACGGAGATGGTCGTGCTCGACGATGCGATTTATTTAACCGGCGGCCGAAATTGCCTCGTTCTGGACGCGGCGACCGGCGAAAAGACGCGGGAGATCGCACTGCCCAAAGCGACCGCCGAGAGCGCCGGTCGCTGGACGAACCTGCGCGTCTGGGGCGATTACCTGCTGGGCAGCAGCAGCAAAACCGTGACCTGTTTCGACCGGCACAGCGGCAAGTTGCTGTGGACGTTCGTCGCCAAGCGCCCGCGGCTGAGCATTGCCGCGGCGGGTGATCGGGTGTTTTGCTCGGAACTGATCAACCCTCGCAAGGGCGAGAAACCGAGCGACGGGCGAATCCTGGCGCTGAGTGCCAGGCAGGGCAACATCCTCTGGCAAATGCCCGCCAGTTCGGTGCTGCGTTATGCCGAACCGCAAGACCTGCTGATCGCGGCCGGCGGCGTCTACCGGGGCAAGGACGGCTCGAAGGTTCGCAACAACGCCACCGCGCTGTTGATTGCCGGCGACAAACTGGTCGGCGGCGGCAACGATCTACTGATGACCTTCGACCTTCATTCCGGAAAAAAGGTCGGCAAGGACATCCGCTGGTATCGTCGCGGATGCACCGACCTGCGGGCCTGTCCGAACATGGTCACGACCCGTTATCGCGGCAACGCGGCCTACATCGATCTGGCGACGCGGCGGATCACCCCGCTGTGGAACGTCCGCAGCGGCTGCAACAATAACCTGATTCCCGGCGACGGGCTGCTCAACGTGCCGAATCTCACCGGGGGATGCGAGTGCAATTATACGCCCACCTCGATCGCGCTGGTGCCGTCGCACACGCTGCGGAGCGTCGGAGGTGAAACGGAGAGGCAGGAGTAGGTGACAATTATTTTACGATTAGACAACTGTCCGGCGAGCGGCGGCCGTGAGGCCGTCGGTAATTCATCGCCTGGATTCAATCGTCTCGTTCGCGTGTGTATTACCCCCGAGCTAACGCTCGGGGCTCGCCGAAAACACAACTTCCCTCTTCACTTTCACCGGAGAAAGAACGATGACTCACCACACACGCAGAGGTTTTTTCGCGGACGTCGGTCGGGGAATGCTGCTGGCCAGTGTCGGTAGCGCCGTGGCCACGGATTTGGGACTCGCGCCGGCTTGGGCCGAGGAGGCTGCCGGGTCGCTTACGTTCGGAAAGCTGGAACCGCTGGTCGCGCTGATGGAAGAGACGTCCATCGACAAGCTCCAGCCGCTGCTCGTCGACCGCTTGCAATCCGGCAAGAGCGATCTGGCCACGCTGGTGGCCGCCGCCTCGTTGGCCAACGCCCGCAAGTTTGGCGGCGAGGATTACGTCGGGTTTCACACGTTAATGGCCCTCGCGCCGGCCTATCAGATGACGAAGGATCTGCCCACGGAGCGAAAGCCGCTGCCCGTGCTCAAGGTGTTGTTCCGCAACACCGACCACATCCAGAAAAACGGCGGACGCAAGGGCGAGGTGCTGCGGCCGGTCGATCCGGCCAAGCTGCCCAGCGGCCGTGTCGGCGGAGAACTGCTGCGGGCGGCCACCCGCGGGGCGGACATGAAAAAGGCTGAACAGATATTTGCAGCACTGGCAAAAGGCAAGCCGATCGACGCCTACAACCATCTGCAATTCATCGTGCAGGATAACGCCGACGTGCATCGCGTCGTGCTGGCCCATCGGGCCTGGTCCCTGCTCGATCTTGTCGGCGCCGAGCAGGCGCACACGATGCTCCGCGAGTCGGTCCGATATTGTGTGAAATCGGAACAGCAACGCATCAAGAGCAAGCGTCCCGTGCCGGGCATCCGCTCCTTGCTGCCGAAGCTGCTGGAGGAAAACCGGCTGCTTGATAAGCCGCTCGGCAAGCACAAGGCGGACGACGACTGGCTGGCAAAGATGGTCCACACGATTTACAACTCCAGCAAGGCACAGGCCGCCGAGGCGGTGGCCGAGGCGCTGGCCGAAGGGTTCTCGCCGGAAGTGATCGGCGAGGCGATTTCGCTGGCCGCCAACGAACTGGAGCTGCGCGATCGCAACGCGCGGGTTCACGGGGCATCGTCCGGCGTTCACGGCTCCGACTCGGCCAACGCCTGGCGGAACATCGCCCGGGTGAGCAATCCGCGTAACACGGCGGCCAGCATGATCGTCGGCGCCTATCATATTTCCAACGCCGGCAAGCTCAACAAGGCGCCGTATCCGCTGGCGGATCATCTGGCGGCGATCGAGACGAAAGACCCCAAGGCTCTCCTGCGCGAAGCGGAAGCGGCCATTCGGTCCAATGACCAAGGCCGGGCCACGGCGGCGATTCACACCTACGGCAAGCTCGGCCATGCGGCCAAGCCGGTGTTCGATTTGATGCTGCGTTACGCGCTGAGCGAAGACGGCCGGCTGCACGGCGAGAAGTATTACGTCACCGTCAGAGAAGAATTCGCCACCACCCGGCCCGCCTTCCGCTGGAATCATTTGGTCGGTCTGGCCCGCGCCACCGCCAGCGGCTTCGGCTACAGCGTCACCGACAAGCCCGGCGTGCGCGCGCCCGGCTACGAAGAGGCCTGCCGGCTGTTGAAAGTGAAGGGGTAGCGAATCGCAACTGCCCGGTGTCCGATGCACTTTTCGCCGGCGGATGAAAAAACCGTTGATTCTCAGTGAGTTTTCTAAATAATGGGGGGTTTGCCGCTGATTCTTTAGGGCTCGCGGCGGTCATCGTCTGTCCGGCCCATATTCTCGTCTGCGAAACCGTGGCGGCTTGGAGTTTTCTCATGCCCAAATCGCTGTTCTCCTCGCCCCGGGCTGCGAAGGCATCTTCGACGCGCGGGCGGCGCGCCGTGTTGGAAACGCTCGAACCGCGGGTCGTGCTCAACGGCACGGTCGCTTTCAACGAGATCAGCTATCACCCGGCCGACGGCGAGGGTAAAACGGCGCAAGACCTGCCCTTGAGCGGTCAGATCATTCGCGCCGTGCGGGCCTACGACGCGTTGATCGACGTCGATCCCTACGAAGACGATTCACCCATTGAGTCGTCGGTTGTTTCAAGCTAGGGGCGTGGAGAGGCGCCGGCCGAGAGGCGGATTTTCATCGCGGGACTGGGGGCTGGGGACTGGGGGCTGGGAAATGGGAAATGGGAAATGCGTACTCCGTACTGCGTACTGGGTACTGGCGATCAACTTCCTGGTGCGCTGCTGCCGAGAAAACCTGGACGGAGACATTTAATACGTCGCTGGTCTTTGCAGCGAATTGACAACGCCGAAAAGTAAGCTATCTATTTGAATGGAGGATCGATCGACGCACGTTGCGTCCTATTTTCAGCCTCCGCCAATTGATATTGGAGTTGTGCTATGACTTACTAGCATCATCACGGCAACGCGCCGCTGATTGGGCGGCGCTCGGACGAAAGTTCGCATTATGTCAGCGCCAAGCGAAATCAGGCCGCTGCAACGCGGAAAAATTTATACACACTGCTCATTCGGTGTGACACGTCGGCGAAAAACTCGCCGGCGCGGGCGGGCGGGCGGGCTAACCGCCATGTTGTTCGTTCTTCAGGCTCCCGTCTTCTTCTTGCTGGCCCTTGTTCCGCGCCTGCCGCGTCGGACTCTTTGGGGCCAGCAGCTTCTTTTTGAAATCCCCGTAGTGGGGCTAGCACGCGAACGGGCCCGGCAAGCAATCGCCCGATTGGCGACGGCGGCCGACATCGCGGCGACAGAGGAAAATCACTTGACCCTCACGGCCATCGCGATTGCGACCTGCCGCCGGGCGTCGAAGGCATTCAATACGGACGTATTCGGCGAGCCGCTACCGGCAAGCCGTGCTGCGCCGATAGATCGAGTTTGCTCGCTGCTTGAGGTAATTCTCCGACGGGGTTTATTCCCGCCAGGAGAACTTTCCGTGTGCGGGGAGTTAATGCAATAGCCTTTTCTTGGCGGAGCCGGCGCGCCGTTTATGCGCGGAGGTGAAGCCGTTTCAAAAAGTGGTTTGTAGGTCCGCGGCCGGCCGGTGGAGCGATCAGGGGCTCGCCTCCGCCGGTCGCGCTGTGACACGATCTGTCGAGCAAAATCGCGGCATGTGCCGTGGCGCTCGGCAGAGCGGGGAACTGGGTTGTTGCACCATGAGGAGACTGCCATGCGCTGTTCGAAAAACGCTGCTTTCAAAATGACCGACGCCTGGCGAGATCAGCCGCACGTCCGCCTCCGCGGCCAGTGCTCGCATCGCCGTGGGAGCGTGGTCGCGCTCGCCGCCGCAATGATGGTCATGCTGCTGGCGATGGTCGCCTTCGCCGTCGACGTCGGGGTGATCACCAACGCCCGCACCGAGCTGCAACGCTCGGCCGACGCCTGTGCCATGGCCGCCATCATGTACCTGCCGGACGAGGCCGCGGCGCTGGACGCGGCCCAGGCCATCGCCGCGCAGAACCCTTCCGGCGGCGCAGCGAATCTCAGCATCTCCGACATCGAATTCGGCCATTGGGACCGCGACGCGGCCCATTTTCTCACGACCACCACCTCCGCACACGGGCTCAACTCGGTCCGCGTGACCGTCCGCCGCACCGACGACAGCGGCAATCCTGTGATCCTGTTCTTCGCCGTGCTGTTGGGCCGCACCAAAACCGACGTCACCGCCACGGCCACGACCATGTACGATCGTGATTTGTGCGGGCCGCTGATCGGAATCGATTGGGTTTCGGTTCCCGGCACGCCCAATACCGACAGTTACGACTCCGAACAGGGCGGCTACAACCCAGCCACCGCGGGCGATCGCGCGGGGCTGTGTAGCGACGGGCCGATCAATATCGAAGGCTCCGCCGTGGTGCGGGGCAGCGCGCGGGCCGGCATGGGACACGACGTGACAATCACCGGAGGGGCTGTGGTGACCGGCAGCATCGGCTCGCGGCTGCGTCCGCTCAACTTGCCTTTGGTCGACGCCAGCGGAGCGGCGGCCCTGAACGACAACAGCAAGTTGCCGCTGATCCAAAAAGGCAATAATTTTGTCAGCGTGGTCGACGCGAACGGCAATTTCCTGCTCGATGGAAACAAGACCTACACGATGCCGCCGGGTATCTACTACTTCAACAATTTTACGTTGGAAGGCCAGTCGATATTGAACATTACCGGCGAGACGATCATTTACATCACCGGCGATCTGCGCCGCGCCGGTGGCGTAACGGTCAACAACAACACGAAAGTGGCCGACAACCTGCAATTTCTCATGACCGGCGGCACCGCGGACATCACCAGCAACAATGATTTTTACGGAGTGATTTACGCGCCCAATACCGACATTACGCTCGATGGCAGCGCTAACTTGTTCGGCGGCGCGGTCGGTAAGACGCTCACCATGACCGGCGGCGGACAGGCCCACTACGACGAGTCGCTGGGCGTCGAGGGGATCGAGTTTCCCCGCCGCACGGCCGTTGTGGATTGAGGACGACCGACAAGGCGGCCTGGACCATCACTCGTCCTCGTACCTCCTCCTCGTCCTCGTACTCGTCCTCGTACTCGAATGCCGGCGTTGACCGTTATGAGCCGCGTTTCGAGTACGAGTACGAGGAGGAGTACGAGGAGGAGGTACGAGTGCAATTAGTTGCGCGATCCAGTCCACGAGCTGTCGATACCACCTGCCTCCCGTGTTGACAAAACGCCACACCACGTCCTGCACATCGCCCCGCCCGCATTCTGCCGATTTGACAAAGCCGGTAGGCGAACTATCTGTTTAGATGAAGAGCGCTTGCTAGTGCCTCTTCGGCGTTGCAGATCTGGCGACTCCACAGCTTGTCCAAGGCAAACTCATGCGATATCCAGCAATAGGAAACCGAATTCGAGCGTTTCGCCGCGGTCGGCGGCGTCGGCTCGGCGCCACGATCACGGAATTCGCGATCATCGCCCCGATCTTCTTCCTGTTTGTCCTCAGTTCGTTTGAATTCGGCCGCGCTATCATGGTGCAGCAGATTCTGACCAATGCGGCCCGTGAGGGAGCCCGGCAGGCGATCGTCGAGAACGCGGTCGCCGCCGACGTCGTGACCAGCGTGACCAGCTACCTCAGCAGCACGACGGTCGACGGCGTCACGGTCACGGTCGATCCCACGTCGCTGCAAACCGTCGGCTTTGGCGACGAAGTGACCGTGACGGTAACGGTTCCCTACGACCAAGTCAGTTGGCTTCCGGTCTCGTCCTTCGTGTCCGGCAAGATATTGACGGGCGAAAGCATGATGCGCGGCGAGCGATTGCAGTAAAAATTAAACACGACGGCGTAGTGAGAGAGAGCAGGGACCACGATTGACCACTTTGAATGATTCTCACCAAGGAGCCGTCTCAGGCGACGGTCAAGCACCATGAGCCCCACCACGACAAACGCATCAATACAGAACACCCGCCAGTCTCGAACGCCGCACCCTCGCCGGCGCGGAAGCATCGTCGTCCTGGGCGGCGCGCTGATGACCGGCCTGCTGGTGATGGTCGCCTTCGCCGTCGACGTCGGCTACATCGTTCACGTGCGGACCGAACTGCAACGCACGGCCGACGCCTGCGCCATGGCCGCGGTGATGTATCTGCCCAGCCAGTCCGACGCCAGCGCGGTCGCCCTAAGCACGGCCGCGCAGAATCCCTCGGGTGTCGGCGTTTTGGTCGCTCCGTCCGACGTCGAATTCGGCTTCTGGGACCGCGACACCGCGAGCTTTGTCGTCGGAGGTTCCGTCAACGCGGTACGGGTCACGGCCCGCCGAACCGAAGCCACGGGTAATCCCGTAACGTTGTTCTTCGCCAAGATCATGGGCCAAACCACGACCGACGTGACGGCCAACGCGATCGCCATGTACGACAACGAATTGTGCGGCCCACTGATCGGGATCGACTCGGTCTCGGTTCCAGGCACGCCGCTGACCGATAGTTATGATTCGAGCGATGGGCCGTACGATCCGCTCACCGCCGGCGAACGCGCCGGGCTGTGCAGCGATGGTCCGATTACCGTCGGCGGTGCCGCGGAAGTGCATGGCAGCGCCCGGGCGGGCATGGGATACGACGTCACCGTGAACGGCGGCGCCCTCATCACCGGCGGCACCGGTTCGCGTCTGCGACCGTTGAGCTTGCCGCTCGTCGACGCCAGCGCCGCCGCCGCCAGCAACAACAACGACGACGCGCCGCTGATTCCCCAGGGAAACAGCTTCATCAGCCCCATCGACGCCGACGGCAATTTCCTCCTCGACGGACACAAAACGTACACGCTACCGCCGGGCACCTACTATTTCAACGATTTTACGCTCGAAGGTCAGTCGGTGTTGAACATTACCGGCAAGACGGTCATCTACATTACCGGAAATCTGCGCCGCGCCGGCGGCACGGAGGTTATCAATAGCACGCAGATCGCCAGTAACCTGCAGTTTCAAATGACCGGCGGCACCGCGGAAATCACCAGTAACAACGATTTTTACGGGGTCATCTACGCCCCCAACACCGATATCACGCTCGATGGCAGTGCCGATCTTTACGGCGGCGTGGTCGGCAAGACGCTCAGCATGACCGGTAACGGACAGGCCCACTACGACGAAGCGCTGATCGTCGACGGCATCGAATTCCCCACCCGCACCGGCATGGTCAATTGATGTTGCGCATCGTACGAAGTTTGTAAAGCCGCGACCATTGGTCGCGCAGCGGACGAACGCATGAAAACCATCACCTCCCTCATCACCGTTCTGGCCGTCGTCGCGATCGTCGTCGCCGCCTGGCTGGCGAGCCCTCGTCCTGATGATACCGGCTCGACGCTGCGGTTATCGTCCGCTGCGAAGGACTTCGGCGCGGTCGCTCCCGGCCAGCGTCTGCAAGACGGCTTCTCGGTTCGCAATCGCGGGTCGCGGCGGCTGATCCTGCATCAAGACGGCGCCTCCTGCTGCGGCCAGGCCACGCCAGAGCCGCTGATTGCCTCGCCCGGCCAGACGATCAACGTGCCCGTCGACATGCTCGCCCCGACACAGCCCGGGCCGTTTGAGCAGACGCTGTCGTTCACCACGAACGACCCCAGCCGGCCGCGGTTTGAGTTCGTCTTGCGCGGGCTCGTCAGCCAGCCGCCCAGCCAGTAGGATGTCGGCGGGTGGCTGGGGTCGAGCCCTAGCCCGGATTATTCTTCAGCCGCCGGGCGCTAGCCCCCGGTTCTCACCGCAATCTGCACAAACCGGGGGCTAGCGCCCCGCGGCTGATTGACTTCTGGAATACGTCGTGGGCTGGCTCAAGAACCGTCGCCGCAGAAAACTCCTCGCCGCGCCGCTGCCCGCTGCTTGGCGCGGCTATCTGGAGGCCAACGTGCGTCATTACGGCCGGCTGCCCACGGCGCAGCAGGCCAAGCTACGCGATTTGGTGAAAGTCTTCGTCGCCGAAACAAACTGGGAGGGCTGCGGCGGGCTGGAGATGACCGACGAGGTTCGCGTAACGGTCGCCGGCATGGCCTTGCTGCTGGCGGTGGGCGTTGAGCCGAGCTACTACTTCGGCGGCGTAAAGTCGGTGCTTGTCTATCCCGACACCTACTTGCAGCCGCCCCAGTGGCAAGACAACCTGGTCGTCGACGAAGACGGCATCCCGGTCCACGGCGAGGCCTGGCACGGCGGCCCCATCGTGCTGACCTGGAAGGAGACGCTTCGCGGCGCGCGAGACGAGGCCGACGGGCGAAACCTCGTGCTGCACGAATTCGCCCATCACCTCGACGGGCTCGACGGCGCCGTCGACGGTATCCCGCCGCTCGCCGGACGAGCCGCCCACGACAACTGGCAGCGCGTCGCCCGGGCGGAATTCGAGCAGCTCGTCTTCAGCCAGCAACACAACCAAGTGACCTTGCTCGATCAATACGGGGCCACCAACGAGGCCGAGTTCTTTGCCGTGGCCACCGAATGTTTCTTCGAAGAACCCCGCGAAATGCAACATCACCACGCGGAACTGTACCGGGCGCTGAGCGGATTCTATCGCCAAGACCCGGCCGTTTGGGCGCGGTAGGCCGGCGGTTTCGACAGGCCGCTAAACATGCCGGCAAAGCAATCACTGAAATTTCCCCCAAATCGGCCAGCTTGCTCTGGCGTCGCCGAGGCCGATTGACTACTATTCTGCCCGTTGCGGGCTCTGTCGGGCAGAAAGCCGGCAATTATCGGCCGGCCATGACGAGCCACCAGAGAACTGCTAGCACCCCTAACAAACCCAAGGCAATCCACCACCACGGCTTGTTATCGAAGGCACTGGAAGAAGAGGAAAACGTAACGTACTGACCGCAATAAGGGCACTGGTCGGCCTCTTCGTAGATCGACTGGCCGCACTGGGGGCACGGAAGAGTTTCCGAGTCGTCGTCCGCAGAGTCGTACTCATCATCGTCGAAGTCATAAGCATCATTCATGTCGCTACAGCAATCGCTACCAGCTAGCCGCTCTCCTGACGCTTTAGTGAAAGCCCAGCAACACCCGATCCAAACCTTAGCGGTGCCCGCACCGCGTTGCTTGTTTCTACCATCCAATTTCCGAGTGATTCGTCAAGGAGGACGGACGTGAACTCCGCGAAAACACTACTGGTCATCGCCGTTTTGCTGGCCATTGTTACCGGCTCGTACTTATTCTTCAATCGGCCCGAGCCACCCGCTCCGCTAGCCGACGAGTTGACCATTCCGCCCGATACCAACCCCGGGGAAATCAACCGGCAGGACAGCGCCGACACCGGTGACATGAACCCGAAGACCAGCGGTGGCGACCCGCCGCCTTGGAATTGGGGCGATCCCGTGGACACGAACAGCCAGAGGCTGGGGGCGTTCCCCTCAGAAAACCGCAGCTTCGATCAGCACGGCTCCGGCAGCCGCGACGCTGGACAGCACGAACAATTCGGTTCCCGCTTCACCCCGAAATCGACGGCCAACGGATCGCGATTTGCGCAGCCCGACTCCATTCCCGACTCTCGTCCGTCAGACAATAATTTCGGGTCGCCGCGCACGGTGACCTTGCCGCTGCCGAAGTCCGACTTCGGCCAAACGGAGTTTGACTCGCGCGGCGTATCCGATCGGGCTCGTGCCGAAGCGCCCGACTTCAGCGCCGCCATGGGGCGGGCGCAGGATTTGATGGACCAAAACCGGCTCGCCGAAGCGCTGGGCCTGTTGTCGCAGTTATACGAGCACCCGAAACTCTCGACGGCCGAACACCGCGAACTCAACGCGCAGCTAGACCAACTGGCCGGCACCGTGGTTTACTCGAGCGACTATTTCGTCGACGGCCGACCCTATAAAGTTCAGCGGGGCGAAAGCCTGAAAAACATTGCCGACACTTATCACGTGCCCTGGGAATTGCTGGCCAAAATCAACGGTATCGACGATCCGAATCGGCTCCTGCCGGGCCAAGAACTCAAGGTCATCAAAGGCCCTTTCAAGGCGACCATCAACTTCACCAAGCGGCACCTGACGCTGTGGCTCGGAGACGATTACGCCGGCCGCTTTCCTCTGATCGAAGTCAAGGGAACGGCTCCCCAGAACGACACCTTCGTGCGAACGAAGAATCGCTCTGGAGATCGGTTCATCGAGCTGGCGAATAACGTCCGCATTTGTGGCCCGCGACACATCGCCAGCACCACCGGCTGCACCGCTGTGCTCAGCCAGGAGGATGTCGATGACCTGTTCGACATTCTGAAAGTTAGCTCCGACGTGTCGATTCGTCGCTAAGGGCGCCGCTCGCCCCTGTTCGCTCCCCTGTTCGCTCCGCTGCGGTATTGGTAAAGAGATAGCAATCGTATTGGGATGCCGTCTTGAGCCACGTACTGGAGATTTGGGGGAACCGTATGTACGACAAGCAGGCGTTGATCGAATTGGTCCGCGAGCGGGCCTTGAAATTTGGCGACTTCACGCTCGCCTCGGGCAAGAAAGCCAAGTATTACCTCGACTGCCGGCAGGTGACGCTGCACCCGCAGGGAGCCAGGCTGATTGGTTCCGCCATTCTCGAAATGCTCACCGACAACCCGCCCCGGGCCGTCGGCGGCATGGCCATCGGGGCCGATCCGATCACCGCCGCGGTCGTCACATTGGCCGGAGTCGAGGGGCGAGACCTGCTCGGTTTCATGGTCCGTAAGGAAGCCAAGGGCCACGGCACGCTGCGGTATGTCGAAGGGCCGGTCGCAGCGGGCGATCACGTCGTCATCGTCGAAGACGTCATCACCACCGGCGGCTCATCGCTATTGGCCATCGAACGCTGCGAGCAATTTGGCCTCGTCGTCGACGGCGTCATCGCCGTGGTCGATCGCATGGAAGGCGGAGCGGCCGCCTTCGAGCAGCGCGGATATCCGTGCCGGAGTTTGCTGACGATCGAAGATTTTGACATCGAACCGCCCGCGCTGTAGGTTATGCTTCAGCATAACAAAATGGCTCATCTACACGGCGGGCGGCGGATTTCGGCCGGTTCTTTGTCCGGGTATCAATTCGATGGAACCAACGCATCTCCAGCGATTCCCGGAACGGGGATTGCTGGGGACGATGAACGGTGTTTTGGGGAGAGATAGCACTGGTGGCGTCGGGTGGAGATGACAAGAAATCGGAAACGACGGTCGATGGGGTGGGTTTCGTCGTCGGAGATACGAAAATAGGCGGGCGAGCCAGTGGTCTGGACAGACCTTCGGCGTCAACCGCCTTCGCGGAAGTCGAGAGGGCATGCCAGCGTGGTTCAAAAGCAGATGCCGCACAGCTACGAATCCCACAGAACCTTCAGCGGCGGCTTGCGGGTCGAAAGCACCGCTTCGTAGATGGCTTGCATGGACGTCACTTCAAATTGATGGAAGATCTCGCGCACCCGTTCCCACAAGGCCCGCTTGCTGATGCACTTCTTCCAGGCGGCCGCAAACTGCGGACAACAAAGCTGCTGCGTCTGGTCCACGAGAAAGGCGAGCATCATCAACATCGCGAGCACCACCGACAGGTTCTGGTGTCCGTGGCCAAAGTTGTGTTCGAACTGGTAACCTTGATTCTTCAGCGTGTTGAATGTTTCGTTTTCGATTTTCCAACGACCTCGCCCGCCCCACATCCAACGCTCGGCGTGCTCGCGGCAAAGCCCCAGTAAGGGATCGAGAATGAACGTGAAACGCC
>JADFKK010000077.1 GCA_022564995.1 Planctomycetota bacterium | reverse complement strand
GGACATCACCCGGGCGTCGTCTCGCCGGTACTTCTCGGCCAGCGTCCGTGGATAGAAGTCGAAATCGGTCTTGCCCACAACTTCTTCGGCGGACCTATGCAGCGACTCGCAGAAGCGTGGGCTGGCAAACGTAACGAGACCGTCCAAATCCTTGCGAAATATCATCTGAGGGATGTGTTCGACGAGCGACTTATAGAGGGCCTGTGATTCGTGCAATGCCTTCTCGCTCCGCTTGCGTTCGGTGATATCTTGCATCGCACCGAGAGAACGCACGACTTTACCTGCGGCATCACGTATAAAACAAACATGATCGCAGACGTCGGCGTAAGAGTCGTCTCGGCGGCGGAACCGGTATTCATAACCGCAGACCGACCGTTCTCCGGCGACGGCGGCATCGAACGTATTGATGACCCTCTGTTTGTCCTCCGGGTGGATTCGTTCCGTCCACCACTCGGAGCCCGGCAGGATCTCCTGCTTCAGGTAGCCAAATGTCCGTTCTAAACCGGAGCTGCGCTCCACGGTATCAGCGACCATATCCCAGTTCCAGAAACAATCACCCGTGGACAGCGAAAATAACCGAAAATGCTGCTCTCGTTCCTTCAACGTGTTCTCGGCCCGCTTGTGCTCCGTGATGTCTTGCACCACGGCAACACTCACGTTCCCGAACTGCGGGTGTTCAAACGTCGAAACGCTGGAATGAGTCCAAATGATCTTTTTGTTCTTGCGGATGTTGAGGACGTCGCCTGACCAGACTCCGCTTTTCTCCAATTCGTGCAGGATCTCGTGGGCAGTCCCTTCGGGATCTGTTTCGCCCGGCGCATTCAATATCGCCGGGTGCCGGCCGATCAGCTCTCCCGTTTCGTATCCGAAGATTTCGTCGAAGCGCGGATTTGTGAATACGAAGCATCCATCGAGAGAAAGGAGACAGACTCCTTCGGCCATGTTTTTCATAACTTCGGCCGACAGCCGCAACTCCTCCTCGGCCCGCTTGCGGTCGGTGATATCAGTTGAAACGCTGCAGATCGCGTAGGGTTTACCATCTCCGTCCAACAGCGAGAACTTGATGGAGATGTAGTCGTGGTGCCCATCATCATGCCGCACCACTTCATCAAATTCTACGGCCTCGCCACGCTGAAGCACCTGGCGGTCGTTTTCGCGGAACGCGTCGGCCTGTTCCTTGGGAAAGAGATCGTAATCGGTCTTTCCAACGATCGTCTCTTTCGCGGAGCTAAAAAGCTCTTCAAATCTTCGATTGACAAACTGGAACTGCCCGTCGAGGTTCTTCACATAGACCACCGACGTCGTGTTGTCGAGAATCGCCTGCAGCCGTTCTTCACTTGATCGAAGGTTTCGCTCCGCCCGCCTTCGATTCGCCAATGAAACAGCCGACGACCAATAGAGCAATCCCAATGATAGCGGAAGTAATAGGAAGGTTGTAAAGGAAAGCCCGGCGGCCCAGGGGAGAACGCTCGCGCGGACCGCGGCGTCGATCTCCTCAGCGGGAGTGTAAATCATTACCATGCTGTCGAGTCGGGGGATGTACGCGCAGGCCGCCACTTGCAATTCACCCTTGCTCGACGTGTAGTCCCCGACCCAGGCTTCGCGCGAGGTGACAAGGGCTCGAAGTGTCTTCGGTCCGTCGTCTCGTCCCGTCTCGATGGGAAGGTCACCGACGTCGGAACCCTCTGACTCGGGCCGCAACGTGTGAAGAAGTAATTGGCCGTCGGAACGAACCACGCACACGTATGAATTCCGAGACGGGTGGTCGAGATTCTTCCATAGCTGCCGAATTTTCTCGACGACGATTACCTCTGAGGTCGCCGACGGTAGCGTGTTCGCATGTTGGGCAACCACCTGAGCGATGTTTAGGTGACCTTGAAAGATGGTCTCGTGGATCGCCTCACGACTTGCCCGAAATGCGAAGTAGCCGACGGCGCAACTCGATATGATTGCTATTGCACCCAACATAATTGCCAGTCGCGATACGACGATTCCACGCGCTTCTTTCGCGTCTCTCTGCGCTGGTGGTTGATCGTCCCGGGTCAAGTTCGTGACGATCAATCGACTCAAGCCGATCAGGCCCAACAGCATCAGCGCGGAGATCGTCAGCGCGATGGTCTCGGCGCCGGGGTCAATCGGCCGCTCGAAGGCAAGTTTGTTGTAGAGCGAATAGCTCCGCCGCACGCCCATTAGCAAGACGGCCAGCGCCAGCGGAAGCAGCATCAGCCGTCGGGTTGCAACGAACAACCGAAACGCAACGGTCGCGGCGGCGAACTGCAAGAGAATCGAGACGGTAGTAATTCCGATGGCCATGGCGACGGCTTGTCCGAGCGTGGCGATCAACCGCCATCTGTCGTGAATCAAGAAGTGGAGACGAACGGCAAATCGAGCTGGTGTTTGTCGAATTTAACCAAGGCTACCCAGCGGCTACCATACCGGTTGTCCAGGGGTGGAGAAAGGCTGGCTCAATATCCCTGCCCTCGCCTGGAGCTGAGATTAAATACCCCTGTAACGATGGGTCAACTGGGTTGCGTCGATAACCACTTGATCGCTAATTTCGAAACGAGTGAGCGGATATGCACAACATGTGCAAGCTTTGTGGTAAACTGCAATTTTTTTCGGATATCGCCAAACCGTGTGTTTCCGCCGATTGACGACCAATACTCTGTGCTCTAAGAGCTCCGATCGGGAACACTTGAGGCGGGCAGGGCAGACCCGCTTTTGAATGTCCGCCGAGCTTTACTTGACGTCTGCTTTGAAATCACACAAGAAAACCGAGTTTTCTAAGAGAAAAGTGGCGGCTATCGCGGGGCAATTATCGCTGTGACGGCGTATGGCTCGAAAGAGTTGAAACCATCTTGGTTTCAAGCAGGTTGCGATGATTATCTCGAAAAGCCGCTGGACAAGCAGAAGCTAGTCGGCGCCGTTCTTCGCCTCGCCACCGCAGCGCAGGAAGCAAGTGAGGAGTGAAGGCGAAATCTTCAACTATAGGCACTGGATCATGACAACGATGGATCGACAATGCGTTGTGACTCCCTGGCAACTCGACTGGGAAAACATGAATGACGGGTTCGATCAACTTCAGGTCAACGTCCGATTGGCAGATGATGAAACCAGTGAAGGTGAAATGTTGAGCGTTACGCTGGCTCGACGCTGCGCGAATCGCGACGAACCCGACCATCACGTTGCCAACATCGATCTACTGATGGGCAGAATGGACGTCTGCCTGCACGGGCTCGGCGGAGCCGGCCTGCGACGGCTCGCAGCGGCTTTTGAAGCATACGCCGATTTGCTCGATTCGAGCGAAGGCGAGTAGCTTCCGCGACGCTGCTTCACCCACGGCCGCTCGACGAGGCACAAGTTCGGCAGTTCGGGCTGTGCGGGTTGTAGAGATTCTCTCCTCCGCATCGCCCTCTTCGTTGCGGTTTCACGCATGTTTGCCCTTGCCCGGGGAATAACCACACCGATCCACGAGGCGTATCCTATCCTTTCTTTTGCGGTAAAGTGCAGATTTGTCTTCGCCGCGGGTCGTGTTGCGCAAGTGCATGGGAAGTCTCGCCATTCGCGCGTGCAAGAGAGGTAGGGGCAGATAGATGGAGTCATCACTCGCCACCAACACCGTCTGGCTGCTGATCTGTACGGCCCTGGTGTTTATGATGCAGGCCGGTTTCTGCTGCCTTGAGTCGGGCTTGTCTCGCTCGAAGAACAGCATCAACGTCGCGGTCAAGAACGTGGTCGATTTCTGCATTGCAGGGGCGCTGTTCTGGTTGTTCGGCTACGCCCTGATGTTTGGCGATTCGTTGTACGGTTGGATCGGCACGAGCGACTTCGTGTTCTCGGACGCGACCGAGTCGCATTGGCCGACGGCGGTGTTCCTGTTCCAGTTAGTGTTCTGTGGCGCGGCGATGACCATTGCTTCCGGCGCGGTTGCGGAGCGGATGCGATTTCGGTTCTATCTGATTCTGGCGGCCGTCATCAGCGGCTTGATCTATCCGATCTTCGGACATTGGGCCTGGGGCGGCCTGACGACCGGCGAGTCGACCGGCTGGCTGTCGCAGCTTGGCTTCATCGACTTTGCCGGCTCAACCGTCGTGCATTCGGTGGGAGCCTGGGCAGCTCTGGCCGCCGTGCTGCTGCTCGGTCCACGGATCGGGAGATTTGAGAAAGGCAAGCCGCCCCACGCGTTCCGTGGCAGCAATCTCCCGATGGTTGCTTTGGGCGTGTTCCTGCTGTGGATCGGCTGGTTCGGTTTCAACGGCGGCAGCACGCTGGCGATGAACGGGCAAGTGCCGGCGATCATTTTCAACACCGTGTTGGCCGCCATATTCGGCGGACTCGGCGCGCTCGTCTGGCAATTGGTGCGCAGCCGGCACGTGGCGGTCGAGAGCATATTGAACGGCGTCTTGGCCGGCCTGGTGGGCATCACGGCCAGTTGCAACGTGGTGTCGTATCCGGCCGCCGCCGCGATCGGCTTGGTGGCCGCCTTCGTCATGCAGGGCGCCACCTATTTGTTGGAGCGTCGTTTTCAGATTGACGACGTGGTGGGCGCCATTCCTGTGCATGGCTGCGCCGGGGTGTGGGGCACGCTGGCCGTGGCCCTCTTTGCGCCCACCTCGGCGTTTGCCGTCGGCATGACCCGCTGGGGTCAGCTGGGCGTCCAACTGCTGGGCGTCGTCGTCTGCTTCGTGTGGAGCTTCGGCATGTGTTGGATTTGCATCAAGCTGGCCAGCCGATGGATCAGCCTGCGGGTCACGCCGGAAGAAGAGCGGCAGGGACTCAATGTGGCGGAGCATGGAGCGACGACCGACCTGTTTGAACTGCTCGGTACGATGGAGCGGAACATCCAAGGCGATGCGTCGGCCAGGGCCTCGGCCGATGAGTTCACCGAGGCGGGAATTATCGCACAGCAATACAACCGTGTACTGGATTCCGAAGCAGTAGCAAGGCAAAAGGCCGAAGAGTTAAGTGCTTTTGGTCAGATACTTGATCGGTCGCTCAACGAAATCTACATCTTCGATGCCGAGTCGCTGCACTTTGTGCATGTTAATCATGGCGCGCGCGAAAACCTCGGCTACACGATGGAAGAACTTCGAGGGCTGACGCCGCTTGACATCAAGCCGCAGCACTCGCCGGCCTCCTTTGCCGAAATGGTCGCGCCGCTGCTCGCAGGAACGCAGAACTATATCGAGTTCACGACCGTTCATCGTCGCAAGGATGGCTCGGAGTATCCTGTCGAAGTGCATCTCGAAACTTCGGTTCTAGGCGGGAACACGGTGTTTGCTGCCATCATTCTCGACATCACTGAGCGTCAGAAAAATGAAGATGAGCTGCGGGATTCAAGAGAACGTGCCCTGGCCGCCGACCGCGCGAAATCTGAGTTCCTCGCCAACATGAGCCATGAGATTCGCACGCCGATGACCGCCATCCTCGGCTTCAACGACATTCTTCTCGACAATGCGACCGAGCCGGAAAATGTCGACGCCGCACAGACCGTCAAAGCCAACGGCGAATATCTCCTCAACCTCATCGACGACATACTTGATCTGTCCAAGATCGAGTCGGGGAAACTCGTTGTGGAACAGACTGCCTGCTCCCCTCGTGAGATCATCGCCGACGTTGCCTCATTGATGAGCGTGCGGGCTATCGCGAAGAATCTGCAATTGAAAGCTCGATTCGATGATGACGTTCCCAAAACAATCCAGACTGATCCTATTCGGCTGCGCCAGATTCTCATCAACCTGGTGGGCAATGCGATCAAGTTTACGGAAAGCGGATCGGTCGAGATTGTCACGCGATGGTTGAATCCAGCGGGCGGCGAACCCAAACTGCAATGTGAAGTCATCGACACGGGCATCGGAATCGCCGAAGACCAGATTGAGCAACTCTTCTCTCCGTTCACGCAGGCCGACAATTCAGCCACGCGGGGATTCGGCGGAACGGGTCTGGGACTGACGATCAGCAAGCGGCTGGTTGAACTTCTCGGTGGCGAAATTTCCATGACCAGCACGCTGGGGAAGGGAAGCACGGTTTCGCTGACTGTTTCCGCCGGGCCGCTAACCGACGCCCGACAGTCGGTTGGCGCTTCCAAACCCGCCATCGAAAGCGTAGCCGCAGGGCCGGCTGAAGAGGCGAAATCCCCGCTCCTCGGCGTCCGTATCCTGTTGGCCGAAGATGGCCCTGACAATCAACGGCTGATCGGCTTCATCCTGAAGAAGGCAGGGGCCGAGGTGACGCTGGCCGACAACGGCCAGATCGCCCTCGATCTTGCCACCGCAGCGAGCCAGGAGGGAACCCCGTTCGACGTGATCCTGATGGACATGCAGATGCCGGTGCTGGATGGATACGCCGCCACGCGGCAACTGCGCGACGCGGGTTACACCGCTCCCATTATCGCCCTCACGGCTCATGCCATGCAGCACGACCGGCAGAAATGTCTCGACGCCGGCTGCGACGATTACACGACCAAGCCAATTGACAGAGGCACGCTGATTGAGATGGTAGCGAGTCATGCGAGGAAAGTGAAGCAGACCGTACAAGAGCTTTTCCGCGATGAATCTGTCGACCGGTCTGTGCCAACATAGATGAGACGCTGTTGATCCTAACGCCCCTGCGAACACTTTTTCTGAGAGACTTTTCATGCCACGAATACTCGTTGTTGATGACTCACGGTTATCCCGTCTCATGGTTGTGGCCGCCTTGCGGGAAGCTGGACATGACATCTCCGAAGCGGCAAACGGGGAACAGGGATTGGAGTCGTTTCGCCAAGACCGTCCCGATTGCGTTGTCATGGATTTGCTGATGCCGGTCATGGACGGGCAGGAATTGCTGAGACGCATTCGAGCGATTGATTCCGATGTACCGATCATCGTCGCGTCTGCCGACATTCAGCGGTCGTCCCAATCCGCATGTGAAGAACTGGGAATCAACGGGTTTCTCCACAAGCCCATTCAAAAGGAAGCTCTCTTAGCGTGCATCGATGCCGCATTGATTCAGGAAGCGGGAGGACAACTCAATGAAACTCAATGAATACGAACTCGATGCGCTGACGGAAGTCATCAACGTCGGTGTAGGGCGTGCTGCCAGCTCACTCAGCGAGATTACCGATTCAACCGTTAAGCTCGCCGTACCCAACATCTACGTCTGCGGTACTCCTGAATTCAGTGAGATTGCCACGACACTCAACTTGGGATTTAGCACTTCCGTCCAACAAGCGTTTGAGGGCGATTTGTCTGGCCGGGCCTTGCTGGCATTTTCCAGCGGCAACGCCTTCGAGTTGGCTCGTCTCGTCGGCGGAATACAGACGAGCGACACCGATATGGATGCCGAGTTGTCTGGAATCGTGGCGGAAATCGGCAACATCGTTCTGAATGCAGTGCTTGGCTCGATTGCCAACTTTCTCGATTGCCGACTGTCGTATCAACTGCCGCAACTATGCACGAAAAGTGAGTTTTCCAAGATCATTCTCCAATGTTCCGAGGATGCACAGAATTCCCGTTCCCTGGCCCTGCTCGCGGATACGGCAATCACAGTTGCCAGCCACGATCTTTCAGGTTCTTTGCTCGTGTTGTTTGAAACGGACGACATCGTGGTGATGTTGTCCGCTCTGACGGCTCGGCTGACCGTTTAGGGATGGAGAGTATGATGGCCGCAAACACCCAACCGATGGCAAATCTGGCTTCACGGCAATTGGACCTGTTGCCGATTGGCATTTGCGTCGTCGATCGGGATCTGAATCTTCTATTTTGGAACCAGACACTTGCCCAATGGACGGGAATTTCCCCTGAAACGGCTACCGGCTCGAATCTCCTTGAACACTACCCGAGCCTGAAATCCGGGCGATTCCTACCACGCATGAAAAGAGTGTTCGAGTACGGGCAACCGGCCCTGTTTTCGCCCTCAGCCTCTCAGCCGTTCCTACCCATCTCTTTGGGCGAAGGCGGCGACCGTGTGATGCTCCACACAACCACGATGATGCCTCTTGGAGATCACAGGCAGTACGCTCAGATAAGTCTGACGGATGTCACGACGCAATACGAGCAAATTCAAGCATTACGCAGCGAGAAGGAGCAGCATCGGCGAAGTCAAAGACGCACGCTCGCCATACTCGATACGGCCGCTGATCCGATCATTACGATTTCCGGCATCGGTCTCATCGAGTCGTACAACCCTGCTGCGGAGCGGCTCTTCGGATATTCAGAAACCGAAGTGTTGGGCAAGAATGTTACCGTGCTGATGCCCTCGCCGTATCGAGAGGACATCAACGCAGCACAGACGATCAAGCGTAACGGTGAATGTCTGCTCGATCTGATTAACGATATTCTCGACCTGTCTAAGATCGAGGCGGGGAAGCTAGGACGTGAAGAGGTTGACTGTTCCGTTCATCAAGTCGTTGCCGAAGTGGCCTCGCTCATGGGAGTGCGGGCAAAGGCGAAGAACTTGCCGTTGAGCGTGCGATTCGATGGCTCCATCCCCGAAACGATTTGCACCGATCCCACGCGGCTGCGTCAGATTCTCATCAATCTCGTCGGCAATGCGATCAAGTTTACAGAAGCGGGATCGGTACAGATCGTCGTTTGCCTGCTGAACGGGCCAGGTGAAGAGCCAAAACTACAATTTGACGTGATCGACTCGGGTATCGGAATTCCGGCTGACAAGATCGGCAAACTCTTCTTGCCGTTCACACAAGTCGATAGCTCGACGACTCGGAAATTCGACGGAACAGTCACTAACGAAGCAGAAGCCTCGCTCCACAATTGCCGCATCCTGCTTGTCGAAGATGGTCCTGATAATCAGCGCCTGATCGGGTTTCTCTTGAACAAAGCAGGAGCAACGGTCACACTCGCTGACAATGGGCGGATTGGATTTGACCTCGCCACCGCCGCAATGACGGAAAACCGTCCTTTCGATGTGATCCTCATGGACATGCAGATGCCAGTCATGGATGGCTACGATGCGACCGGAAAACTCCGGGAAACGGGCTACGCCGGTCCGATCATCGCACTGACGGCGCACGCCATGAGTACGGACCGAGAGAGGTGCCTCCGTGCCGGCTGCGATGACTACCTGACGAAGCCCCTCAATCGAAAGAAACTGATTTCCACAGTAGCCCAACATGCTTCTCGCGAGGAACATTGCCAGGCAAGCAATGCCGCCCGCTTAGAAACGCAGCCGCCGACGGTTTGCCGTTAAACGAATGAATTCGTCGTTGTTGGCTTCGTCGTTGTTGGCTTCGTCGTCGAGCGCTCGGTCGATGGCGACGGCTTGATGGCGTTGAAGTGGGCGATTCGTGTTGGCGGCGGAGGATGGCGCTACGGCGCGGCGAGCGCGGCCGGGCGGTCGGGGCCGGGCGATCGTGGCTTGCGCGGCGGCGGCGCCCAAACGCTCGAACACTTCGTCGATGGCCGGGCGAGGCAGCGGGGCGCCCGGCTGGTGCGGATTGCCGCCGGGCAGGTGGTTGCCGTGGCGCAATAGCACGGCGCGCAGGTCGTCGATGTCAACGGCTCCGTCGAGATCGACGTCCAGCCGCGCGTTGTAGCGCGATTGGTTCGTGTTGCTGCCCAGGGCACCGATCAGGGCGAACAGATCGCTCCGCGCGACGTCCGCATCCGGCAGCCCATCGCCGGGCAGCACGTTGAAACGAAAGCGGAAGGCGTCGCCGCCGCCAGCATCGATCGCGCCGTTGCCGGAGGGGAACGAACTGACCGCGTCGGTCCAGTTGCCGTCGAGCGGCAGGCCGGAAACGTCGGTCACGGCGTCGCTCAGTTCGAGACGCAGCCGGTCGGCGCCGATCGAAACGCCCAGCGTCCAGGTCGCGGTGCGCGACGCATCGTCGTAGCTGAAACCGACGACGTCGTATTCGGAGACATTCGCGCCGAACAATCGCAAGTCGTTCTGCGAAACGTCGACCGGCTCACTGAAGCGGATGCTCAGCCGGTCGACGCCGGTCCAGCCGATCGTTTGTAACTGCACTGCGCCGGAGCGAATCGAAAAACCGATGCCGTCCAGTTCATCGAGCGCCGCCGCCGACCAGCCGCTGCCGGAGACGAACACTTCGGTCACTTGCGGCGCGACGACGAAGCTGCCCGGGGTTCCGCCCGGGATGGTCACGCTCCAGTTGATCGGGTCGTTACCGTATTCGTCCGATGCTTTGCGTTGCAACGACCAACCGTCGCCGTCGGCCTGGGTCGGCCAAGGGGCCTTGTCGTTGTAGGTGACGCGCTCGACGGCGATCATCGGCACGACGCCGTCGGGATTCGGCTCGCCGGGACGGCTTAGCTCGATCTTCTCGCCGGCGTTGTTGAGCGAACTGAGATACGGCCCGAAGATCGGCACATCGGCCGGCACGTTGTGCGCGGCGCGATATGCGTCCGGGTCGCTCGGCACCACCAGCGCCAGCCCGCCGGCCGCCAGCGTCACTCCGGTCGGAAACACGAAGCCGATCCCGGAAGTAAACGCCCAGGTGTTCGTCGGTCGGGCCGGATCGAACAGCGGAACCGGCTCGCCGCTGATATTTTTTAGTTCGATAAACTCCTCGCCGGCGTTGTTGTCGCCAACGGGGCCCGGGTTGTACATGATCTCTTCGATCACGATCGGCCCCACGCGCGGGGCTGTGTTTGTGGTGCCACGAGTCGGCGAAATCATCGCCGTAAAATCATCGCCGCCGTCGCTCTTGGTGTAATGGCCGAACGTCACGTCGGGCGGCGCGGCCCCAAAGGTTCGCCGGCTAAAGAATCCCTCTAACGCGCCGCTCGTCGGGTCGGCGGCCTGCAAGATAACGTCATCGCCCAACTCACTAAAGGCGAACGGCACCAGCGCGGCCGGGTCGGTCGTGCTGCCGAAGTGTGTTTGTTCGCCCAGCACCAGGAAGCCGCCGGCCGGAACGATCGTGCCCGCGGCGATGCGGTATTTCTGGAGCATCGCTGCATCGTCGCTCAAAAACCAACCGCCAACATCAATCGCCGCGCCAGAGGTGTTGTGCAATTCAACCCAATCGCCTCCGGCTTGATCGGTGTGCGAGAGCAACTCGTTAATCACCAATTGCCCCGGGTCGGGCAGCAACCGCGGATCGTCCGCGCCCGGCGACCCATGCATCAGGCTGCTCGGCCGCCAGGCATCGCCGCTACCCCAAGCGTCCACGTCGGCCGTGGCGTCGATGATCGTCAGCGAAAAGCCGTCGCCGTCGGTCAACTTATGCCAGCCGTCGCGATAGGAAAACTCATGGATTGGTACTCCGAAACGATCGACCAGCGTCAGCCGCTCGCCGCCGTTATCCAACTTGCCCGAGAACTCCCCAGCAATCAGGCTCGCGTCGAAGCCGTCGTAGCGGGACAAAAACGCCGCCTCGTTACGAACCACCACGACATAATCGCCGGGGGAGAGCGAGGTCACGTTCGACGTGCCAAAATCAAAACCGATTCCACTAGCAAACCGCACCCCGTCCAAATCCAGCGTCTCCGGCCCCACGTTCACCAGTTCAATAAACTCAAACTGACCGTCCCCCGTCATATCCGGCAGCGGCGGATCGGCCGGATTGTAATGAATCTCGCTAATCCGCAAAGCATCCTGAATCCGCAGATCGGTCGCCGTGCTGTTGACGATTATCGAGTCGCTGGCGATCAAGTTATCTTGATAGTCATACGCCTCCAGCTTGAATTCGTTATCGCCGAACTGCACCGGTAGCGTGATTTGCCAGTTCTTGTCAGAGGTCCAGTCGACCTGTAGCGGATCGTTGCTGCCGGCCAGGCGAATTTCTCGCACGTTGATCCATCCTCGGCCCGCGATCGTGACGAACGGCTCGCTCGTGTCGATCGAATTGCCGGAGGTAATCTCAAAGGGAATCTCCGCGGGTAACCGCCCCAACACGAAATTGGCACGGCTACCGATAAACGAGAGGTGCGGCGCGAGATTCTGCCCCGACAGGCTCGTGTAGTGTGAGACCCACGGCGATATGTAGTCGGTGTTGAAAACCGTGCCGATCATGTCTTGCAGATGACCGTAGTAAAGACGTTTGTTGGCCGGCAGCGTAATTACCTTGGCCAGCCGCGTTCCGCCCCACAACGGCGCGCTGCTGGAAAGCTGAAAGGCTCGATCGAGATCCCACGGCAGGGCCAGCATCTTGTTGTCTTCCGGCCGCTGGTACATGCGGAAGTTGTGGTTCCACGTTCGGGTATAGAAATCGTCGTTGCCGATCAGCGCCATCATGGCGAACGTGCGCATCCACTGGTCGACGTCCATGACCTGTTGCGTCGCCGTGTCGAGCGCCTCGCCGCTTAATTCCAGCGCCTGCGCCAGGGCGATCATCGGGCCGAAATCGTCTTTCGAGCGGTTGCTGCGGATCTGGTTGATCCAGCGATACGTCTCCTTGTCGTCGCCGAAATCCTGAATCTCGAAATTGCCGTTGGTGTGGGAATAGGGGAAATTTCTCTTCGCCGCTTCCGGGTTTCCGTTGATCGTGGAAGTCGGCGTGTAGAGCAGTTCGAGATTATAAATGGTGCCGTCGCCGCCCGAGTCGAACTGAGACTCGACGAAGACTTCGGAGAAACGGGCCATGCTCAACAGCGCCGTCCCGGTATCTTGGGTGCGGGGCGTGATGATGCGGGCGATATCGTCAAACATGCTGCCCAGCCCGCCGCCGGCAACATTCAGCAGATGCTTGGCGAGAATCTGCTTGGCCGGCCCGCGCTCGATGGCGATCGTGCGGTGGACTCCGCGAAAAAGTTGGTCGGGATGAAACTCGACGTTAAATCCGGCGTGCGTGTCGTTGTTGCGTCCGAAGGCGCTGCCTTTGAGCCGCACGCCGACGTCGTAATACACGGTCCGCTCGTCGTAAACAATCGTCGTGCCGAGCCGGTCGTTGCTCATGCGGTTCGTGCTGGAGTAAAGAAAGTTACGATCGGTGGGCGTCATGATCATGCGGAAATTGTGCAGATCGCCCAGCACGGCCCGATTATCTTGGGCGACGTACAGCGCCCGCGAATCGCGGCCGTCGGCCGGAAACGTCGAGACGGCGCCGGCCGCGTCGCGCCCTTCGACGTAAAACTGCACCACCGCGGAGCTGCTCTGGCCGGGAATCGTGCCGACGAATTGCCCCGCGGTCTGATCGCTCATCGTCACGCTACGCCAAGAGCCCGTATTGACCCGATACCAGAGTTTCAGCGCCGCCACGCCATCGGGATCGTCGGCCGAGACCGACACGGTGACCGGAGCGCCGGCCGCGGGCACAACCGGCTCGTGTCGAAAATCGTCGTAAGTCGGCGCGGCGTTGGCCTCGAACGTCGAATTCCGCTCGCCCGGCGTGCCTCCGCTGGCCGGCACGTCGAGCAGCGTGGTGCGTTGCAGCCAGTTGAAATAGAGCCGGGTATTAAACTGCCCAGCCACTTCGCGTCGAAAGATATTTCGTATTCGCGGCCGGCCTGCACCCGGCGATTGCCGACGAACGTCGTCGTGACTTGGTTGTGCATGTGCTCGGTCGGGCCGGTCGCAACGACGTGCAGGACGCGATTGTTCGGGTCGAGGGGATCGGCCTCGACGACCGTGCGGCCGTGACTGCCGTGATTGCCAATCGCCCGCCACTTCGCCGGAGCGGCGCCAATCGCGTCGGACTGGAACGATCCGTTTTGAATGAGTTGGATGGCTGCTCCGCTGGGGCTTTCGATCACACTGATGTTGTCAAGCAGCACCTCGCCCGCGGTGAGCAGGCCGAGCACAAACTCGTTCCAGATTTCGAGGCCGATTCCGTCGTTCGTCGCCACGCCGCGATAGGTGTAGGTCTGCCAACTGCTGCGGCGGCCCTCGTCGCTGGCCGACCAGGCTCCGGCCCGCGAGTTGTCGGCGTTGGGATCGCGCAGTTCGAGGCTCGATCCGCCGCCATCGGCAAACTCCGGCCAGCGGCCGTCGTCGTAATACTCGACCACGTCGGCCGGATTATTAGCGGGGTCACGCAGTTCGATGCGATCGCTGCGGTTGGAAAGCCGCCGGGAAAAATCGCCGACGATGTCGATGCCCGGATGTTTCGCACGCAGCGCCACCGCGTCTTTGGCGACGACGAGATATTCCCCGGCGGCCAGCGTGGTGTTGGGCGGAAAAACGAAACCGACCGCGTCATCCAGCCGCCAGCCGCTCAAATCGACGTCCGAGTCGCTACGGTTGTACAACTCGATCCATTCTTCCTCCGATTTCGCAAACGGCACATCGCCTTCGGCCCGCTGCGGATAGCCGTGATAGAAAATCTCGTTGATGACGATTTCGTCGTGAAACGCGAACTGGTTGGCCGCACCAAAGGTTGCCTCGGAAGGCCACAGCCAGCGCCCGTCGTGTTGGGCCGAACGGCCGCGCAAGCGATCTTTCACCACCGCCGCGTCGATCACTCCCGTTTTGTCGGCCCCGTACAAAAACAGCCGGTCGCCGTCTTCGGCGCCGAATCCAAGCTGCGTTGCGTTGAGCACCATGAAACCGCCGGATGCCAACATCTGGTCGCCAAAGACAAAGTCCGTCATATCGGCATCGGAGCTGGCCAGCACGATCCCGTCGAGCGCAACCGGCTCGTCGCCCGTGTTGACAATTTCTACCCGAAACGTCGCGTCGAGCGATGAGGCCACTTCGTTGATCGCCAGCGACGGCAAATCGACGGGCGCCGTGTTGTTGCCGCCGTCATCGTTGCTTTTTTCCAAGGCCAGAATCGCCGCGGCCCCGCCCGCGCGGATGCCGGCGATTTCGGCGTCGCTGAGCACGTCGTCGAAAATGAACACATTGTCGATCAGGCCCGACCAGGCACACGACCCACAGCCGTTGGCGTTGCGTCCGATGTGGACGAAGGTCTGGCTCGGCCCCGACGGATCGCGGGTCGACATCACGGGGGTGTCGCTGTCGACAAAAAGCCGTTGGCTGTTGCCATCGAACGTAGCCGCCACGAACGTCCATTCGCTCGACGTTGCGACGGAAGACCTCTGAATCCCGAAACCGCTGGAAACGGCCCAGCGACCTGCGTCATGGAACAAGAATCGGTCCCAGCCGCCATTGTCGTTCGAGAGAATCGTGTTAATGTCGCCGCCGGGTTGGGCCGACTTGACCCAGGCACCCCAGGTGAGCGTCGCGTTGTTTTGCGGGCTGGCGTCGATCTCGACCTGAATGTAATTCGCAATGTTGTTGGAAAACGAAACCGCCTGTCCCTCGAAACCGGAGTTGTTAAACGGCACGCTGCCGGTCACCGCGCCGTGATGGGCTGACTCACTTGAATCCAGGTAGTCGCCCTCGAATTGATAAAACCCCAACAGGTTGGTCGATTTGGGAGGCGCGGGCGGAAGTGAGCCGATGAAGTTCAACGCCCCGGGCGTGCCGCCGATCTGCTCGCTGAACGTCCAGTTTTCCGCTTGGGCGCTGCCCGTGTCGGGGTCGGACTTGGCCAGCGTGACACCCGAACCGTCGGGAGCGACGGGCCACCGGCCGCCATCGCCGTAATCGACTTCGTCCATCGTGCGGTCGTTATTGCTACGCAGCCGCAACCGCTCGCCGCCGTTCGATAGGTTTCCGTCGAACGGACCGAAGACGTTTTCCAGATCGCTGAAGTGCTCGCGCAGCGCGTCGGGGTCAGCGGCGACGACGAGATATTCTCCGCCACCGAGAACCGTGCCTTGGGCGAATTCGTACTTGACGCCGCCGCTCACCCGCCAGCCGGACAGATCCATGTCGACGGCCATCTGGTTGTGCAGCTCGATCCACTCCCCCGCCACATCATCCTCGGCCGGATGATACATGATCTCGTTGAAGACGACCGTGCTGTCGAGCACCAGCCGCGGTTCGAGCGCCTCGACGGTGTGTGAACCAAGCCGGTGATGCGCGCGCACGTTCTCGCTGCCGAGTCGGCAACTGACCGCGCGCCGGAGACGCTTCCACGCTCCGCGAAAATTGCGTCGGGCGATCGTCCTGCGGGGCAGCAACATGAAAAAAGCCGTTTCTCTAGCGGTAATCGTAGCGCTGCTGCCGGGTAATCGGAGACATGGAGATAGAGTAACAGGCTCCAAGTTGGGCAGTGACGAGCGGCTTTATTGTAACACAGATTTTCCACGATTCGCAATTCCCTGCTGGAAAGAGTGTGCGGCGAGTTTTTCTGGCAATCTTGCCACACGCCTGGCCAGACGCCGCCTCCTCGCCAGTACCGCCAAGAGATTTCACGTGCGTTCCGCTGCACGGTTCGACACGGAATAGCGGAATAGCGGAATATAAGCCATTTTCGATCGATCTTCCCAAAGGCGGGGAGGGAATCTCGGTTTTTTTCTCAGTTTTTGCTTCCAATGGTGTCTCTGGGTGACTAGTACCACAAATTAGAAGTCCGTGCCCACTGGAACGCATTTCGCCCTAATCTTCGCAGTCTCGCCAGTCTGTCGTGACATGAAAGCCCTTCCCCTGTTAGATGAGGTATTCAACTCACTCATCAACAAAGGAAGGGCCAGTTATGCCAGGGAAGGCAGCGAAAATCGAATTGACCGTGACAATGTACGAAACAATCCAACAAATTTGCAATAGCCGTAGGCTTTCTTTAAGCGTCGTGGCGCGTGCCAAAGCCATACTGCTTGGCTTCGACAAACGGCTCAACGAGGACATCGCAAGGCAGTTGTCTATCAATCGCAAAACGGTTGGCCTCTGGAGAAGACGTTGGCGAGACTCTTTTCCAGCATTGCTAGCTTTGCAGTTTTCCGAGTCCGTGGCCAAATTTCGACGGTACATCGAAGAGGTTCTTTCCGATGCTCCAAGAAGTGGCGCCCCGGGAAAGTTCACTCCCAGCCAGATCGTGGGAATCATTGCCGTGGCCTGCGAGCTACCGAGTCAGTCGGGAATTCCGGTGACCACGTGGACCGGTCGTGAACTCGCCGGCGAGTGTGAAAAGCGAGGGCTCGTTGAATCGATTTCAGCAAGCCACGTCAATTATCTATCTCGATGCTCCCGAATTGTATCATCAGTTCAACACGCATACCGTCTGCGTCGATGAGATGACGGGCGTGCATTCTCGAGCGATGTTTCCCATCGGATTCGCCTGGTGTTCACGCCGAAGCACAGCTCGTGGCTTAACCAGATCGAAATCATTTTTGGCGTGATCTCGCGACGGATGCTTCGCGGTGGGAGCTTTTCATCGAAAGCGGATTTGCAAGACAAGCTGGAACGATTCATCGACTATTTCAATACCCGCCTTCGCCAAGCCGATGAACCGGACCTACACGGGCCGTCCGACGCGCAGCGACCCGCAGCGCCGCCCTCGAACCTGGTGTGAAAAGAGGCAGCCTACGACCCCTAAGCAAAAACTCGCCCTAGTGGCCACGAAATTATAATTTGTGGTACTAGCCGCGGGTGGGTATTAAGGCGAACTTGCATGTTCGCGAGCGTCGTGCAACAAACCGAGGGCCGCAGAGAATTGCTCTACGGCCCTCAATGGCTTACTGGAAAGAATCACCGTTCGCGTTACGGATCGACACCGCCGCCGCCGCCGTCGTCGTCGTCGCCCTCAGTCGTCGTCTCGCCGGTGGCGAAGTTAAAGGTTCGCACTTCGCCGATTTGCGAGAAAAACGGCAGCGATGTGATTCGCACGTAACGCCGGTCGGCCGAAATCACCGCGGTGGCCGCGAAGTTGGCACCCTCGGGCAGCCAGATAATCACCGGCTGGAAGCCGACGGCGTCGCGATTGCGAAAACGCGGGTCGTTGGCGATCCGCTCCAATTCTCCTCGTGATCTGGCCAAGCTCAGTGCGGCGCTGCGGTTGTTGCCGAGAGCCCGCAGGTGCTGACCGAGGATCTGGCGAGTGCGGGCCATCGCTATTTGGCCAGCCACGGCGTTGGCCACTTGATGCTGCGCGAGCGGCTCGGTGCGGCGGCCGTCTTTTAGCTTGAACTCCCAAATCGCGTCCTTGCCGTTGACGGCAATTTCGCGAACCAGCTTGGTCTGATTCTTGGCGCCGTAGTGGGTGTAAACTTCGACCCTGACCTTGCCGGTCGGCACCTTGCCCCAGACGCGACGAACGGACATTCGATAGCGGCCATCGAAACCCTTCGGGCAGATGTAAGTTTCCGTCGAGGCGTCGGCCGCCAGACGACCGTCGGTTCCTCCGCTGCGAACCGAGTCACTCAGCAGCACGCCGCCGCCGGTCGAACGCAACGACCGGTAAGAAACCACCGACCCGCTCGGGTCTTGAACCATCAGGTCGATGTCGGCATCGCCGGACCATATCACGCGAACCAGCACGTCATACACCAGCGCCTCTTTGAGTGCCGCCTGATACTTGTCGGCCAGCTTGCCGCGGCCGGCCTTGCGCAGCTTGGCAATCTGTGCTTCGGCCGTAGAGCGGGCCGTGGTCCAGATGCTCTTGCTGTCGCTGGGCCATCCTTGCGAGAGAATACCGAGGGACGCCCACATGACGCCTTCGTCATCGCCCAACCGCTCGGCCAACTTCAGGCCGTGTGTGTACGCTTCCGGGCGGGTTGGTTCGAGCACCGACGCCTGCCGGAATACCTGAAGCGCGCGGCGGTGCAGCCCGATACGCGACATGTACTGAGCGACGTACATCATCTCGACCGCGCTGCTGGAGAAATCGACGGCCGACATCACAGCCCGCTCGATTTCGTGTGGTTCGTCGCCGCGAAGCTGCATGGCCACGCCCATCCGCTCGTACATCCACGGCTGCGGAAAGCCCCCTCGCAGAGCCGACTGCAGCATGGCGAGCAGTTCGTCGAGCTTTTGGGTCGACTTGGGGTTTTTCTGCACCGCGCGAACGTGCTCGGCGACAAGATCTCTGGCGGTCACCACCACGCGCATGTTCAGGGTGCGCACGGCCTGTTCGCGCTTCTTGACCTCGGCGCCCTGGGTATCATCGAAGCGGTCGATGGCCTTGCGTTGCTTGGCGAAGAAGGCGTCCCAGGTTTTCGCCAGGTTACCCTTGGGGCCGACCGAAAGCTTGATTCGGGCCGGCAATTTCACAGCCTTGCGCGTGCTGACTAACGGCTTGGCCGGGGCGCTGGCCACAACCTTCTTCAGGCTCAGCTTGCCGGTCACCGCATCCGCGACGGCGAAGTTTTGTGCGCCGCCGGCTTGTGGACGTGGCACCATCGGATCGGCGACGTTGAATCCGCCGCCACCGCCCATGCCGCCCTGGCCGCCGCCGAAGCCGCCGCCGCCCATGCCGCCGCCGCCGAAGCCGCCACCGCCGCCCATGCCGCCGCCGCCGCCGCCCTGCTGTCCGCCGCCGAAGCCGCCCAGTGCTCCGCCGCCCAGCGTGCGAGCGTCTGGAATCGGCAACACCAGATCGGCCACCGGATAGACTTTGGTCGAAAGCTGGGTGTTGGCTTCATCGGGTGTGGTGATCAGTAGCACTTCGTCACGGATCACGTAGGTCAAGTCCAAATCACGCAGCATCAGTCGCAACGCCGAACGCAGCGTGATACCCTTGAGGTTTCGCGTCACCAGCGTATCGGGGCCAACCCCCGCTTCTTCCAGGACCGTGGTGTCGAGTTCGATCTCGATGCTGTGCAAGTCTTCGAGAAATTCGACCACGTCGCTAAGCGGCGTCTCGAGAAACTCGAAACCTGTGTCCTCACGCAGCGCGGCGCTGATTCTCTCCTCGGCCCCGCCGGGCTTCGACAGGTCGACCGCGGCGTATTTTGCCCGCCGCAGCGTCAACTCTTCCCAAATCTCGGCATCGGGATAAACGATCGGCGGCTCTTCCTGGAAAGCAATGGCCGACTTCTCGACCATGGCCAACGCGGCCACCAAGCCCCTTTGGCGGGCGTTCCGGACGGCAACCGCGTCGCGATAGGCACCGCCCATTTCCGCGCTGCCGATCGCGCCGATGGCTAGCCCGGGGGGTCCGGGAAGCGTCACCACCAGCGGGCCGATCTGGTCGGCGGCCAGCTGGTATTCGCCTTCGGCCACCAGCGAGTTAAAGCTCTGCATCAGCCGCTTGAGCTTTTCCTGGTCCTGATCGAGTTGCTGCCGCAGCAACTCCTTGGCCAGCTCGGCAGCTCGTCGTTGGGCATCCTCCCACTGCTTTCGTTCGTATGCGTCCAACGCGGCGCTCGTCTTTCGCAGCCCGGCCTCAACCAGACTAAGCAATTTGCTGCGAATCACGGCCCGGATGATCGGCTCACGCCTGACCGCCTCGCGCAGCAGCTTCAGGTCGGACATGACCGCAGCCGGAGCGGTCGACATCAGCTTGCGGGCGTCGTTGAGAGTTCTCTCCACTTGAGCCTGAAGCTGTTGCTCGCGAAGATCGCGGTTGGCGACGACGGGGCCGAGTACTCCGCCGTCACTGGGATCGGGTTGAAACGCGTCTCTCTCGAATTCCCGCAGCAGGTCGCCGGCATCGCTGGCATCGTCGGCCGGGGCGGCGGGATCCTGATAGAACGCCGGCTTGAGCACCAGCTTCTTCGTGGTTTGGCGACGCTGCGAAGCATTTCGCAGATGGCGGGCCGCCGGATTGTTCGGGTCGCGGCGCTGGGCCTCACGACGCAGACGCTCGGCGTGCTCGTAGTTGCCGGTCGCCATGGCGTGGGCGCTGAGCATGTTAAGCAGCCGCACGCCATTGTCGTACAGGCGCTTCATCTCTCGCAGCCCGGCCGAACCGACGGTCGGCAGCGTGGCCCCGCCGTTGCGGGCAGCCACCGCAACCAATTGCGGCAGGTAATTGTGATCGTCGCTCGGCGTCTCCGGCCGCAGGTTCCAGTCCATGTTGAGTGATTTCGTGCCGATCTGCAGCCGCATCGAGAGCTTTGCCGGCTGGGTGTTGGCAAGCGTGCCGATGACGATCGTATCGCGATCAACCCGCAGCGGCGGCATTTGCGTTGGATAGGCGGTGTAACCTTTCGGCCAGACAACCGACGAGGGCCACAGCACCGGCTGCCGCACGGCGACGGCCAGGAACTGGCCGAATTCGTGGGGCTGGGTCTTGCGATTGTCGATGGCCAGCATTCCGCCCGTGTGATTGGCGATGGTCGCCAAAAGCTGGGCGTTGTTTTTCGGGCCGATCACGAAGCTGGAAACCGATATCTGTCGTTTAACGAGCATCTCCAGGAGACGTTCCAACTGACCGCCGGCCATCAAATTGGCCAGGCTCACGCCGTCGCCGATGTAGACGACGTGCCGTGCCACGCCTGCTTTATCTTTGGACGCGAGCGTCTTGGCGGCACTACCGAGCGCCACGGCCATGTCGGTCGTGCCCAGCGGCGTGCGGGCCTTGAGCTTGGCCAGGGCCGCCTTCATCGCGTCGCTTTCGGGCTGCACAAACGATGTGCTCATCGGCACCGCCCGCAGGTCGACGGCCAACAGGGCGACCGAATCCTTTTCGTCGAGATTGCCCAGCAGCGTCTCGAGCACGAGCAGGCCATCTTCGCGGTAGGCACCGGTCTGGCTGGCCGACGTATCGAACAGCACCACGATGCGATGTGACGAGGGCGCTTGCGGCCGAATCTGCGGCCTGAGACTAAGCGCAAAGTGTTGGGTGCCCGTCGGGCTCGTGTAGGTGGCCAGGCGAGATGCCTGCGAACCGGAACTCGCACGAGGAGCGGCTACCGCGGTTGCGGCGATAACCGCGGCAATCGCCACGGCGGCGAACGACAAAACGCTGACACGACAGAATCTACTCATTTTATGAACTCCCTAATGACATGCGCAGTGCAACCGCGTGGACGAACAGCAGCGCGTCCTGGCAGCGGCACCGAGGGTGTTTCCCCTGTAAGCTGACCCCTGAAGCCTATACACACCCTATTCTATTCACTCGGGAGCAATCGTACCACTAGAAAACCGTAAATTGCCAAGGAAGGCGGAAAAAAATTCGCCGGGCAAGACGTGGTCCATGGTCCGGCGTTGCCGACTTCGCATCTCAAACGGCCCAATTCTTCCGCCCAAGCCGTCGAGATGCCGCCGCATAATCAGCGCAACCTACTTCCTGAAAACATGTTACGCCAATGGCGAATGACCTCCGAAGCTGTCAGACGGCGCCGGAGGATCGTCTCGCCGCGGCTATTCAGCCGACCTCTCCCCTTGGGAAGAGGCCGGGCTGTCGGGGTGCGGAAGAGGGCCGCTTCTCGCTACGGAAATCACGTTAGCGCCGTCCCGTTCAACCATGCGGTGCTCGACAGCACTGGCGAAGGCGGCAAGGTTCATTGACAACTATCTCGCTAATCGGCTGAATTGCTCGGGTAGCGAAGCGACGAATTGCCGCACACTTTGCCAGGCCGCGTCGATCATCGTTGGCGTTTCGTCGACCGACGGCTCGACATCCGGGTACGAATCGCAGCCTTGCAACAGCGAATCGTCCGCATCCTCCTTCAGCGGATCATACTCATCGTCCCGCTCATCGTACTGGCCCTCGTAGGAGGATTCGTCGCTGTATCCATCGTCGTAGGAATACGCTTCGTGGCTGCCGGACTCACTTTCGTAGTCGTAGGAGGATGAATCGTCCTGGCCGTATCCGTCTTCGCCATCGGCGTCTCGGAAAGAATCTTCGTACTGGCTGGTCGCTGCATCGTCGGCCTGCGTTTCGTCGACCTGTTCGTCGGCCGATTCGACCTGCGGGTCTTGGTAGCCGTTTTCGTATTGGTATTCGTTTTCGTAATCGCCGTACTCGTAGTCGTATTCGTCGACGGACGCATCGCTCTCGCTGGACGCATCACCGTAAGAATCTTCGTACTGAGAGTCGTCGACCTGCGTCTCATCGACCTGCTCGTCTGCTGCTTCGACCTGTGGGTCTTGGTAGCCGTTGTCGTAATCGCTGTACTCGTTCTCGTAGTCGTAGTCGTATGCGTCGTCGGACGCATCGCTCTCGCTAGACGCGTCACCGTAAGAATCTTCGGCTGCTGCTTCGTCGGCCGCTTCGACCTGTGGATCTTGGTAGCCATCGTACTCGTAGCCGGACTCGTAACCGTCTTGCGATTCAACGACCGTCGCTTCGTCGTTTCCTTCGCTGAGTCCTTCATTCTCGGCGGCTTCGTCGTATTGCGATTCGTCCTGATACTCGTCGTAGCCGTACTCTTCGCTCGTGCCGTCGTCAGAATACTCGTCGTAGCTGCTGTCGTCATTTTCGGCGTCTTGTTCGCCCGTGTCGACGTTGGCAAGATCAGATTCGCCGTCTTGCCACGGCTCGACGACTCCCGACTCGTCGGCCTTTTCGTGGGCGGTGAAACTCTCTTCATCGGCATGCTGAAAATCGTCGGTGGTGTCGGCGTCCTGGTCGTCGGACGAAAGCGACAACTCGTCCTCGTAGTAGCCGTCGTCGTCCTGGTCGTCGGACGAAAGCGACAACTCGTCCTCGTAGTAGCCGTCGGCGTCCTGGTCGTCGGACGAAAGCGACAACTCGTCCTCGTAGTAGCCGCCAAAGTCAGTCGACGCTTCGACATCAACATCTACGTCTCCATACTGCTCGGTGTCGCGGCCGTACCCGTCCTCCTCGTCGTTCTCGGGATAGCCACACTCGTCGCCTTGGTCCTCGATCGGAGCCGTATCGCCGTAGAGGGCGTCGTCGTAAGCATCGTTATCGGCATCTGCGACACCGTATTCGCTCGTCTCGTCCGCCTCGGAACTGGCCGGGGCAACGGTCGGCGGTTCGTCGAGCACGATTGGCTCCGCCGAGTCCGGCACGGCCGCGACAGAGTCCGGCGCGGCCGCGACAGTGTCCGGTGCGGCCGCAACGACGAGCGGCTCGTCGTATTGGTCGTACTCAGAGGCCGCGCTGAGGGCGGCGGAAGGAATCAGTCCAAACAGCACAGAGACGCAAATGCGTATCATCCGTGGGCTCCTTCAAAACGGGGGACGCTAAACGAAAACAGGGGCGATCGGCCGACCGCAGTCAGCGCGAGATCGCCTCAACTGGTAAACGTATCGGAGCAGAGACAATGGGCTCCTTAGACAAATAAGCGAACGTCGATAAGATGGGTAGATGTTTCTTTTTGAGCGATCAGCGAAACCCTGGCAGACTTCGCGGAAATTGCGGCCGTAGCGTTCGTGCCGGCTAGAAAAGGGCTGCCGAAAATGCGCGGGGCGACGTGGGCCGAATCGCTCACAATCCATCTGATCCGCGCCGCTTCGCACGCATCGACCGCACGCGTCGACCGCACGATCGGTTGACCATCCGTCGAATTAACCTGGATATGCTGATTGGACCATAATATCCTTTGCGCTAGCAGCGCGCCGAGCGGCGTTGTCCAACCAAGAAGAGACGAATTGAGACGATCTGCGGCCATCTGGGACATCTGCGGACCACTCCTGCTTGGTCCGCGTTGTCGTCGGCTTCACGGGCTGTCCGCAGATGACGCAGATTTCGCAGATGAAGGAGTCTCGCGTCAACAAATTGAACCGATTTACGGGATCGAGAATCCGAAGCAGATGATGCGATAGCAAATTGAAGCTTCCATCTCGTTCATACTCTCTAAAAAAAAAGCCTCCCTAGAAGAATCTGTGGGTGAAGCATTACATGAAATCGATCGAGTACGTGAATCGCTTGCGGCACCTTCTTGGCGATTACTTTCAAGTAAGCCTGCCACATGTCGCTGCAAACAAACAGCAACTCCGCACTGCGATCCTTGCCCAGGAAACCGCTTGTTTTACCGAGTTGTACACATGCTCCCAGCTTACTCCGAAGCATGTGGCCACCTCCTTCCAACTCATGCGGCGAGCCCAGCCGGCAAGGAACCAACGGTATTCGGTCGTCAGCGGGCTTTTTCCCGTGGCCCACGGAACTCGCTCGCCGTGATATTGAAAAACGGGACGCCACACGTCGGGCAGTTCACACGACGCATGGTGTAGATCAGCACGACCCGAATCATCCACAGCCCAATGAAGTCGAAGCGACGAGCCGTCGGCCGGGTGTCGGCTGTGATTTACGTTCGATCAACTCGACATGCTCCACCACGAAGGGCTTGTAATTGGTCACGCGATTGGAGACAGTTTTAAGTTGCAGCCTGTGGGCCCCGGTTCAACTCCATTACGCTCAACCAACCCCGGGCTTTGTTGTTCAGATTCCCGAGGGGCTCAAGTCCAAAGGACTTCCAACGATCAGCCGCCTTTTTACCCACTAATTCTTCTGAAGAGCCAGAAAATACTGCCTTTAGTCCACTAACCCCCACTACTGCAACTAGCTAATTCGAGTTCGTCAAAACTCAATGTCAGGCTGAACCAGTACAAGCATAACAGAACCGACGTGCGGCCTGCGATTGTCACGCATCGCGCGGCGGCGGAGTTGTTGCCACGGGACGCGGCGACAGCGTCACTACCTTGTCTCCGCTTTCCTTGTCTTTCTGGCGGGCATGGCGGCAAATCGCCTTAATATCGTGATTGAAACGTGCCGCGTATTCTTCGCGAACGCGGCGCACCTCGGCAACAATTGGATCTTCCCACATGGGTTTACGCCTTCGTTAGTAGGTTATGCTTCAGCATAACAAGACCTACTCGATACTCCTAAGATAATCGTCAAAAAGCTCCTTCTTGCGTTTCTTGTCGATCGCAGGATCTTGCTTTTGAAGGTACTCCACAGCCGCCAAATCGTCACCTCGCTTGCGGTTTTGGCGAGGCTCCAACGCTTCTATGAGAATCGCTTCCAGCGCAGGAATAACCTTAGGCCCCGAGTAATCGCCGGGCTGCTTTCCCAAGACGCCTTTGTCAGAAACGGGTAACAGCCCGAACCAAGAAAAACGATCCCAGCGAGTCGACAAGCGATCGGCGGTGTGCTCATTCAAACGGCGACCGAGTGGGCGGTCGGTGGTGCGCCCCACGTAGATCACCTCGCGGCCGTCATAGAGCAGGTAAATGCCCAACTGATCTTGAAAGTTCACCGGTTCGGCGCCAATCTGCTGCATGCCAAGAATATTCGACTTAGGTTTCCAATCAACGAAGGCTCTTTGCCAATACATTCCGAACGAGGTGACGATGTCGTACTGCTCTTCCGCATCGTCCACTGATGCGACCGAAGAGGAAGTGGTCTTGCCCTTTTTCAGGCTCGTCATTTGGGCAGCCGGATTGAGAAGATACTGGCCCGGTCTGACCCTCACAAAGGGAGATCGTTCGCCTTTCTTATTGATCGAGAATGTAAGTTGAGCGCTGACGGTCGCGCCGGGTGTAGCCCCCACGTGTTTCCGCAGCCCATCTGCGACAACCCGCTCCGCGATATCCTTATAGTGCATCGCACTGCCCGATTCGGAGAGCACTTTCTCGATCGCCTTGCGCCAAGTGAGGTCCGCCATAAGGCAATGCCTTTCCTGGTTTTCCAATTCGCGTTTTGTCGGTTCTGTGGCCGCCGACAAACACTTGCGTGATTGTAACGTGCGGCTGGGGTGTTGTCACGACCTGTGAGTGTGGTCAACCTAGCGTGCGTCGCTGCGTCATGCGGAGCATGACCTACTTTGCTAGCCTGACCAATTCGACGGCACGGCAGAGTACCTCGTGGTTTGTTACAATCGTTGACGTGTGATTCACCGGCGGGACGCCGGTGCCACGGATCTTAAATGACCGACCCGCATTGGAGTTCTTGACGATGACTTTATCAATCTTGCAGCGATTCTGTATCGGTTCATTAACGACCTTCCTTCTGCTAACCGCGGCGCAATTCTCCGCCGCCGCTAAGCCGAACATTTTGTTCATTGCCATTGACGACCAGAACGATTGGTTTGGCTGCATGGGCGGGCAGGCGAAGACGCCGCACATCGACCGGCTGGCGCGGCGGGGGACTTTGTTTGCCAACGCGCATTGCCAGGCGCCGCTGTGTAATCCTTCGCGGACGAGCTTGATGACGGGGCTGCGGCCTTCGACGACCGGCATCTATGGGCTGGCGCCTTGGATTCGCAATGTGCCGAAATATAAAGACGTGGTGACGCTGCCGCAATACTTGGCCCAGCACGGGTATCGCACGTATTCGACCGGGAAAATTTACCACGGCGGATACGGACGGCGGCGGAACGACCGGGAGTTTCATGAATTGGGACCGGCAGCGAGCGTGGGCGCGAGGCCGAAGCAGAAGCTGGTCAAGACGCCATCGCCGCATCCGCTGGTCGATTGGGGCGTCTTTCCACACAAGGATGAAGACAAAGGTGACTGGAAGGTGGCCAGTTGGGCGGTCGATAAGCTGAACGAGAAACCGAAAGAGCCGTTTTTTCTGACGGTCGGATTCTTTCTGCCGCACGTGCCCTGTTACGCGACGCAGAAGTGGTTCGATCTTTATCCGGAAGAGTCGCTGGTGCTGCCGCCGGTCAAACGCAACGATCGCGACGACACACCGCGATTCTCTTGGTACATGCACTGGAAATTGCCGGAGCCGCGGCTTCAGTTCCTCCAGGAGGCCGGCCAGTGGAAAAACCTCGTCCGCTCGTATCTGGCCTGCACCAGCTTCGTCGATAGCCAGGTCGGTCGAGTGCTGGCCGCTCTGGAGAAAAACGGACTGGCCGACAATACGATTGTCGTTTTGTGGTCCGACCACGGTTGGCATTTGGGCGAGAAGCAAATCACCGGCAAAAACACGCTGTGGGATCGTTCGACCCGGGTGCCGCTGATCTTCGCCGGTCCGGGCGTCGCGAAAGGGGCCAAATGCACGCGGCCGGCCGAACTGCTTGACATGTATCCGACGTTGGTCGAGCTGTGTGGGCTGCCGGCTCGCCGGGGGCTCGAAGGACACAGCCTGGTGCCGCAACTGAA
>JADFKK010000076.1 GCA_022564995.1 Planctomycetota bacterium | reverse complement strand
GTGGCCGCCAGAATAAGGACGCCGTATAGAAGATTTACCAGCAATGGAAAACCCGACTGATAATACGGCCCGATTATGTATTGTTGAAACGCGAGGCCCTTTGAAGTTACCACCCCCACAATACACGTTATACCGTGTAACCTAAGGGCGTTCCTCTTGCGTTCTGTAGAGCTCATCTGACGCACCGGGAAATCGAGTGGAGAGGTTGTGTTTGCGTCCCTTTTAGACGCCCAATCGACCGCCGCACCTTGCGGGCATTTTCCCTGTATTCGTCGAACGACTCGCCGTCGAATTTCTTCTTGAGCAGCGTCTTGGTGAACTCAAACAACTCGTCCGCCGTTCCGTCGGGCACCGGATACATCGGCGGGGCCTTGGCGACCGGTTTGGGCGTCGCGTCTTTTTCTTCGTCCGCTCGGGCCGAAACAAAAACTGCGCCAACGATGATCGACAGGGTTACCGAACACACCAAACCAGATCGACTAATCCGCGCCATGATGAACTCCTCGTACCATGCAGGGAGTGAGTGAAATGGGAGCGTGCCTCGGCTGAAGCACCGATCGTGTCATTCTAGCCTAACGGCCGGCCGCCGGAAACACAAATGAGCCGACCGCCTGACGGTGAGTCTCTCCGCGGGGGCGATTTGTTCGGGAATTCACGGTCGAGCCGATTGACGTACTGCCGCTATTTCCTCGGCAGGCAGGGGTGCTATAATTCCATTATGGCCATCGACCCTCGACAAATCGAACTCACAGCGGAGCAACAGCAGGCACTCGCCGAAATGGCGGAGCAGGCCGGCCGGCCGTGGCCCGACGTGCTGCAGGATGTTCTGCGGTCTTACCCCATCGTTCGGAGCCAGCGGCCCATTGCACAGAGTTCGCGTTCGTTCTACGAAGCGATGATGGAAGATGGCGCGATCGGGGTCGTCACGGAAGAGCTTCCGCACGATCTGGCGACCAATTCGATGCACCTGGAAGGTTTCGGCGGTGATTACGAAACCTGTACTAATTGACGCGGGTCCGCTCGTTGCGATGTTGTATGCGCGCGAAATGCACCACGCGGCATGTGTCGAAGTTGCCCGAGAGCTACCCGACTCGCTTCTGACGTGCTGGCCTGCCATCACGGAGGCCGCCTACCTGCTGCGGTCGAGTCCGACGGGCGTGCAGATGCTGCTTTCCCGAATCGAGCGAGGGCTTCTCGACATCCTGCCGCTCACGAGCGATGACATCGCCTCAATCGCCCGCATCTTGGATGGATACCGCGATCAAGGATTCGATTTCGCCGATGGCTGCTTGATGCATCTTGCTGAACGAGAGGGCATCGATTACATTTTTACGCTGGATCGACGTCACTTTAGCGTGTTTCGGAAGCAGAACGGCGATGCTTTGACGCTTCTGCCGAGCTAGGAAGCTAAGTGCGTCTCCCCGCCCCTCCTCCGCACGGCGGCAATCCGTGGCAATCCAAACCCGGTTTCGACTATAATCGAGGGCCGTCCTTCCAGCCCGCTATTTCCCTCCTATTTCACGCCTCGGGAACCTGCCATGAATCGAATTTTCCGTTCGCTCTTTATCGTCACGCTGATTCTCGCGGCCACCGTGGCCCGGGCCGCTGACTGGCCGACTTATTTGAATGGCAATGACCGCGTGGGGGCCACCGACACGCGGCTCAAGCTGCCGTTGGTGCTGCGTTGGGAATACACCTCGCCGGCGCCGCCCGAGATGGCTTGGGCCGGCCCGCGAGAAGATCCGATCGAAGGCAAGTTCATGCGCCACCGTGTGGCGTTTGACGACGCGCTGCACGTGGCGATTGTCGGCGGGCGGGTGTTTTATGGATCGTCGGTCGATCAGACGATTTATTGCGTCGACGAGAAAACCGGCAAGACGATGTGGACGCATCCGACCGATGGCCCCGTGCGATTGGCGCCGACCGTTGCGGATGGCAAAGTCTACGTTGGCTCGGACGACGGCTACATCTATTGCCTCACCGCCAAGACCGGCAAGCTCGTCTGGAAGCTCCGCGTGGCCGCCAAGGACGAACGCGTGCTGGCTCGCGGGCGGATGATCTCTCGCTGGCCGGTGCGCACGTCGGTGCTGGTCGACAAGGGAATCGCTTACTTCGGCGCCGGCATCTTTCCGCACGAGACGATTTACATGTGCGCCGCCGACGCGGCCACCGGCAAGTTCATCTGGCGCAACGACACCATCAGCCAACAAAACGCGGGCCGCAACGATCTTTCGCCGCAAGGCTATCTGCTCTGCAACGACGAGTTGCTGTTCATCCCCTCGGGCCGCACGCTGCCGCACGCCTTCGACAAAAAAACCGGCAAGCTGGTTCACAATCGCAGTTTCGGCTGGCGCGGTACGGCCGGCGGCGTGATCGGTGGATCGAAGGCCCTGCTGGCCGACGGGCAATTGTTCACGGCGGGCGCACATCATTTTCTGGCGATGAACGAAAAAACCGGCAGCGTCGGACACGCTTGGATTCCCGGCCGGCAGATGGTCGTCGCCGGCGAGAAGGCCTACATCGCCACCGGCACCGGACGCATCATCGCGGTCGAGCGAAAGAAAAACGCCCAGGCCAGCACCGAGCGGCAGAAACTGTTCCTCAAACAGGGCAGCCTGCGCGGCAAACCGAAGGAATTGGCCGCGCTGCGCAAGCAAATGGCGGCGTTGGCCAGGGCCGGCGAAATCTGGAGCACCGATAGCTTGAACGAAGCCGCGCTGGTGCAAGCCGGCGACGTCGTCTTTGCCGGCGGCGACAATGAAGTGATCGCCCTGGATGAAAAGACCGGCAAGCTGCTCTGGTCGGCGAAGGTGCAGGGCAAGGCGCGCGGATTGGCCGTCGCCGGTAACAGCCTGATCGTCAGCACCGACCTGGGAAAAATCTATCGCTTCGCCGGCGCGGGCGAACAGCCGGCCGGCAAGACCGTGGCCCAATATCCCGGCAAGCTTTCGCCCTCGCCCTATCCGGCCGATGAACTGACCAACGTCTACGCCCAGGCCGCCAAGGCGATTCTTCTGCGCAGCGGCCAGAAGAGCGGATTCTGTTATGTGGTCGGCGCCGAACAGGGGCGCCTGGCTTACGAATTGGCCCGCCGCAGCGATCTGCGGATTGTCGGCATCGAGCCCGACGCCAAGAAAGTCGCCGCCGCGCGCGCGGCGCTCAGCCGGGCCGGCATGTTCGGCTCGCGGGTCATCATTGTCCACGGCGATCCCAAGCAGGCGCCGTTTTCCAACTACTTCGCCAACCTCGTCGTTTCCGACACGCTGCTGCTGACCGGCAAGCTGCCCTGCGAGCCGGCCGACGTGGGACGTCACGTCAAGCCGTGCGGCGGCGTGGTCTGTTTCGGCAACATCGATGCGGAAAAAATCGGTTCCGACCCGCAGCAGTTTACCAAGACCATCTTCCTCAAGGCTGACGTGGCCAGCAGCGACGCCGACCGCCGTTGGGCCACGCTCACCCGTGGAAAGCTCCCCGGCGCCGGTGAGTGGTCGCATCAATACGGCAACGTCGCCAACACCAACCTCAGCGAAGATCACCGCATCAAAGGCGGCCTCGGCGTGTTGTGGTACGGAGACCCCGGCCCGACGAACATGGTCAACCGTCACTCGGCCGCCGCCGCTCCGCTGTCGACCAACGGGCGGATGTTCATCCAGGGCATCGACAGCGTAATGGCCTACGACGCTTACAACGGGCAGTTTCTTTGGAATTACAAAAACCCGGGCGCCATCCGCACGGGCGTATTCAACAACGCCGAGACCAGCAATCTGGCCGCCAACGACGACGCCCTGTTCGTGGCGGTCGGCGACACATGTACCGTGCTGGAGGCCGACAGCGGGAAAATTCGCGTGCAGCATAAAACGCCCAAAAGCCCGGACGGCATTCCGCGGGCCTGGGGTTACGTGGCGGTTCACGACGGCGTTTTGTATGGCTCCAGTACGATCCGCTCGGAACTGGCCCGATCGCTGCGCCGCCGCGGACGGGTGATCAACAGCGAGACCGACGCGGTGTTTGCCTACGACGCGGCGACCGGCAAGAAGCTGTGGACCTATCGCGGCAAAAACATCCTGCACACGACCATCGCCATCGGCGAGGGGAAAATGTTCTTCATCGACGCCTCGCTCACCAAGCAGCAGCGCGACGAACTGCTGCAGCAGGACAAAACCGAATTGAAAAAACTCACCGGCGACGCCGCCAAAAAGGCCGAGGCCGAGATCAAACGCAAAGATCTGCGGCTGGCCGTGGCGCTCGACGCCAAGACCGGCGTTAAGCTGTGGGAGGTGCCGGTCGACGTGACCGACGCCACCCACGTCAGCTCCGGCGGCGGGAATCTGGCCCTGATGTATCACGACGGGTACATCGTGCTCTGCGGGGCCAACGCCAACGGACATTACTGGCGGCAGTTTCTCTCCGGCCAGTTCAGCCGCCGACGGCTCGTGGTCCATCGGGCCAGCGACGGCGAGAAAATCTGGGCCAAGGACGCCAACTACATGAACCGCCCGCTGGTGATCGGCGACCAGATCATCGCCGAGCCGTTTGCCTACGATCTGCGAACCGGCGAAGAGAAAAAACGCATTCATCCGCTGACCGGCAAGGAAACCACCTGGCGATTCAGCCGCCCGGGTCATCATTGCGGCATCATCACGGCCACGCCGAACATGATGTTTTTCCGCTCGGGCTTCATCGGTTATTACGACCTGTACGACGACGAAGGCACCAAACACTTCGCCGGCCAGCGGCTCGGCTGTTGGATCAACGCGATTCCCGGCAACGGCGTGGTGATGATCCCCGAGGCCAGCGCCGGCTGCGTCTGTCTGTTCTCGATCACTTCGACCGTCGTGCTGGAACCGCGCGAGGATCGCCACGCCTGGGGCATCTACAGCGTCACCGGCGCCGACACCCCGGTCAAGCACATGGCCGTCAACCTCGGCGCCCCCGGCGACCGCCGCGACCAAAACGGCGTCATTTGGTTCGGCTACCCGCGGCCCCGTTCCGCCGGCCGGCTGGAATACATGTTCGATCTCAAACCCAAGTTCACCCCCGGCGGCAGCTTCGACGGCGGAAACAGCGAATCGATCAAGGTGACCGGCACCGAAAGCCCCTGGGTTTACGCTTCGCAGGCCCGTGGCCTCGCGCGATTGGAACTGAAGCTGTTGGGCAAAGACGACCGCCCCGCCCGCTACACCGTCAAACTGCACTTCGCCGCTTCAAAAAATGGCAAACCCGGCAAGCGGTTGTTTGACGTCAAACTGCAAGGCGTCACCGTCGCCGAAAACCTGGACGTCGCCCGCGCAGCCGGCGGGCCGGGCAAAGCGCTTGTCAAGCAGTTCAAGGGCGTAACCGTTACCGACCATCTCATCCTGGAGTTGGTTCCGCGGGCAGAGAAGCCGACGAAGGAGCAGTTGCCGGCAATCGCGGGGATTGAGGTGACGCGGGAAGCGGCGGAGTAATCACCCACCGGGTTTCCCACACACGACCTACACAAGCGATATGTCGTCGACGGCGCGCCCGTGTCTCTGAAGAAAACGGCCTAGCGGCCCGATGAAAAAATCTGTAGGAGGTGACTCCCGTCGCCGATCCTCTGCTCGGTCCCTACTCCAATGCGATCTTCCGCACGACGTGATTGTTGAAGTCGGCCAGCAGCAGCGTCTTTTTCCAGAGCACGAGCCCTCGCGGAAAGTTTAACTCGGCCGCTAGGGCCGGGCCGTTGCGGAGGCCCGGCTTGCCGGTTCCGGCGACGGTCGAGACGATGCCTTGCGGGCTGATTTTGCGGATGCGATTGCCGTAGGTGTCGGAGAAATAGACCACCCCGTCGGCGGTCACGAAGACTTCGGTCGGCGTGTTGAGCCGGCTCTTGGCGGCCGGCCCGTCGGCAAACCCGCGGCCCGCTTTTCCGCTCTTGCCGTGGCCCGCGATCGTGGTCACCACGCCGCGGGGCGTAATCTTGCGAATCCGATGGTTTTCGGCGTCGGCCACATAAAGATTGTCGTCGCGGTCGATCGCCATCCCGCAGGGGGCAAAAAAGCGAGCCTCCGCCCCGGTCCCATCTCGCCAGATCGCCTTCGCACGGGCCCCGGTCGGTCCGCCGCCGGCCAGCGTGCTGACGATTCCCTCGGGCGTAATCTTGCGAATCCGATGGTTCCAGCAGTCGCTAAAAAACAGATTGCCCTTGCTATCAAACACCAACCCCCGCGGCGCCCGAATCCGCGCCTCACCCACCGGCCCATCGAGATAACCCTCAACTCGGCTGGCGAACAGCGAGCGGACGTTTCCTTTCGCGTCGATGACCCGGATGGTGTTTTCCGCGTAGCTGCAAACATACAGATTGCCCTTGCCGTCAAATCGCACGCCCGAGGGCGTGTCGAAGCGGGCCTTCTCGCGCGGCCCGTCGACCGTGCCCTTTTGTCCGTTGCCGGCGAACGTCGTAACAACACCGCCCGGCGAGACCTTGCGAATACAATGATTCGCACTGTCCGCCACATACAGCGCCCCCTTAGCGTCGAGACAGATTCCAAACGGCTCGTTAAACGCCGCCTTCGCGCCGCTGCCGTTCGCCAGCCCCGGGCGTCCGCTGCCGGCGAGGATGTTAATGCTTGGCCGTTCGGCCCCGCCTAACTCGCCGACAGCCAAAACGAGCACAACGGCGAGGGAAAAGGCCGCGAGGATGCCGTACTTACGCGCCGTTGCCGTAGCGAGTGTCGCCAGCGACCAGCGGAGCCGCCCGGAGATTGATCGATGATGAATGGGCATGGTGTCGTGGCGCTTTCGGTATCGTGAGGCGAAGCTGACTACAGCCTACGACGATCAGAGAGCGCCTGCCAGAGCCACGTGTACGACCTATCGAGCGGGTTTTGCGCTGCTTTCCCCTCTCCGTTTCGTCCTCGCCCACCCACTGCCACCACTCGGCGGATAAAATGCCTAGATTCGCCTCTTGAATGATTCCCAGCGTCCGGTGGGAGGCGCCTCCCATTGCCAAACCTGGAAAACTGGCCTTGGCCGTGGGCCAAAATCTGTTAGATAGCCGACTATTTTCGTTTTGCAGCCGGGACCGGACTTGCATGCCCCGACGGGATATATATACTTATGTATACTAAATCGTGTGCAAGCATCACCTCCTGTCAAGCTGCTGTGTTGCGTGAACTGGTGCCCCGTCGTTCCAGTCACTTGCTCAGTTCCGCTTTGTACCAGAGCGGTCGAATTTAGGAGGACAAGGAACATGGCTCAAACCTCTTCCATCGAATGGACCGAGGCAACGTGGAATCCCGTGACCGGCTGCACGAAGATTAGTCCCGGCTGCAAGTTTTGTTACGCTGACCGAATGGCCAAGCGGCTACAGGCGATGGGCCAACCTCGTTATGCCAACGGATTCGACCTCACCTTGCAGCCGGACGTCGTTGAACTTCCGCTTCGTTGGAAAAAACCACGGGTCATATTCGTCAATTCAATGAGCGACTTATTTCACGAGGATGTGCCGGTTGCCTTTGTGCAAAAATGCTTTGAGGTGATGGTCACCGCCTCGCAGCATACGTTTCAGGTGCTCACGAAGCGGCCGGAACGAGTGATCGAACTTCAAGCGAGCCTTCCTTGGCCCGACAACGTGTGGATGGGAACGAGCGTGGAAAACGCTGATTACTCGTGGCGTGCGAAGTTGATCGCAACGACTCCCGCAGCAGTGCGGTTTTTGTCCGTTGAGCCGTTGCTCGGACCGATTCGCCGCTTGCCGCTGCGCGGAATCAACTGGGTCATCGTCGGTGGTGAATCCGGTCCAAGTGCCCGACCCATGTCAGCCGAATGGGTACGAGACATTAGGGGCCAGTGCTCTGACGCCGGAATACCATTTTTTTTCAAGCAATGGGGCGCGATTGGCGTCGATGGAGTTCGCCGATCTAAGAAGGCAAATGGCCGCGAACTGGATGGCCACACTTGGGATGAATTCCCGAACCGCACAACCGCCGATCTTTGCACGCAATAGACAGTTAAGTAGCGAGGGGGAACTGTGGCAACAACGCACTATGAATGGATACCGGGCGAGGAGCCGCCAGTCCTTGCAGCTCACAGTATCGCCAAACATGATGTCCTGAGCGCCTACCTTGGAAAATACGTTGGCATCCTCGCGGCTAGGCGGGTTCAAGATCAACTCAAGCTCACGCTCGTCGATGGATTCTCTGGGGGCGGCTGTTACCGCCATTGGCAAACGAAGGAACGAATTCCGGGATCACCGCTCATCATGCTTGATGCGATGCGCGAGGCCGAGATTCAGGCCAATATCGGTCGCAAGAAGCCCTTCCATCTGAACGTCCAATTCGTATTTATTGACCGAGCGAAGCCGACCATCGAATACCTGAAATCGGAACTCCACCAGCACGAAGCGGCCAGACATTTTCTCGACTCAACCAATGTCATTTGCGATGGTTTTTCGGCGCAGTTGGACGACATCCTGTCGATGATCCGCCGACGACAGCGCGCGGGACGGGCCATTTTTGTGCTTGACCAGTACGGCTATACCGACGTCCCGATGTCCGATGTGAGAAAGATATTTCGTCGACTTCCAAAGGCCGAAGTAATCCTAACGGTTGCCACCGATTGGCTTATCGACCACTGGCAAGACGGTACGGTACGGAAACTCGGACTCGAATTTCCGCCGGGCTTGCTTGACAAAATCAAGGAAGACAACCCCGTCGAATGGCGTCGCGCGATTCAGTTTCACTTGCATGAAGAGTTTCATGCGAAGAGCGGAGCTGGCTACTATACGCCGTTTTTCGTCGTATCACCGAAGGCTCATCGCTCCTATTGGTTGCTGCATTTCTCGGCCCACCCCAAGGCGAGAGACGTCATGACGGAACTGCACTGGCAACTTGAGAACCATTTTGAGCACTACGGCGGTCCCGCGTTTTATATGTTGGGTTATAATCCTCGTCGTGACAACGCGAGGCTTGGATACCAAGGACTCCCCTTTGGGTTTGATTCGTTTGCCGCGAAAGAATCGCAAGATGCCCTTGCCGCCGAGTTGCCACAGATGATCGCGAGCTTTCCTGAGGGAATTCCGTTCGGCGAATTCTTCAAACGTGTTGTAAACGACACACCGGCAACGAAATCGATGTTGGCAGACGCGATTCGCGGGCTGACCTGCGAAAAAGAACTGGAACTGCTGACCGACGAAGGCAAGTTACGTCAGAACGGAGTTAGGATTGCGAACAGCGACATCGTACGATTCCCAAGGCAGACACGCATCATTTTTCAGGGTTAGATCTGAGTTGAATTGCGAACGAGGCGAACCGCGGCACTCGACGTCGCCGGGCGCCACTGCTGGCTCGCCCAGCAGTGCCCTTTGTTTTGGGGTGGTAGATAAAATTCGCTTCCCGTGCGGGCCGATCGCGCGACGGCAATCTGCGTCAAATACCACGCCGGCGGGATTTGCTGTATCGTACTCCCGGGGGCACGGCCGGGCAAGGTAACGGGTGGCGGTTGGCGCCGCCCGCCCTCGCCGGATTCGATCATTTTCCTGACGTCAAGAAAATGATCTGACTGGCCGTCGAGTTCGGAATCTCGGAACGGGGGAATTCGGAATTACGACGGGCGTGATGTTCGGCTCTCTGTCACTCCTTCGGAGTTGGACGACGGGGTGGCGGGCTTGGGGTCCAAGGGCTCGCGCCCTTGGCTATTGACTTTCGGCCCTGCGAGCCTGATTGTGCGGTGAGGCGTATCGTGGGGTTGCGGCGCGTTGCGCCGCGGCCTACTACGGATCACCGGCGGGACGCCGGCACCACGGCGATTGGTGGGCGGTGCCCGCCCTACAAAATCCACCAATCCGCCCGGCCCACCCGATTGCAATCGGCACAAAATGCGCTATGATGCTGGATTGTGAATTTGCCCAGGCAAGGTAGACGCGGCATCTTGCCGCGTTATAAGGAAGCGGCGAGACGCCGCTTCTACTATTGGATTTACGGGGTGCGTGGCGGATAAGCACCGGTTTTTGACAGTTTTTCTTGTGGAAAGGGGATATCCCTGTGACTCCCAAAGAAGTATTGGCGCTGTGTCGCGAAAAGGACGTCAAGGCGATTGATTTGCGGTTTATGGATTTTCCGGGGCTGTGGCAACACTTCACCATCCCGGTCAGCAAGCTCGACGAGGATGTGTTCGAGGACGGACTGGGCTTCGACGGCTCCAGCATCCGCGGCTGGAAGGCGATCAACGAAAGCGACATGCTGGTCATGCCGCAGCCGGATACGGCCGTGATCGATCCGTTCACCGAGTTGCCCACGCTGTCGATGATCTGCAACATTCAGGATCCGATCACGCGGGAAGATTACACCCGCGATCCGCGCAACATCGCCCGCAAGGCGTCCGCTTATCTGAAGAGCACCGGCATCGCCGACATTGCTTACTTCGGCCCGGAGGCGGAGTTCTTTGTGTTCGACGACGTGCGGTTCGACCAGAAGGCCCAAGAGGGTTTTTATCACCTCGACAGCATCGAGGCCGAGTGGAACCGTGGTCGCAAGGAAAACCCGAACCTGGGTAACAAGCTGCGTCACAAGGAAGGTTACTTCCCGGTGCCGCCGGCCGACCAGATGATGGACCTGCGCAACGAGATGATGCAGGTGATGATCGACTCGGGGCTCGACGTCGAGTGTCAGCATCACGAAGTCGGCACCGCCGGTCAGGCCGAAATCGATCTGCGATTCCAAGAGTTGGTCCACATGGCCGACCAGATGATGATGTACAAGTACATCGTCAAGAACGTCGCCGCGCGGAACGGCAAGACCGTGACGTTTATGCCCAAGCCGCTCTTCGGAGATAACGGCTCCGGGATGCACGTCCATATTTCGCTGTGGAGAGACGGCGAGCCGCTGTTCGCCGGCAGCGGATACGCCGGGCTGAGCGAGATGGCCCTGCACGGCATCGGCGGCATCTTGAAGCATGCCCCGTCGCTGTTGGCCTTTACCAATCCGACGACCAACAGCTACAAGCGCTTGGTGCCGGGTTACGAAGCGCCGGTCAACCTGGCTTATTCGCAGCGGAACCGTTCGGCCTGTTGTCGGATTCCGATGTACAGCCCGAGCCCGAAGGCCAAGCGGATCGAATTCCGCTGCCCCGACCCGAGCTGCAATCCGTATCTGGCCTTTGCGGCGATGTTGATGGCGACACTCGACGGAATTCAGAACAAGATCGATCCGGGCGAGGCGCTCGACAAGGACATCTACGATCTTCCGCCGGAAGAAGCGGCCGAGATTCCCACCACGCCGGCCTCGCTCGAGGAAGCGCTTTCGGCGCTGCGGCGGGATCACGAGTATCTGCTGCGTGGCGACGTGTTCACCAAGGACGTGATCGACACCTGGATCGACTACAAGATGAAGAACGAAGTCGAAGCGCTAAGGCTGCGTCCGCATCCGTATGAGTTCTGCATGTACTACGATATTTAATGCAGAAGGCACAATGAACCCCTAGCCTCCGCGTTCGACACAATGAACCCCTAGCCTCCGCCGGGAGGCGGGGGTTCATACGAGCGCCAAGAGCAGTGATGCGTTGCATTAAAACAGCGCCGGGCGAACCCTCGCCTCCCGGCGACGGTTAGGGTTCGATTTCACTAGAGTGGCTAGGGTTCGATGACTTCGCGCAAGACGGCCCGATCTACGAAGAGGGAGACTCTTCGCCGGCTGTATTTGGCAGCGTTCGGCCCATGGCGCTCAGAGCGGCGGCCATCGTGTCGGCGAGCGGCTTGAGACCGTCGTTGATGTTCCTGAGCCATTCGCGCCCCTCGGGGGCAACGCCGGGAGCCGGCTGCGGCGACGGATCGTCGGTGGGGGTTTTGCTTAGCCGATCTGTCAAGCCGGCCAAGGCTTTGTTGACCTCAATGGCCATGCGCACGATGTCCACTCCTTGTCGGTCATCGGCTGGAAGCGGAGGTTGCGGAGAGCCTGCTCCGGTAGGATCGACCTCGCGTGGCGAAACAACCGGAGTGACCGGCTCCGGCGTCTGAAGGTTCACCACCTCCACATCAGGCCGATCGAGCCGCATCTTGATCAACGGCACCAGCGCGATCAGCAACGACGCAGCAACGGCCAGCGGAACCAGCGTGGTCCATAATCGCCGGCGGCGACGGGCCGCCAATTGCACTTGGGCGATGATCAGGGGGGTCGGATCGGCATCCATCTCCAAGGGCGCGGAATCCTGAATAATGTCCAGCACCTGCCCGTAACTGGCCAACACGTCGGCGCACGCGACGCACTCTCGGGCGTGATCGGCAACGCGCGCATCGGCCCGCGGCGGCTCGCGATCGTCGAGCAATTGGTTGATTCGCGATTCAAACTCTGCGCACTGCATTGGTTGATTCCTCAATCACACGACGGCTACGCAATCCCTTGGCCAAATCTCGCCGAGCCCGATGAACCCAGGTCTTGGCCGTTCCGATCGGGCAATCCATCGCGGCCGAAATTTCCGCATAACTTAATTGCTGTTCGTGAAACAATAGAAACGACTGACGGTATTCTTTTCGCAATTGCAACAGAACCAACCAAACTTCCTCCATCAATTCGTCGCCCGGCTGGCTGCTGGGCCGCTCGTCGGGGAGGTGTTCAACCAGCGGGCTCATCGTCGGCCGCCGCCCCCGCGCCGCCAGCAGCGTGCGACAACGATTGCCGGCAATCGCCAACAGCCACGGCTCGAACGGCCGGTGCTGCTGCCAATGCCGCAGGCTCTTGAGCACCCGCACGAAAGTCTCCTGCACCATGTCCTCGGCGTCCTGCCGGTGGTTCAACATCCGGTAGCACAAGCCAAACACGCGGGCGCGGTAGCGCTCGACCAAATCGACCATCGCGGCCTGATCGCCCGCCATGCAGCGGTTCGCCAATTCTCGAAGCTCTTGCAACACGGATGTTTCCGACACGTCTGGTTCACCGCTGTAAGAGAATACCTCGACTCGCCGACGGCGGTTTCACGCTTCACGCGCCAATCGGCCACCGAGAGCCGCCCCCCATTGTAATTGATCCGCTGGGGGCGAGGCTAGCGCAGACTGGGCGTTTATTCGCCTTGATGCGGAAAATATTGGCCCTCATCGCCTCTGTAGCCAGGCCACTTTGCGGTAGGTCTGCGAGGCGATCAACTCGGCCCGATCCGCCTCGTCGACCGAAAGCCGGCTGTTTTTCAGGTCGAGATGAAGCCGCGACGACAATTCGGCCGTCAACGCATCGGCCAATTCCAGGGGATCGACCTGCACTTTGGCGATCTCTTCCAAGCCGGTGATTTCCGGGGCCAAGGGTGAGGTTCTCAGCACGATGCTGCCGTGCTGCAAGACGGCCCCGCGGCGGCGGCGCTGGGCGCTGCCACATATTTTGGCCTCGCCGACTAATATGTCGCCGCTGGAACGTCGCTGGAAGCAGAGCAGCGGTTGATTCTTGCGCGGCGCGGCGACTGGCGATTGACACAGCGTTGCGTCAATGCCGAATTCCTCAAGGCAGGCGACGATGCCGAGGTGGACCGCCTCGTACAGCCGCAATGGTTGGCGGGCGAGCGGCGAGTTCGGCGGCACGGCCAAGCTGTACGTCAGCTCCGCGTCGTGCACGATCGCCCCGCCGCCGCTGCTGCGACGAACCAAGGCCGTGTGTTGCCAGCGGTCGCCAAGCTCCCGGATCGATTGAAAGTATCCCAGCGAGAGCGTCGGCTCGGACCATTGATAAAACCGCAGCGACCATTGGCCACGCGACTCGGCCGCTTCGAGCAGCATTTCGTCGACCGCCATGTTCCAAGCGCCTTCGGCCGGTGGGTCGATCAGCAGCCGACACGTGACGGCGGGATGCGTTGATAGGGTCGGCTGTGGTGGCGCTGTGGTCGATGTCATTTGGATTGGTAAGCCATTCGCAAGATTCACCGACGGCTACAGTGAGCCGCAAGGCGCTAGCCGCGGGTTCTGCGCGGCAAAATCGTAACTTACCGGCGGCTAGCGCCTTGCCGCTCACGGGATGTCCTACTCGGCCACCCACGTCAGCACCGGCTTGCGGGCGGCTTGCACTTCGTCGGGGCGGCTGATGGTGGTGGTGTGCGGCGCTTCGTGCAGCAGTTGGGGCGATTCGTCGACCACGCGCAGCAGCGTCTCGGCGAAGGCGTCGAGCGTCTCTTTGCTCTCGGTCTCGGTCGGCTCGATCATGATTGCCTCGGCGACCGTGAGCGGAAAATAAACCGTGGGGGTGTGATAGCCGAAGTCCAGCAGCCGCTTACCGATGTCCATCGCCGTCACGCCGCGGTCGGTTTTGAGCTGCGCGGCCGAGGCTACGAACTCGTGCATGCAGCGATCTCCGTGCGGGATCGGCAAAAAGTGCTTCACCCGGGCCAGCAGATAATTCGCATTGAGCACCGCGTTTTCCGACACGCGGCGCAGCCCGTCGGGCCCGTGAGTGCGGATGTAGATGTACGCCCGCACCAGCACGCCGACATTGCCGAAGAAGCTTCGCACGCGGCCGATCGACAGCGGCCGGTCGTCGTCGAGGCGATATGTATCTCCGTCTTGCACGACAATCGGGCTGGGCAGATAGGCCGCGAGTTGCTGGCGGACCGCAATCGGCCCCGCACCCGGTCCGCCGCCGCCGTGTGGGCCGCTGAAGGTTTTGTGCGGATTGAAGTGCATCATGTCGGCGCCGAAATCGCCGGGCCGCGTGATGCCGAGGATGGCGTTCATGTTGGCACCGTCCAGGTAGATCAACCCGCCGGCGCCGTGTACTACACTTGCAATTTCCGCCACCTGCTGATCGAACAGCCCCAGCGTGCTGGGGTTGGTAATCATAAACACGGCGGTTTGCTCGTCGAGCTTGCTGCGCAAATCGTCCATGTCGACGCAGCCGTTGCCGTTGCTGTTGACGGTCACCGCGTCGAAGCCGGCCATCGCGGCGCTGGCCGGATTGGTGCCGTGCGAGCTATCGGGCGTGAGCACCTTGGTACGCTGCTCACCGCGCTGGCGATAATAGGCCGCCGCCATCATCAGCGCCGCCAACTCGCCCTGCGCCCCGGCGGCCGGCTGCAACGAGACGACGTCTAAGCCGGAGATTTCCACGAGCATCTCCTGCAGCTCGAAGAGAAGCTGCAGCATCCCTTGCAGCGACTCTTCCGGCTGATACGGGTGCAAGTCCGCCAGGCCGGCCATCGCGGCGATCCGCTCGTTCCGCTTGGGATTGTATTTCATCGTACAGGAGCCGAGCGGATAGAAATTCGTATCGACCGACATGTTCATCGTCGAGAGGTTCGTATAGTGACGCACCACGTCGGGCTCCGAAAGCTCCGGCAGCGGCGGCGGCTGGTCGGCCAGCAATTCGGCCGGCAGCAATTCTTCGACCGGCCGCTCGGGCACATCGCACGCGGGCAAGCGCGCCGCCCGCCGTCCGGGGCTGGAAAGTTCAAACAGCAGTTGGGTCGATTGGGTGTTACGCATAGCTGGCCGCCACCTTCCGTGAATTTGCCCTCAGCGCGCTGACCAATCGATCGATGTCCGCTTGGGTTCGCTTCTCGGTCACCGCGACTAAAAAACAATCGGCCAGATCGGGATACCACTTTCCCAACGGCACACCGGCGAAGACGCCTTGGCTCGCCGCGTGGGCCAGCAGGTCGTCGACGTTGCCGTCGATGTCTCGCACCACAAACTCCTTGAACGTCGGCGCGTCGAAGGCCAACTCGAAACGCTCGCTCTGGCAAATTCGCTCGGCCGCATAGCGGGCCTTCTGCAAGCAGAGATTGCCGAGTTCGCGCATTCCCTGCGGCCCCATCAGCGCCAGATAAACACTCGCCCGCAGTGCGAACAGCCCCTGATTCGTGCAGATATTGCTGGTGGCTTTTTCGCGGCGGATGTGTTGTTCGCGGGTTTGCAGCGTGAGCACGAAGCAGCGCTTGCCGCGCCGGTCGACCGTTTGTCCGCAGATGCGGCCGGGCATTCGCCGCAGGAATTTCTCGCGACAGGCCAAAATGCCCAGGTAGGGGCCGCCGTAAAGCATCGGCGTGCCGAGCGATTGGCCCTCGGCCACGACGATGTCGGCTCCCAATTCGCCCGGCCGCCGGAGCAGGCCCAAGCTCATCGGGTCGACCGATACAATCAGCAGCGCGCCGGCATTGTGGGCGGCCAGGGCGATTCGCTCGACGTCTTCCAGCGAGCCGAAGAAGTTGGGGTGCTGAATCAACACGCAGGCCGTCTCGTCGGTGATCTGCTCGGTGAGTCGCGGCAGGTCAATGCGCCCATCGGACGCTGCGACCGTGATCAGTTCCGTGTCGACGTTGGCCAGATAGGTTTGCAAAATCTGGCGATACTCGGGATGTACCGTATCGGTCGTCACGACGCGACCGGAACGTCGCGTGGCGGCCAGGCTCATCAGCACCGCTTCGGTCGCCGCGCTGCCGCCGTCGTAAACGCTGGCGTTCGAGACGTCCATGCCGGTCAACTGCGTAATCAACGTCTGGTATTCAAACGTCGCTTGCAAATTGCCCTGGCTGACTTCTGGCTGATACGGAGTGTACGACGTATAAAACTCACTCCGCGACGCGACGAAGTCGACCACCGCGGGCACGAAATGATCGTAGCTGCCGCCGCCCAGAAAGCAAACGCTGTCGGCCGTCGACTGATTCTTCCCGGCCAACTCCGCCATGTGCCGGGTCATTTCCATTTCCGACATGGCCGGCGGAATGTGCAGGTCTCCGCCCAGCCGAATTTCCTCGGGCACCATCGCGAACAGCTCGTCGAGCGATTCGACCCCGATCGCCTCGAGCATCTCCTGCTGGTCTCGTGGCGTGTTGATTGTGTAGGGCATAGATCAAGCCTCTTCCTCGCACTGTTTTTGATACGTCGCGTAGTCCATTAAATCAGCCAGTCCAGCCTCGTCGCCGATCTTGATTTTAACCAGCCAGCCGGCGCCGTAGACGTCTTCGCTGAGCTTCTCCAAATCGTCGGCCAACGGGGTGTTCGCCTCGATCACTTCGCCGCTCACGGGGCTATATAGATCGCTAACCGCCTTGACCGATTCGATCTCGCCGAGCGGCTCGCCGGCGGTGACCGCGCGGCCGACTTCGGGCAGATCGACGAATACCAGATCGGTGAGGGCCTCGATGGCAAAGGCCGAGAGGCCGACCGTAGCTATCTTGGCTCCGTCCGAGTCCTCGACGTGGACCCATTCGTGGGTTTTGGCGAAAAGTAGGTTTTCTGGATTCACGGTTTAGCGCTCCGTTTTTTCAAACAAGATTCAGCGTTGTAGCTCAGTCGACTCTAACCCTGGCCTCCCGGCCAAGGCTAGGGTTGGAATTAGAGGTCGCGTCCCAACTCATTCGACCCTAGCCCTGGCCGGGAGGCCGGGGTCGATCGACCCATTCACCCCCGCCGATAAAACGGCATCTTCACCACCCTCGCCGCCTGCATCTTCCCCCGCACGTCAATCATCACTTCCGTGCCCGGCTCCACATGCTGCGGAGCAACGTAACCCATTGCGATCGATTTTTCCAGGGTCGGCGAATACGATCCGCTGGTCACTTTACCAATCGACTGCTCGCCGACGAGGATGCGGCAATGCTCCCGGGCGGCTCGTTTTCCTTCCATTTCCAGGCCGATGCGGCGCGGCCCCGTCGAATCTGGCCCCGTCGAATCTTCCTTCAGCCGGGCCAATGCGTCGCTACCGACAAACGAGCGATCCTTGAGATTCACGGCGAATCCCAGCCCCGCCTGAAACGGGTTGATCTGCTCCGAAAGCTCGTGTCCGTACAGCGGCATGGCAGCTTCCAACCGCAGCGTGTCGCGGCAGCCCAGCCCGGCGGCAATCGCTCCGGCCGCTTTGCCCTGCTCCAGGATAGCGCTCCAAACATGCTCGCCGGCCGCCGCGGGTACGATCAACTCGGCCCCGTCTTCGCCGGTGTAACCGGTGCGGCTGAGGAGCGCGTCGTGCGATGCAAATTCGGTCTCGCAGCCGGTGTAGTATTTCATTTCGGCCGCGTCGTGTTTGACGAGCGGTCGCAGGATGTCGAGCGCCGCCGGCCCCTGCACCGCGATCATCGCCGTCGTCTCGGTCAAGTCCGAAAACTCAACGTCGGCTACGCCCTCCAACCGTCCGTTGATCCAATCGACGATCTTCGCTCGATTTCCCGCGTTCACCACGAGCCAGTAATGCGGCACGCCGCCGGCGTCTTCGATGCGGTAGACCAGCACGTCGTCGAGGATGCCGCCGTCCGCGCTGCACATCAAGCTGTAACGAATCTGCCCTGACGTCATGTCGCCCACGCGGCGCGTCAGCAGCGAATCGAGAAACTTCGCCGCCCCGTCCCCGTCGAATCGCAGCCGGCCCATGTGCGAAATATCGAACACGCCGGCCGCCGTGCGCGTGGCCATATGCTCCGTGACAATCGACCTATACTGCACCGGCATCGACCAGCCGGCAAAGTCCACCATCCGCCCACCATGCGCGGCGTGCCAATCGTACATCGGCGTATGGGCGAGCGTGCTCGTCATCCGTGATAGCGCCAAGTTGGAAAGAAGAAATCGACCCGTCCAGGGGCGTGACACCTCCCCGCAGAGTCGATTGAATTGCGTCAAGATGCCAACAAGACGCCAATTGTACCCGCCCCGGCCTGTCTTGCCAGGGGCAGCGGGACTGACCGGGAAAAACGCCAGCGATCCGATCTCGTCCCGACCGGCTGCGTCAGAATGTTCGACGAGTGGATGAATGGCGGCCGAATGGGCTATTTGTATTGCCACTGTGCTGAGGTGGGATATTCGCCCAAGCCGGCTGCCGCGAGTCACCGCCGCTTGCGGCTTTGCCAAATCAAGAGACCAGACTACACGTCAAACCGAATGCCCTGGGCCAGCGGCAGATCGCTGGAGTAATTGACCGTGTTGGTCGCTCGGCGCATGTAGTTTTTCCAGGCGTCGGAGCCCGACTCTCGACCGCCGCCGGTTTCTTTCTCGCCGCCAAAGGCGCCGCCGATTTCGGCTCCGCTGGTGCCGATGTTGACGTTGACGATGCCGCAGTCGGAACCGGCGGGCGAGCAGAACCGCTCGGCCTCGCGGACGTCGCTGGTGAAGATGGCCGAGGCCAAGCCCTGCGGCACGCCGTTGTGAATGGCAATCGCCTCGTCGAGATTGTCGTAGCGCAGCAGATACAGAATCGGCGCGAAGGTCTCCTGCTGAACGATCGGCGCGTCGGCCGAGATTTCGACAATCGCCGGGCGAACATAAGTGCCGCCGGCCGGGACGCCCTCAGTCACGCGCCCGCCGCCGTGGATCGTGCCGCCTTGTTCCTTGGCTTGTTCTAGCGCCGCGTCCATCGCCTCGCCGGCCCGTGGGTCGACGAGCGGCCCGACCAACACGCGCTCGTCGAGCGGATTGCCGATCGGTAAGTTTTCATACACCTTGATCAGCCGGGCCAGCAGTTCATCGGCGATACTGCGATGGGCGATCAACCGCCGCAGCGAAGTGCAGCGTTGTCCGCAGGTGCCGACCGCCGAGAAGACGGCCGCTCGCAGCGTCAGGTCCAAGTCGGCCGACGGCGCAACGATCATGCCGTTGTTGCCGCCAAGTTCCAACAGCGAACGCCCCAGCCGCGCGGCGACTGTTTGGGCCACCGCTCGCCCCATCGCAGTCGAACCGGTGGCGGACACCAGCGGCAGCAATTCGGCCGACGCGACCGCTTCGCCGAGCTGCGTGCGGCCGATCGCGATGTTGCTAACCGCCGGCGGCACCTCGGGCATTTCGTCGAGCACGCTGCTAACAATCGCCTGGCAGGCCGCCGCACACAGGGGCGCCCTCGGCGACGGCTTCCAGACAATCGTGTCGCCGCAGACCAGCGCCAGCATGGCGTTCCAGGCCCATACGGCCACGGGAAAGTTGAACGCGCTGATCACGCCGACCGGGCCGAGCGGATGCCACTGCTCGGCCAGCCGATGCTGGGGCCGTTCGCTGGCGATTGACAGGCCGTAAAGCTGCCGGCTCAGCCCCACGGCGAAGTCGCAGATGTCGATCATCTCCTGCACTTCGCCGAGCGATTCCTGATAGATTTTTCCGGACTCCCAGGTGACGACGGTGGCCAGGTCTTCTTTCACCTCGCGCAACCTCATGCCGATGCGGCGAACGAACTGGCCGCGCTGCGGAGCGGGGACGGTTCGCCAAACGAGAAACGCCTCGTGAGCCGAGCGGCAAAGCTCGCTCACGTCGTCGGGCGTGGCCTCGTTCATCGACACCAGCGGCGAGCCATCGATCGGCGAACAGACCTCAAGCTGCGGACCAGCGCCGGCCCGCCACGATTTGCCGGATGCCACCGCCACCACATCCCTCGGCACACCCAAGCGGTCCAAAACATCGCGCAGGTCACTCATCGTTTTCTCCTTGGCGATACGTAGTTTCGTAGGGAGCGAACGTAACACCCCCGGGCTAACGCCCGCGGCTCGCCTCTATCTTGCCGCATCGTCTTGCTCTTCCGCCGAGCCGGCCTCGAGCACAAACCGCGAGGAAATCTTGGAGCGATACCGCCGGCCGAAGCGGTTGTCGAGAAACTCCTCCAGGTCGACTTGCTCCTGGCGCACGAAGCCCTGCTCGGGCAGCTTCCCCTCGCGATGCAAATCGACCACCGCACACAGCCCGGCGGCGGTGGTCAATTGAATCGCGCTCCACGTCTCGCCGTCGATCGTGTCCTGATAAATCTTGCGGGCGTCGCTCAATTGCACGAGCTGCCCCTTGCGCCAGCCGGCCACCGTGCAAAACACGATGACTACGTCTTGCAACGTGATCGGAATGGCGTGCTCCAGAATGTCTTTGAGAATCTCGCGCCGCTGGCTGAGCCGCAGATCGTTGACCAGAAAGGCCATCAGCTCGCGGTGGCCCAAGTAACGGACCGTCTTGTAATTCAGCTCGCGGACCTTGCCGTCGAGCGTTTCGCACAGCGTGCCCAAGCCGCCGGACGTGTTGAAAGCCTCGTAACGCACGCCGTCGAGCGAAAAATGCTCCAGCCCTTCCAACGGCAGCACGTCTCGGCGCTCTGAGTCGTGGATCGCCTCACAGGAATTGCAATACTCGTTGATCAGCCCGTCGGTCGACCAGGTGAGGTTATACTTCAAGGCGTTCGAGGGAAACTGCGGCAGCGCGCCGACCCGCATGAAAACCTGATCGAGCTTGTCGAAGTGTCGGGTGAGGGCATTGGCAACGATCGACACGAACCCGGGGGCCAGCCCACACTGCGGCATGAAAATCTGTCCCGGCCGGGCCTCCTTTGAGACGGCGCGGACCTTGTGGGTGGTCTCGATATCTTCGGTGAGGTCGAAATAGCAGAGACCTTGCTCGAGCGCCACCTGGGCCACCAGCGGATTAAAATGATAGCTCAGCGCGGAGAGCACCACGTCGCGGCCTCGCATCGCGGCAGACAGTTCGTCGTGGCTGGTGGCGTCGAGCCGCAACGCGTCGACATTGGTTTGTTTGCCAATTCGCTCCAGGGCCTTCTCGCTGAAGTCGGCGACCGTCACTTCGTAGTCACCACTGCCGGCGAGCAGCTTGGTAATCATGCGGCCGATTTTTCCGCCGCCGCATAACAGAACTTTTTGCATGTTGCTCTCCCACTGGCGTCGGCCGTTGGTGGGAAACGGCCCAGGGAATTATACGTCACGGGACCAAGTTCACTCATAGCGAAACCCCTAGCCTCCGCCTCTAGCCTCCGCCTCTAGCCTCCGCCTCTAGCCTCCGCCGGAAGGCGGGGGTTTTCTTGTGATGCGACGCGCCAACTCACGTCATCTTGCAGCGAAACCCCCGCCTCCCGGCGGAGGCTAGGGTTTTCTTGTGATGCGCCACCCCAACTTACGTCATCTTGCGAAGTAGCCAGTCTCCCCAATTTGGGGACACCGCGGAGAGCACAAACAGCAGCCTCGCGCGCCACGGGATGATCAGTTCCTTGCGGCGGCGCTGGCAAGCCCGCAACACTTCGGCGGCGACCTGCTCTGGGGCGAGCCGCTTCAGCCGCGCGCCGCTGCCAGGCTGGCGGGCGGCCGATGGCAGGCCGGCCAGCTCTTCTTCGGATCGCTCGCGGGGGTTGTTGCCGGCGATCGGGCCCGGGCACACCAACAACACGTGCAAGCCGTCGTCTTCCAACTCCATCCGCAACTGCTGCGAATAGGCGGCCAGCGCAAACTTGGTTGCGGAATACGCCCCGCCCCACCGCGCGGCGGCCTTCGAGGCCAGCGAGCCGATGTTGACCACGTGCCCGCGGGCCGCGAGCAAATGCGGCAGCGCCGCCTGCGTGCAGCGAACGGCCCCCAGCAGATTCAGTTCCATCAGTTCGCCGAAGTCCTCTGCGGTGGTGTGGGCCAGATCACCCCGCGGCGAACGCCCGGCGTTATTCACCAGCGCGTCGATTCTTCCAAACCGCTCGATGGTTGCGGCGATCATCGCCTCGACCTGCGATTGATCGGTCACGTCGGTCGGCACAGCCAACGCCTGTCCGCCCCTCCGGCGGGCCCCTTCGGCCGCCGCTTCGAGCGGTTCGCCTCCGCGAGCGGCCAGGACCACGCTCGCGCCCGCCTCGGCGAACGAACCGGCCAGCACCTTGCCGAAGCCCCGCGAGGCGCCGGTGACAATGACCACTTTTTCTTGCCAATACGACATAGACATACTTTGCCCTGTTTTCGCGATGAGGTCGATGCCTCATACTAACCGGCGAGTCGATTTCCCGCATCGGGCGACGTCGAGGCCAGGGCGGTGAATTAACGAACGCTCTGCTAGCGCGGCGTAAGAATCAGGGTTGACTGCCTGGAACAATAGCCCGAAGCGTAAGTCTTGAAGTTGCTCATTTTTTAGTCCCGGAGGGACGGCATCAAATAGCCTGGGGCGTGAGCCCCAGGGATAATGTCGATTATCCAGTGGAAAGCCCCGGAGGGGCGACACACAGTGCGATTTCATCCGATGTCGCCCCTCCGGGGCTTTTTGAATTCAATTCGACCACGATTTCCTGGGGCTCGCGCCCCAGGCTATTTGATGTCGCCGCTCCGCGGCTGATTTGCGCAACTTCAAAACTTTCGCTTCGGGCTAGGATTAGGATTTCTTCAACAGGCTCCTAAAGACACTATCAGCAAAGGACTTGCGCCACGCTGGCGTGCTTGACATTGGGGGGCCGGATGGATAGGATCAAACCAGAGTGGGCCGCCGTAGCTGGATGTTGTAGCCGGATGTTCGGCGATGTTGTTGGAACAGGATTCTCGTCAGAGGCTTAGCGTTCAAGGGCTTAGAAATCGGGGGCTGGGGATTGGCGTTTCGGGATGATTCCCTGCGCCCTCTTTTTGGAGCGACTTTCATGACCCGACGCTTATTGCCGATGATCCTCTGTTTCGCGGCCTTGCTGTTCGCCAACACAGCGGGGGCGGCCGGGTTTACGCCGGAAAGCCCGCAAGTCCAGACGATGGTTCGAGCCGCTCTGGTCTACCTGAAGGGCGCAAAAGACACGCCCTATTCGCGATCCCTGGGCGGGAAGTGTCTGGTGGGGCTGGCCTTCGTCAAGGCCGGCCATCCCGGCCACAAGAAAGTCAAGGAAGCGCTCGATAAATGCCAGGCGTATTGCAAAAGCGGCCCGGAGAAGATCGCCGCCAGGGGAGGCGAAAGCATTGTCTACAGCACCGGAATCGCCGTTATCTTTCTCTGCTCGCTGGAAAACGCGACGAAAAACCCCGGACTGAAATACCGCACCGAGATTGAAACGCTCGTCAAGTCTTTTGAACTGCGGCAACGGGGCCACGGCGGTTTCGGATATCCGCGCAAAGACGTCGGCGATACTTCAATGACCCAGTATCCCGTGCTGGCCTATTGGGAAGCCCTGGCCGTCGGCGTGCAGCCGTCGCGCAGCTCGATCAAAAAGGTGACCAACTGGCTGATTCGCACGCAAGATCCCAGCGGCGGCTTCGGTTATCAGGCCGTTGACCCGGGTAACTACACACCGATCGCCCAGCCGGAGGTGCGGCTCTCGCTGGCGGTGGCCGGCACGGGCAGCCTGTACATCTGTGCCGATATGTTGGGGGTTACCGCGGGGCGCGGCGCGGATAGCGACGGTCTGCCCGACGCGCTGCGGATCAAACCTAAGAAAGGCACACCGGGCAAGGTTCTGGCCGCCGAGGTCGACCTGAAACGGCTCACCAAAGCCAAGCGCAAGGGCAATGCCTGGATCGGCAGTAACTTCGAGATCGATCCGGCGGGCTTCACGCACTATTACCTGTATGCCCTGGAACGGTATTACAGCTTTCGCGAGAAGGCCGAAGGCGTCTCCAAATCCCTCTGGTATGACAAAGGGGTGAATTACCTGCGGCGCTCGCAGGAGAGCAAAGGCGACGAGCGGGGAAGTTGGAAGAGCAAGGGCCGCATCGTCGATACGGCCTTTGCGGTTTTATTCCTGCTGCGCTCGACGCAGAAGAGCATCAAGCGGCTGCCACCTCTCAAGGGCGGCACGCTCGGCGGGCCATCGCTTCTGTCGAATAAAATCATCGCCGACGTCGACGAGCAGATGAAAATTCTCGCAGCCGGGCTGAAGAATAAGGAAGATTACAAGGATGCCGTGACCTACGGCAATCAACTGCTGGCCATTACCGATCGGGCCACGCTCACGGCGATGGCGGAGCGATTTCGACGCATCTTGGCCAGCGGTGAGTGGCAGGCCCGGATGATCGCGGCCGAAGCTCTCGGCAAAACCCGCGACCTAGACAATGTGCCGACGCTGATTTACGGGCTGACCGATCCGGACTGGCGGGTGGTGGTCAAGGCGCGCGACTCGCTACGGCTGATCAGCCGGCGATTCGACGGATTCGGCATCCCCGAAAAAGAGCCGGGCGAGTCGATCAACGCACAGGTGCCGATTCTGCGTTCGATCAACCGTTGGAAGACGTGGTATCGCTCGATTCGGCCCGATGCGGAGTTTATCAAATGAGCACCGCAACTCCGCCGACCGGCAGCCGATCGCGCCGCGCGAAGAGCTTTGAATTGCAGGTTCCGCGTAACGAACAGGTCGCCAGCTTGCTGATCGCGATGGTGATCTTCGTGACCGTGCTGGTGGCGGCGCTGTTTGTGGTCTGGCTCACTTATCAGATATTTCAGCCTGTGCAGACCGTGATCATGTCGCTGCCGGCGGCCGAGGGTGGACTGGAAGAGGCCTTCGGTAACAACGACGACTTGAAGGCGCCGGGCGTGGAAGAGGTGGCGCAGCTTGCCCCGCCGAGCTTGGAACAAACGGAGCAGGCAATTCTGGACGCCGTGGGGAGAGTGAGTTTCAGCATCGATAATCCGAACCTGCAGGGCGATACCGTCTCGGGTGGCCGGGGGCTGGGCGGCCGAGGAAAGGGCCCCAAGCATGGCGACGGAGGCACGGAAAATGCGATTCCGCGATCTGAGCGTTGGAAGATCAACTTCCTGAATACGACCATCAAGAATTACGCGAAGCAGCTCGATTATTTCAAGATCGAGTTGGCCGTGGTGCGTAGAAACGATGACGAGATTTCCTACGCCAGCGGTTTTTCGAGCGGGAAGGGCGTGCCGCGTACTGGCTCTCGGGCCGACGAGCGGCGCTCCCGATTCGAGTGGCAAGATGGCAGCCTGAGGGCGGCCGACCGGAAGCTGCTGACCGACGCCGGCATCAGCATCGGCCCGCGCGATCGTTGGATGCAGTTTTACCCCATCAAATTGGTGAACGACATGGACAAGATGGAAAAAGTTGCCTACGAGGCCGCCGGGCGCCGGTTGGTGCATGTCTTGCGAACCGTCTTTCGAGTGCGTGTCGGCGGCGGCGGGTTTGAGTTTTACGTGCATGCGCAGCCGTATCGCAAAGCGCCATCGGAGGAGTGAGTTTTGGATTTCAACACCGTGTAAAGCCGCGACCAGTGGTCGCGCGCGGCGTCACTTTCCACCGCGGACTATTCAAGAGAGCTGAGAATTTGAAGCATGAGCAATTTGTTTTACGGCCATCTGTACCATGGGGCAACGCTGCTGGCGGCGGGGCCCGATCTTTCGAAGCTTAATGAGTACGTCGGGTACATCATCTATGCCGTCTTGGGCATGGTGGCCCTGTGGGGTGCGTTTTGTGTCGTCATCGTTTGGCGACGAGTGGCCCACACCCGATTTCGCGACGAGGATCAGCAGGCCGATTTTCTCGACGGAATCGACGATTGTCTCGAAGCAGGAGATTTCGACGGCGTGGCCGAGCTCTGTGAAGGCGATCGCCGGGCGATGCCGCAGTTGGCGCTGTTGGCCGTCGGTAACCGCGAGTTGGGATATGCCAAAGTGCGGCGTCTGGTCGCCGACCGCTTTGGACGAGACGTGCTGGCCGACTTGGAGTATCGCCTGAGTTGGGTCTCGACCGTGATTAAAACGGCTCCGATGGTCGGCCTGCTGGGCACGGTCATCGGCATGATGGGCGCCTTCCACACGTTGAGCAGCGGGCAAAAGGTCGACTCGGCGATGTTGGCTGGCGACATTCAACTGGCCCTGATTACCACGGCCTGCGGTCTGGCGATTGCCATTCCGCTGGTGTTTTGCACGGCCGCCATCAACGTGCGAATTCGCAAGATGGAAGATCTGGTGGGGTTTGGCCTAACCCGATTCTTTGAATCGTTCAAAGACGCGCTGGCCGCAGCGACCCAGTCGAAGTCGCAGACGCAGGCCAAGGCCAAGGCCGCGGCCTCAAGAACTGCCGCGTCATCGGTGGCGGGAAAGTAACGCCATGCCGCCTGAACTGCCATCTGATCTGTCGCCTGCCGCTGTTGACCATGTCGTCGACAACGTCCCTGATCTGGACGAAGGCCCCGTGATTCCGCGCCGCCGCGTTGAGGACAGCGGCGAAATGGACATCACGCCGATGATCGACATCACCTTTCTGCTGCTGATTTTCTTCATCGTTTCCTCGACGCTGGCCAAATCCGCTGATGTTCCCCTGGCCAAGGCCCGACACGGACGGGGGGTCGACGTCAGTTCGTGCGTCGAGATCACGATCAAGCGCGACGGGCAGGCCGGGGCGGAGATTTTTCTGGCCGGCCGGAAGGACGCCCTTTCCGGCGACGACCTTCAGCAGGCCGAAGCCATTCGCGAGGTGGTCGCTGCCGGCCTGAAAGCCGACAAGAGCGAGGTGCTCATCAAGGCGGGCAAAGGCGTTCACTGGCGACACATCGAGCGCGTCAAGCGGGCTCTCGCGGAGATCGAAGGCCTGGAAAATGTTCACCTGGCGGTGGAGGAAGTGAGATAGCGCCATGAGCATTCGTTTCCATTGTCAACACTGTAACACCGCGATGTCGGCCGCCGACCGACTGGCCGGAGCCAAAGTCAAATGCAAGAAATGCGGCCAAGGGGTCGTTGTGCCTCAAGTAGCCGAGCCGAGGTCAGCCGAGCCGCGATCAACGGGGCTCCAATCAACGGGGCTCCAATCAACCGCGGCGTTTTTGGAAGACGACGAGAACGACGAGCCGCCGTTCGACTTTGGCCGGCGTCGTAACGACGAAGAAGAAGAAGAAAACGAAGTTGACATGACGCCGATGGTCGACGTGACGTTTCTGCTGTTGATCTTTTTCATGGTCACCGCGGCGTTTCACGTCGAAGCGGCCTTCACGAGCCCGGCCAGCGAGCAGGAGGAAGCGGCCAGCGTGGCCGAGCCCCTCGAGGAGCTGATTGAAGACCCCGACAACATCACGGTCTTCGTCAACAGCGACAACACCTATCGCGTGAGGGTGTCGTTTTGGAATGAAGAAAAAGATGCCCCCAGCGATCAGGAA